>NZ_JAIBNX010000010.1:0-19109 GCF_026130045.1 Micromonospora sp. CPCC 205371
CCGCCCGCAACCGACGCGACAAGAGCGTGCCCGACCGGCGCCTGGACCACGGCCTCCTCCCCGAAGGCACCGCCTCCCTCGGCGGCACCAACCTACCCGCCGAACGCGCCGCCGCCGCGAGCGCACGGATCGACGCCATCGCCCGCGCCGCCCGCCGCGGCGGCGACGAACGCACCCTGGACCAGCTACGAGCAGACACCTTCCTGGACCTACTCCAGGGCGTCAACACCGCCACGGCGATGCCCACCGCGCCCCCGCCGTCCGGCACGGCGAAGGCCCCCCGCATGGCCGCACCCTTCGACGCCCGGCAGGCATCCGACGCCCGCACGGCATCCGGCACCGGCCAGGCAACCGACGGTAGGCAACCCGGCACGGCCCAGGCCGCCCACACGTCCGGCACAGCCAGCGCCGGCGGCGGGACTGGGCCGGACGAGACCGGCGGCGAAGACACGACGTCCGGCGCCGCCACGCCGGCAAACACCGCGACCGGGCCTGCCCGCGGCGGGGTCGAGCTGACCGTGCCGCTGTCCACCCTCATCGGACTCACCGAACTACCCGGCGAGTTGGCCGGGTGGGGGCCGGTCATCGCCGACATCGCCCGCCAAGTCGCCGCACAACAACGCCGAGGCCGATGGCGGTTCACCGTGTACGACGGCAACACCATCTACACCGGCATCACCCGCCGCCGACCCACCACCGAAATGACCGACCACATCACCGCCCGCGACCGCACCTGCCGGGCACCAGGCTGCCGCGTCCCCGCCCACCACGCCGACATCGACCACATCCACGACTGGGCCTTGGGCGGACCCACCGTGGAGGAAAACCTCGGCACCCTCTGCCGACATGACCACGGACTCAAACACCACGGCCACTGGCAATACCACCAAATCGCCCCCGGCCTCTACCAATGGCACACCGCACTCGGCCACACCTACCTCGTCCCACCCGAACCCAGACCAGAGGGTTAAGAGTTCCGGTGGGCGCGTGTCTGAGGCGTAGGCGGAGCGACGGTGTTGCAGTTGTTGCTCGCACGCTCATTCCGTCGACGGTCGGCATCCCGTTTGTGCGAGAGCGTCGCGGAGAAGATCGAGATGTCCGCGGTGCTGGGCAGTCTCTTCAATCATGTGCAGGAAGATCCACCGAAGGCTGACCGGACCCGCGCCGAACGCGGATTGCGCGGCAAGGCTGTCGAGTTGGCGAAACCTGCCGGCCGCGCTGCGGCTCCGCTGACATGCCGCGACGTACAGCGCGCTGACTTGCTCAACGGAATCGCGTCGAGCGGAGTTGAAGTCCCAGTCGGAATCCGCATCCAACGGCGCCGACGCCCACGGCTCCGGCATCGCGACTCCCAACAGCTTCTTCTGAAACCACAGGTCCTCCACGTGGCTCAGATGCTTGACGATGCCGCCGATCGTCAACCTTGTCGCCGGCAGCAACTCGCGGCTGGCGTCAACGTCGCTGACACCCGCAAGCGCTGCCAGGACGCAGTGCCGATGGAAGTCAAGAAACTGTTCCAGCGTGGTGCGCTCATCAGCCGCCACGTCGGGAAAGTCAACCACGCACCGATCATCTCACGGCCATTCGCGCCACTCGGACACCCATGGTTGCCTGCGCCTCCTGGGGCAGTGCGGCGCGGCATAGTCGTGTAACTTCCAGCCTCATGTCCACCCTGAAGACACGCTTGGCGGCAGGCGCGGCCGCACTGATCGTCGCCGCGTCCGTCGGCGCTTCGATATCTTCGCCCGCGCTGGCCGCGGGACCGCAGCTGGAGCTTTCCTACGACGCCTTCGGCGAAGTCGACAACAGCGGTCGGCTGGTCGGGGCCTACGCCTACAACCAGGGCGACGAGCCGGCCAGTGACGTGACGATGACGTTCGACGCCAGCGGTGTACGCGACGTCGACATCAGCGTGCCCGACTGGATCGACTACTGCCAGCTCGACGGCCAGATCGTCACGTGCCACCTTCCGGGCTTGGCCGCGGAGCACACCGAGTGGTTGCACGCGTTCGAGCTGAAGAGCAAGCAACAGTCCAAGCCGGGCCCCGCCGGAACGGTCAAGGGCACGATTCGCGGGTTCGGCCCCGACGGCGCCGAATACACCGGCGGCGGTGACCTCGAAGTCACGATCATCGAGAGCGGCCCCGATCTGGTCGCATCCACCGCCGACATCAACAGCGCCAAGGACCCCGTCGGCGGCGGCGACCTGCGTCCGGTAACGGCCGCCATCTACAACGACGGCGACACACCGACCGGCGACTGGTACGTCCAGATCTCGGTGCCCACGGGCGCCGGCATCGTCGAGCAGTACTCGGATTGCGAGTACCGGGACTGGTGGCCGGGCGAGCACCCCGCCGGTTACGTGTACGGCCCCAATGTGGTCACCTGCCCGGCACCTCCGGACCTGGAGCCGCTCGGTGTCGGCGAAGGAATCGCTTTCGTCGATGAGACTGGCGAGTCGCTCTTCCACGTCGCGTTCGGCAAGAACCTGCGCGGCCCTGGGGAGACTGGCGGAAGCGTCCAGGTCGGCCTCGTCGACGACCTGGAGTCCGAGCGGGCGCCGAGGCGGCTGACTCGCAAGGGGTCGTCCGGAAAGACGTTCGCCGACGCGGTCGCCGATCTGAAGCCCACCCCCCGGGCCGCCAACCGGCGCGAGGGCAACACCTCCAACAACTGGGCCGGCTTCGCCATCTGGACCAAGCCGAACACGCACGACTTCGCTGTCACCGCGGAGCCGGTCAGCGGCAGCATCGGCGATATCGTCGAGATCCCGTACGCGGTGATTAACAACGGCCCGTCCGACGGTGCCGCCGGCTGGAGGTTCAAGGCACCGACCGGCACCGTGCTGGTCAGCGACGACGAATACGATGGGCCGTGGTGCTACTTCCTCGACGAGAGCGGCCACCCGGTCAAGGAACTGCCCGAGGTCAGCTGCAGCACCGAGGGCGAGTTCCCGGCCAAGGCCTCCGGCTACCAGGGCGTCAAGGGGAAGATGAAGCTCCGGATCATCTCCACGCCGGGTGACGACGGCACCCTGCGGGTCCGGTCGTACCCGGAGAACGCCGAGTCCAACCCGGCCAACGACGAGGTCAAGCTGGTCGTCACGGTCGGCGGCAGCGGCGGTGGCCTGCCGGTCACCGGGGCCAACGCGGCGCTCGTCGGCGGAATCGGCGGTGGTGTCGTGGCGATCGGCGCAGCACTGTTCTTCTTCGCCAGGCGACGCCGGATAGTCGTCGTCAGCGAGTAACACCGGCTCCCACGCGAGGGGGCACCGCCGGACTCGTCGGTGCCCCCTTTCGCATGATGAAGACCGATGCCCGCAACGCGGTGCGTCAGTAGATGCGTCGGCCCTTGACGTCGGGCACGCCGGATTTGCGGTAGAAGTACGTGTTGATCTGGTCGCGCCACTCGGCGGCCGATCGCACTTGCTCGTCGAGGCGTTCCCGCACCCGGGCATCCACATCGGACCCGACGAGGTGGCCGACCGAAGACCAGAGGTCTCGCATCCGCGCCGCCTCGTCGGCTCCGGCGAAGTGCGTGTCGTAGATGTGTTGGATGACGGTCGAGCCGTTGTGCAACACGTGCCCGTACGGGACGTGGTGGAAGAACAGCAGCAACTCGTCGGGGCACGTGTCGAGCGACTCGTACACGTCCGCCCACGGCTGTGGGTACTGGCCGGTGAAGCCGGTGCCGGTCGCGCGGGTGCGGTCGACGCCCACGCCGTCGCGGTCGGCGAAGTGGTATGTGCCCCATGGCGTGTACTCGTATCCGTCGACGTCGGGGCCGTAGTGGTGCCCGGGCCGCACCATGAAGCCCACGCCGAGCGGCGCCGTGTACCGCTCGTAGGTGCGCCAGGAGTCGTCCATCATGGCGTGTAGCGTCTGGCGCAGCTGCGGCGGTGCGTCTGGGAATGTGAGGCCGATCCACTCGTCGAGGATCGCTGGCGGGTCGGCATCGGGCGCCCACGCGAGCCGCCCGAAGGCGTACAGGTTGGCCTGGGCGAGCGGATGGCCGGTCCAGAATCGATCGTCGCCCGCGTTGGAGACGGCCACGAGACCGCCCGTCTGGGCGAGCGTTGCCACCGCGGGCCTGCCATCGCCGTTGGGCCGGAACCGCAGCACCTCGCTCCACATCGGAGCCAGGTAGCAGACGTGTCGCTGCTGCCCCGTGTACTCCTGGGTCGCCTGCAACTCCACCGCTAGGCGGGTGCCGGGCATGGCGGCGATGACGGGCGAGACGGGCTCGCGGGTCTGGAAGTCCATCGGGCCGTGCTTGACCTGGAGGATGGCGTTGTCGCGGAACTGGCCGTCGAGCGGTGCGAAGTGGTCGTAGGCGGCACGGGCGCGGTCGGTGGAACGGTCGCGCCAGTCTTGGCGGTGGTTGTAGACGAACGCCCGCCAGTGCACCACTCCCCCGTGCGGCGCGAGCGCGTCGGCGAGCATGTTGGCGCCGTCGGCGTGGCTGCGCCCGTACGCGAATGGGCCGGGCTGCCCTTCGGAGTCGGCCTTGACGACGTAGCCGCCGAAGTCGGGGATCGTCTCGTAGACCTGGCGCGTGGTCGCGGCCCACCACCGGCGCACGGCCGGATCGAGCGGGTCGGCGGTGGTCAGACCGCCGAGCAGGATGGGCGAGGCGAAGTTGACGGACAGGTGGGTGCGGATGCCGTACGGGCGCAGCTCGGCGGCGATCGCGGCGACCTCGCCGAGGCGGTCGGTGAGCAGATGCGCCTCGGAGCGGTGCACGTTGACGTTGTTGACGGCCACGGCGTTGATGCCGCATGCCGCCAGCAGCCGCGCGTAGTCGCGTACCCGGCTCAGGTCGACGCGGAGAGCGCCGCGCTCCCAGAACAGTGACCCACCCGCGTAGCCGCGCTCCACCTGGCCTATCGCCGGGTGGAGGTCGACGTTGTCCCAGTGGTCGACGATGCGCCGCCGCAGCGCGGGCCGGTGCACCTCGACCGGACGGTCAGCGCCGAAGGCCGCCTCGCCGAGCCGGACCACGTGGAAGAAACCGTAGAGCAAGCCGGCGGGCGCGTTGGCAACCACCGTCGTGACACCGTCTGCGCGCGAGAGGGCGAAGCCCTCATCGCCGAGCGAGCCTGACGACCCGATCGACAGCACCAGGTCGTGAGGCGACGATGACGACGATCCCGCTGCCGCGACCTCGGCCCGCACCGTGTCGACGAGCAACCCGTCGCCGTGCACCGCCACGCGCCGCGAACCGACCGCCCGGAATGCCTCCGCTGGCAGCCAGGCCGGATGTACGCCAGTCACCCGACCAACCTACCGGAGCGGGCCACCACCCGTCCGCGCTTGAGGACCAGCTCACGCGGTGGCCGGGTGACGACGGCCTCGGAGGGCGTGCCGGCGTCGACGACGACCAGGTCGGCCGGTGCGCCGGGCCGCAGCCCGTACTCGGGCAGCCCTAGCAGCGCCGCGCCACCGTACGTGGCGGCCTCCAGGGCCAGCTCGATGTCTTCGTCGCGCCGGAACGTGTTGCGGTAGGCCAGATGCATGGCCCGCTCCAGCATGTCGCCACTGCCGTAAGGGCCCCACAGGTCGCGGATGCCGTCGTGTCCACACGCGACGGTGACACCGGCCGCGCGGAGTGCTTTCACCGGGGCGACCGGGAAGTCGTACACGGCGGCTGTCACGACGGCGACGCCGGCGGCGGCCAGCAGCTCCGCGATGCGTCGCTGGGTGGCACCGTCGGCCTGGCCGAGCCCGTACGCGTGGCTGACCGCGACCCGGCCGCCCAGCCCAGCCGCGACGGTGCGCTCGGCGATGAGCTCGAGCTGCCAGACGCCCAGCGTGCCGCCGTCGTGCAGGTGGATGTCGACGGCGGCGCCGTGCTTCTCCGCGAGGCCGAACACCACGTCGAGGTGGCGCACCGGGTCGCGGTCGAAGCCGGCCGGGTCGAGGCCTCCGACGGCGGCCACTCCGGCCTTGATGGCCTGGTCGAGCAGGGCGGCGGTGCCGGGATTCACGAGGATTCCGTACTGCGGAAAGGCGACCTGCTGCACGGTGACGGCCCCGCCGAGCCGCTCCACGGCGGCGTTGACCGCGTCTACACCGGACAGTCCCAGCGCCGGGTCGATGTCGGTGTGGCTGCGCACGTGCGTGGTGCCGGAAACCACCATCCGCTCCAGCAACGCGGTGATCCGGTCGACGTCGGGCACGCCGACCTCGCCACGACGGCGGCGCTCGGTGGCGATCCGGTCGCTCAGCGCGTCGCCTGCCGTGTGCGGCACCCACGGACCGCCGTACAGCGTCTTGTCGAGGTGGCAATGCGACTCGACGAGCCCGGGCAGCACCAGCCGCCCGGACACGTCGAGCACGTCGGCGTCCGGCACGTCGACCCGCCGTTCGATCCGCTCGATGACTCCCGCTCGGATCAGTACGTCCATCGGGCCGTCGCTGCCCCAAGGCCGGCCGCCGCGCAGCACCACCTCAGCCATGCCCTGCCCCCTCCCCCGGTCGGTGCGTCGCCGGGGCCGGACGGGTCAGGTGGTGCTGCCGGTGACGTTGCTGCCGGACTTGGTGACGTAGTAGGTGAGGGTCGTGCCGCTCCAGAAGTGGAACGTCAGCGTGACCCGCGCCCCGTCGTTGACCTCGGCGAAGAAAGCGGATGTCAGTGTAATCGTGTTGGCGGTGTAGTCGGGCGCGAAGGCGACGTCGAACTCCTTGAACGTGGTCCAGTTGTGCGGGCCCGCGCCAGTGCCGTCGGCGTACTTGGCTTCCATCGTGGCGAGCTGGTCGCCGCGGAACTGGGTTGGCACCGCGAACGAGCTCGTCGTACCGGTCGCGTTGGAGACTACCGGTGGGTCGAACGTGATGATGCTGATCCGCCACGGCACGCCCGTGGAGAAGTGTGCCTGGATGTTCGCGTTGACACCGTACGCGCGGTTGCCCACGAGCCGGGTGACCGCCGACGCGGTGAGCGTGAGCGCGTTGCCGGACACCGTGTAGTCCGTGCCGTTGGCCAGGTTGGTGCTGCCCTGGCTCAGCCGCTGGAAGCTCGTGCCGTTCAGGTTGAGCGTCAGCGACTTGCTGGTGATGGAGCCGGTGCGCGGCACGTACACCTGGTCGCTGGAGGCGGTGCCGGAGCGGGTGGTCCAGCTCGACTTGATCTGCGCGATCAGCTCGGGGTCGCTCCACTGGAACGAGGTGCGGCCGAAGTGCTGGCCGTTGTCCCAGAGCATGGTGGTGAGCTGCCGGCTGCGCGCGTAGTAGCCGAAGAACTCGAAGAACTTCAGCTTCTCGCCCTGCTCGATGGTGCCGGTGTGCCGGTCGAAGCCTAGCAGCCCGTACTCGCCGATGATGACCGGGATGTTGCGCGAGACGAACGCGTTGTAGACGCGGTCGAAGGCGCCGGTCAGGTCACTTTGGACGGTGGAGTCGAAGCGGGTGCCGCCGGCCACGTTGACACTGAACGGCCAGTAGCCGTAGTAGTGCACGGTCGCGATGAGGTTCGCGTCGTTGGTCGAGGTGAACCACGACAGGGCCGGATCGACCCGCGCCGCGTCGGCGGAGGTGTGCAGGGTGGGGATCACCAGCAGGCGCGAGGCGTTGCCGCCGCCGGACTGGCGCACGATGGTGCGGAACGACGTGTTCAGCTCGTTCAGCAGGGTGATGCTCTGCGCTTCGTTGGACGCTCCGGTGAACTGGGGCTCGTTGACGCTCTCGAACACCAGCTTCGAGGACGAGTCACGGAAGGCCGCGGCGAGCTGGGTCCACAGTGCGTTGTAACGGTTGAGCACGTTGGTGCGGTCGGTGGGCATCGTGTTGATCCATTGCCACGAGTCGTGGTGAATGTTGATCATCACGTAGAACCCGTCGGCGAGCGCCCAGTTCACCACCTCCTTGACCCGACTGAGCCAGGCGGCGTCGATGGTGTAACTCGGCGCGGCGCCGTGGTGGTTGCTCCACGTGACCGGAATCCGGATGCTGTTGAAGCCCTGCGCGCGGATGTTGTCCAGCAACGCCTCGGTGACGCGCGGGTTGCCCCACGCCGTCTCGTCGGCGCCGACCGCGTCGAACGAGTTGCCGAGGTTCCAGCCGGGCTGCATGGCAGCGACGGCGGCCATCGCGTTCCCCGCCGGCGGCGGCGTGGTGGGGGGCACGGAGGTGGGTGGGACGCTGGTGGGAGGAGCAGAGGTCGGGGTTCCGCCGACATTTCCGGTGCACGCCACGCCGTTGAGCGTGAACGACGTCGGCGCCGTGTTGCTGCCGGTCCAAGACCCGTTGAAGCCGAACGAGACCGTCGCGTTCGTGGCGATCGCGGCGTTGTAGCCGGCGTTCACCGCGGTGGCCTGGCTGCCGGACATGGTCACCGTGGCGTTCCACGCCTGGGTGACGCGCTGTCCGTTCGGGAATGTCCACACCAGACTCCACCCGTTGATCGGGTCGCCGAGGTTGGTGATGGCTATGTTTCCGGTAAAGCCGCCTGGCCACTGACTGGCGGTCGAGTACGCCACCCGGCAGCCGGCGGCCGCCTGGGCGTTGACCGCGACCGTGATGCCGAGGCCGACCAGCAGTGCAGTGACCGCGCCCGTGATCACCCCTATGCGGCGCAGCCGACCGATCGGCGAACCAGCCATGACGCTCCCTCCAACATGCCACCGGGCACGCAGATTAAGTCGGGACGTCAAACTTTGTCAATCGATGTGCGCCTCTTCCATCGTGCGCAACAGATCAGTAACGCGGCGCAGCGCGGAGCGTACCTTCGCTGCCCACTCGTCGTCGCCGAGCAGGATCACGGCCTCACCACCGAGAAATGCCAGGCCAACCAGGGATGCCAGGTCCGCTGGGGAGAACGGTCCGAGCGACCCGAAGCGAGCCTCCGCCTCCCGGGCCACCTCTTCGAGTACCACGAACCAGCCCCGCAGCATCGACAAGACCTGCTGCGCCACCTCGGTGTCCGACCAGCCCGCCGCGACCATCTCCTGGAGCACGCGCACGTACCCCGACGCAAGGTCGTCCTCCAGGAAGTCACACGCCTGCTCGTACCGCTTCCACAGCGGCTCCGACGCGGCGTACATCACCCGCTGCCGCCCGACGAGCAACTGGTTCTCGTGGTCGAGCAGCGCGAGCACCAGACCACGCTTGCCCCCGAAGTGGTAGTGGATCTGGCTGAGCGGCATCCCGGCCTTGTCCGCGACCTTGCGAGTGGAGAGGCTGGCATACCCGTCGGCGAGCAGGCACGCCCGCGCCGCCTCCATGATCCGTACCGCTGTCGTCATCCCGTCTCCCTCTTGTTCGGTCGGTCGACCGAATGATAGCGTGCCGAGATATTCGGTCGGTCGACCGAACGATCATTTCCAAGGGGGCGTCATGGCACGGCGAATCCTGGTCCTGGGGTACGGAGCAGTCGCTTACCTGCTATTTCTTCTCGTGTTCGGGTACACGATCGGTTTTCTCGCCGGGGTCGGCGTCCCCAAGGGCGTCGACGACGGCGCCAGCGACCCGGCATGGGCGGCGGTCCTGGTCGACGCGGCGCTGCTGGCGCTCTTCGCGGCGCAGCACAGCGTGATGGCGCGCCCGTGGTTCAAGCGGCGCTGGACCCAGGTCGTCCCGCCCGCGGTCGAACGCAGCACGTACGTGCTGGCCGCGAGCCTCGTGGTGGCGCTGCTGTTGTGGCAGTGGCGACCGCTGCCGGAGACGATCTGGTCCGTGCAGGCGGATTGGGCACGCGCCGCGTTGTGGGTCCTGTATGCCGCCGGATGGGCGATTCTGGTGAGCAGCACGTTCCAGATCGGGCACTTTGACCTGTTCGGCCTGCGCCAGGCAGTGGCCCGGGCCCGGCACCGGGCATACACCGAGCCCGGGTTCCGGCAGCCTCTGTTCTACCGGCTGGTCCGGCACCCGATCATGGTCGGCTTCCTGATCGCATTCTGGGCGGCACCCGACATGAGCGTGGGCCGGCTGCTCTTCGCCGCCACGGCGAGCGCCTACATCCTGGTCGCGGTCCGGTTCGAGGAGCACGACCTGCGACGCGAGCTGGGCGAGCAGTACGAGCGGTACGCGGACGAGGTGCCGCGGTTCGTGCCGCGCATGCCCGCCGCCACCGTCGAGCGCGCACACTGAAGGTTCGGAGGCGATCATGCGGGCACGGCTGCCAGACAGCGAAGGCTTCGTCGAGCACGGCGGAGTGAAAATCCACTACGAGGTACACGGCACCGCCGGGCCGACGATCCTTCTGATGCCCACGTGGACGATCATCCACAAGCGCTTCTGGAAGGGACAGGTGCCGTATCTGGCGCGGCACTTCAGGGTGGTCACATACGACGGGCCAGGCAACGGCCGCTCGGACCGCCCGCTCGACCCGGTGGCCTACGCGCAGGAGTCGCAGGTGGCGTACGCGCTAGCGGTGCTCGACGCCACGCGGACCGAACGGGCGGTGCTGGTGGGGCTCTCGATGGCGGCGAACTGGGCGCTCGACCTCGCCGCGAACCAACCGTCCAGAGTGCACGGCACCGTCCTCATCGGACCCACGGTGGCGCTGACACCACCTTCGCAGGAGAGGGCCGCGCACATCTCCCTCGCCGGCCCGGCGCCCGACGTCGAGCCGTCACGGGTGCCGCGCGTCCAGCCCGACCCGGCTGAGCACTGGGTCAAGTACAACCGCGAGTACTGGGAGAAAGAGCACGAGGACTTCCTCTGGTTCTTCCTCGGCCAGTGCTTTCCCGAGCCACACTCGACCAAACAGATCGAAGACGGCGTCGGCTGGGGCCTCTCGACGAGCGGCCAGGTGCTCGTGGCCAAGAGCAAGGCCCGGATGCCCGACGCGGACGCTCTTACCACCTGGTGCCGGCAGCTGGCCGGTCCCGTCCTGCTCATCCACGGCGACGACGACAGGATCAGCCCGCTGCCGCGCAGCGAGGCCCTGCGCGAGCTGACCGGCGGCGAACTGGTCACCCTCGCCGGTGCTGGGCACGTGCCGCTCGCCCGCGACCCGGTACGCGTCAACCTGCTGATCGGCGAGTTCGCCGCGCGGTTCCAGACCGCCGCTCCCCCGCCACGCACCTGGACTCGCGCGCGGCACCGGCCCAAGCGAGTGCTCTATCTCAGCTCGCCGATCGGGCTCGGCCACGCCCGGCGAGACGTCGCTGTCGCCGCCGCCCTGCGCGAGCACCACCCCGATGTCCAGATCGACTGGCTGGCGCAGCACCCCGTCACCCGCGTGCTGGAGGCAGCCGGCGAACGCGTCCACCCGGCCAGCGCCTGGCTCGCCAACGAGTCCGCGCACATCGAAGGCGAGGCCGGCGAGCACGACCTGCACTGCTTCGAGGCGCTGCGGCGCATGGACGAGGTGCTGCTGTCCAACTTCATGGTGTTTCACGACGTCGTGCGCGAGGCGCCGTACGACCTGGTGGTCGGCGACGAGGCCTGGGACGTCGACTACTTCCTGCACGAAAACCCGGAGCTGAAGCGCTTCGCGTACGCGTGGTTCACCGACTTCGTCGGGTACGTGCCGATGCCCGACGGCGGCGAGCGGGAAAGCCTCGTGACCGCCGACTACAACGCCGAGATGATCGAACACATCGCCCGGTACCCACGGATACGCGACCGCGCCATCTTCGTCGGCGACCCGGACGACGTGGTCAGCCTTCCGTTCGGCCCGGGCCTGCCACTGATCCGCGACTGGACCGAGGAGCACTACGACTTCGCCGGCTACGTCACTGGTTTCGACCCGGCCGGTGTCGCCGACCGGGCGGCGCTACGCGCCGAATTGGGGTACGCGCCGGACGAGCGGGTCTGCGTCGTGACCGTCGGCGGCTCCGGCGTCGGCGAGCACCTGCTGCGGCGCGTGGTGGGATCGTTCGACGCGGCCGCCGCGCGGGTGCCCGGTCTACGCATGGTCGTCGTCACCGGCCCGCGTATCGACCCGTCGTCCTTCAGTCCCGCCGAACGCCTGGAGGTCCGGCCTTTCGTGCCTGATCTGCACCGCCACCTCGCCGCCAGCGACCTCGCTATCGTCCAAGGTGGACTGACGACCTGCATGGAGCTGACCGCCGCCGGCCGGCCGTTCATCTACGTGCCGCTGCGGCACCACTTCGAGCAGCAGATCCACGTGGCACACCGGCTCCGCCGGTACGGCGCGGGTCGACGCCTCGACTACGACGACATCACCCCAGACACCCTCGCCGACGTCATCGCGGCCGAAATCGGACGGAAGGTCGAGTACCGCCCGGTCGACGGCGGCGGCGCCACACGCGCCGCGACCCTACTAGCCGCCCTACTCTGACACCACCCTCTACCCTCCCCGCCTCCGCCCGCCGCGGGTCCCCCTCGCCGCCCGACGGCCCTCTCGCCCGACGGCCCTCGCCGCCCGACGGCCCTCGCCGCCCGACGGCCCTCTCGCCCGACGGCCCTCGCCGCCGGCGGCCCTCTCGCCGTCGATCAAGGGCAAATGCACGTGGCTGGATCTCTTTTCCGCGTGCATTTGCCCTTGATCCATGGGAATGCCCTTGATCGGCGCCATTGCGTCGCGCGTTCCGGCCCGCCGGGCCGCCGCCACACCAGCGCCGCGCCAGTGGTTAGCGGCGGCGACGGTCGGGTACGGGAGCCGCATGGATGATCGGACACAGCGGCGCGCCGACCACCTGCTCCCCGAAGAGCAGGCCGCCGGAAGCGACGACGCGGAGGCGCAGGCCGAGGCGATCCTCGACGACTCGGATGCCCGGGAGGCGTACGCCGAGCCCGCACCCGACCTGCGCATCGATCACCGAAGGTCTGCTGTGGACCCGATTCCTGAGTAACCGGTCAGCCGGCCAGGCGTGAGCGCAGAAGCTGCTTGCCCTTTTCGGCGCCCTTCTTACTCTCCTCCTGTGCCCGGCGGAAAAACTCGGCCAGCTCAGTGTCGCCATCCCGCTCGGCGTCCTGGATGTACGTCTCCAGCCGCAGCGTGTTGTTCAGGCATGCCTCGGTGAACCAGATGATGTTGTAGTCCTTGTCTTTGGTGCCGGTGACGTGACCGGTTTCCTGGGTACCCGTCATCGTGCCCTCCTTGATAGGTCCGTTGCTGAAACCACTACCCAGGTCTGCGTCAATTAGTCGCGCTCATCGAGCTGGCTGGCCAGGCGTCGCGGCGCCACCACGCGGTACGCGTCTTCGCACAGCTCGGCCAGCTCCGCCCAGTCGACCGGACGGTCCAGCCGGACGCCCACCCAGCCACGCCCGCCTACGTAGGGCGGCCGGAAGAATAGGTCCGGATCGGCCGCTACCAGATCCTCTTGAGCGCCGGGCGGCGCGGCGCACCACATGTGCGGAAAGGCGTTCTGATGATGACCGTCCACCCACAAGGTCACGAACGCCTTCTTGTCGCGCACGAACCAGGTCGGTGCACCGTGGCTGGGGCGCTCGGTCACCTCTGGAAACGCGAGGCAGATCCGTCTCAGCTCAAGC
The DNA here is from genome assembly GCF_026130045.1 of Micromonospora sp. CPCC 205371. Lineage (GTDB taxonomy): Bacteria > Actinomycetota > Actinomycetes > Mycobacteriales > Micromonosporaceae > Phytohabitans. Next base: position 13,407 of record NZ_JAIBNX010000010.1, read on the forward strand.
AAAGCGTCCATACCGATCGACCCTACTGACCCGGCTCCTGAAGTTCGCCTGGGCGGAGCCGCCCGCGCTACGAATCCTGTACCAGGCTCAGGTCACACGGCCGATGAGTTTCCGGGGGCCGGGCAGTCTGACCAGTGACAGCCATGAGAGGGGCAACACATGACCGAACCGAAGACCCACACGCTGGACGTCCCGGGTGCCGTCCTGCACTATGACGTGCGCGAAGCCGAAGGCAGCACCGCTCCGGTCCTGCTGATGATCGGCTCACCGATGGACGGCAGCGGCTTCACCAGCCTGGTCCGCCACTTCACCGACCGCACCGTCGTCACGTACGACCCGCGCGGTGTCAGCCGCAGCAAGCGCACCGACGGCGCCGAATCCACTCCCGAGCAGCACGCCGACGACCTGCACCGCTTGATCGCCGCGCTGGGCGTCGGGCCGGTGGACATCTTCGCCAGCAGCGGCGGCGCCGTGAACGGCCTGGCCCTCGTCGCGCGCCACCCCGAGCAGGTGCGGACGCTCGTCGCGCACGAGCCGCCGGCCGCCGCCGTGCTGCCGGATCGCGAGCAAGCCAGCGCCGCCGTCATGGACATCCACGGTACTTATCAACGCAGCGGCTTCGGCGCGGCGATGGCGAAGTTCATCGCGGTGAGCGGCCATCGTGGACCGGTGCCGGCAGACCTCGGCGAGCTGCCCGCGCTGAACCCGGCCGATCTGGGGATGCCTGCCGACGACGACGGTTCCCGTGACGATGTGTTGTTCGGCCAGAACCTCGTCAGTTGCACCCACCATGAGCACGACTTCGACGCACTGCGCGCCGCCTCGACGCGCATCGTCGTAGGCGTCGGCGCCGAGTCCGAGGGCGAGCTGGCGCACCGGGCCGGAGAGGCGGTCGCGGAGCGGCTCGGCACCAAGCCGGTCACGTTCCCCAGCCATCATGGTGGCTTCCTGGGTGGCGAATTCGGGATGAAGGGTGACCCGGACGCTTTCGCGGTCACCCTTCGCGAGGTGCTGGATGGTAAATCTGAGGCGTGAATCAACCAGAAATGGTCAAGCTGAGCAAGCGGATGTCGCTGGCCCTGCGCCACGCGCCTGAGCGGTTCGGCCTGGCATTGGACGAGGGCGGCTGGGTGCGGGTCGACGACCTCCTGGCCGCCCTGCGCATCACGCGCGAAGCACTCGACACGGTGGTAGCCGGCAACGACAAGCGACGGTTCGCCGTCGACAGCGGTCCCGACGGGACCGCGCGCATCCGAGCCAGCCAGGGCCACTCCGTGCCGGTCGACCTGGGCCTGACAGCGCAGGAGCCGCCGCCTCGCCTGTACCACGGCACCACCGCCAGCGCACTCGGCTCTATCCGCGCGACCGGACTGCACCGCGGGCGCCGGCATCACGTGCACCTGTCCGGCGACATCGACACCGCCACCCGGGTGGGCGCCCGCCGGGCCGGCACCACCATCGTGCTCACAGTGGACGCCGCGGCGATGGCCCGCGACGGGCACGCCTTTTACCGCAGCGCCAACGGGGTCTGGCTCACCGACGAGGTTCCACCGCGCTATCTGGCCGGTGCATGACGGTCAGTCGTCGAACTCGAACCCGGCCGCGTCCGCCGCCACGACCAGCCGCCGCATGCGGTCACCATCGGTCGCCACCGCATACATCAGCGCGGCCAACTGCTCAAGCCTGCGTCGTGCCCGCGTCCAGAGTCAGCGAGAACCTGCCCGGCGTCATCTCGATCAGCTCCATTGGACTCACCGGCGCAGCCGCGCATACGCCTCAAGCCAGCGACAACCCAGCCGTCGCGGGTACAGCATCGTCGTCCCCTGTGCACGGACGGACCCGGACGCACGGCACGGACCGGACGCCGATGAGGCCCGGACGGACGGTCGAGCACCGGGCGCCGCCAGGCGCCGATCAAGGAAGGTCTCATCGATCAAGGGCAAACGCACGCGGAAAAGAGATCGAACCACGTGCATTCGCCCTTGATCGACGCTTGGGCGACGGGCTCGGGCGACGGGCTCGGGTGACGGGCGACGCGCGGGAGCGCGGGCGGGGAGGGCGGAGGGTCTGATCGGCGACAGTTTCGGGCTTGGCGTGGGGGGTGGCGCGCACTATCGGGCAACACGGATGTGGGACGGGAGTTCGAGGATGGACATTGGCGTTCCTGTCGGCCTAGTAGGCGGGCTGTTCTGCCTGCTCGCGGTGGTTGTCGTCGGGTGGGCGTTGGTCACGTACAACCGGCTGGTGCGCCAGCGCAACCAGGTACAGGCGTCCTGGGCGCAGATCGACGTGCAGCTCAAGCGCCGTTACGACCTGATACCGAACCTGGTGGAGACGGTGAAGGGGTACGCGGCGCACGAGCGGGGCACGCTCGACGCGGTTGTCACGGCCCGGAACGGCGCGATCACCGCCGCTCAGTCCCGCGTGGGCGAGCGTGCCGTCGCGGAAGACATGTTGAGCCAGGCGCTGGGCCGGCTGTTCGCGCTGGCCGAGGCGTACCCGGACCTGAAGGCCAACCAGAACTTCGCCGCCCTTCAGGCCGAGCTGGCCAATACCGAAGACAAGATCGCGTACGCCCGGCAGTTCTACAACAGCGCCGTGCAGACCCTCAACACGAGCGTGCAGTCGCTGCCCACGAACGTGGTCGCGGGGATCGGTGGGTTCCGGGTGACCGAGTACTTCGAGGCGGCCGGCGGCGAGCGCGGCCCGGTCCAGGTTCGCTTCTAGCGGCAGGGGCGGGCTATGGACGGGCGTGCGGTGCTCGACCTCACGGTGGCGGGGGTGGCCCTCGGCGGCTGGTTCGGTGCCTACGGGATCGCGCGGCTGTTCACCCGGCCCGCGAGCCCGGCGCCGGACCCGGCGACCCCGGATCTCGGCCCCGAGTCGCCGGCCGTGGTCAGCCTGCTGACGGGCCGGTGGAGCCTCACCGAAGACGCGGCCGAATCGACCCTGCTCGACCTCGCGGCCCGCCGCTTCGTCGAGCTGCGCCAGCCGGGCAACGACCCGATGCAGACCACCCTGCACCTGCCGGCCAGGCCGCCCGATACGGCCGGGCTGCGGCCGTACGAGCGGCGGGTCCTCGACCGGGTACGCGGCCTCGCCGTCGACGGCGTCGTGCCGTTGACGGCGCTGACATTCAGGGACGAGGGGCGCGCCAAGGGGTGGAACAAGCGGCTGCACGCCGAGGTCGTCGCCGAGGCGCGCACGGCAGGGCTGTCCCAGCGGCGCTTCGGGCCGGTGCTGACCGGCGCGCTGACCGCCGCGGCGGTGCTCGTGGCGCTCGCTGTCGCTGGCGCGGCGTTCCACTATGGAACGTGGAGCGGCGACGAGGACGACAATCCCGGTGTCGCCAGCGGGATCTTTACGTTCTTCGTGCTCGGCGCCGTGATCGGTGTGACCCGGGGCGAGCGCGACACAGCGCTGGGCCGCCAGGTCGCGGCGCGCTGGCTGGGAGTACGCGACTGGCTGCGCGGGCACGAGGAGTTCGCCGAGTTGCCGCCGGCATCGGTGACCGTGTGGGACCGGTACCTGGCCTATGGCGCGGCGACGGGCGCCACCCACCTAGCCAGCGCGGTCCTCGATCTCGGCATGGGCGACCGCAAGCTGGTCTGGTCGTCGTTCGGCGGCACCTGGCATCGGGTACGGGTGCGCTATCCGCGCCTGTGGTGGCGGTACGGCCACACCGCGCCGAAGTTGGCGCTGCGGGCGGTACTGGCCGGTGCCGCGGGCGCGGTGCTGCTGTTGTTCACCGCCGACGCGGTCAACTTCGTGGCACCCGAGCCGGGCGACGGCACCGCGCGCACGCTGGACCGGGTGGCCGCCGGTGCGGGCGCGGCCGGCCTGCTCCTGCTGCTGTACGGCGCCTACACGCTGGCCCGCGCGCTGATCGACCTCGCCACGGTGCGCACGATCACCGGTGAGGTGCTGTGGACGGAGGTCTGGCGGTCGACCGCGCGTACGGAAAACAGCCCGTCCCGGCCGTGGCTGCACTACCTGGCCGTGGACGACGGCACCGACGACCGCACCACGGCGTGGGCGCTGCCCACCGAGTGGGCCGGCCGCTGCCACGACGGCGACACCGTCACGATCCGGGTCCGGCCGTGGAGCCGCCGCGTGGTCGCGCTGGACGTGGTCGGCCACGGCCGGTCGCGTGCTCTCGCCGAGCCGGTGACCACTGTGGACATCGACTCCCCGGTCGAGGCCGTACCGGCTCGCCTCGCCCCCGAGGAATTGTTCACTGTGGACCAGGTCGCCCATGCGCTGGGCATGGCCGTGCGGCCCGGCGATCCGGTGCCGGCGATCGGACCGGTCGGCAGCGCGCAGTACGTGTCCGCCGACCGGGGTAAGTCCGTGCTGCTGGTGCAGGCCGCCGGCGGGACTCCGGGGCGGTGGGCCTGGCGGGGCAACTCGCGCGGCGAGGCCCTCGCGGGTATCGGCGAGGGCGCCTACCTCAACGGCGATCGGGCCGCTCTGCGGGTCGGCGAGACCACCGTCGTGCTGACCCTGCTCGGGCCCGCCCGCGGCCGCCACGTGTACCTGCCCTGGCTGCTGCAGCAGGCCGCCGTCCGCCTGAGCACCCGCGAAGCCCCGAGCGGTTAGGTGTCGTACCGGGGCACTATGTTGCGGCTGTGCCGATTGAACGGTGGAGCACGACACAGGTTCTCGCGCTCGCCCCGGACGCCAGCTCCGCGCGGGCCGCGCAGGCGGTCAGCGGTGCCACGAAGTGGGAGGCGTCCGGGCAGGCCGGCGACCTGATCTGGGGGCTGTGCCGCGGCAGCGGTAAGCAGCCCTACCAGGTCTGTGTCGACCTGAGCGAGCCGGCATACCGCTGCTCCTGCCCGAGCCGGAAGTTCCCGTGCAAGCACGCGCTCGGCCTCATGCTGATGTGGTCGGCGGGCGGCGCGCCCGAGGGCGAGGAGCCCGGCTGGGTCGGCGAGTGGCGGGCGTCCCGTGCCGCGCGCGCGTCCCGCCCGGCACCCGCCAAGCGGGCCCAGCCGAGCGAGGCGACGACGCAGCGGCGGGCCGACCGCGTCGCATCCGGCCTGGAAGACCTCGACCGCTGGCTGCTCGACCAGGTCGCGCACGGTCTGGCCGCCGCCGAGCGCTCCGGCTACGGGCCATACGAGGCGGTGGGCGCCCGGCTGGTCGTCGGGCAGGCGCCCGGCGCGGCCAACGCGGTCCGGCGGCTGGGGCGGATCGCCGGTGTCGGCCCGCACTGGGCCGACCGGCTGCTCGGCGAGCTCGCGCTGCTGCGGCTGCTCGTGTCCGCATACGGCCGGGTCGGTGAGCTGCCCGCGCCGCTGGCCGCCACCGTGCGCTCCCGGGTCGGCATCCCGGTGCCCACCGAAGAGGTCCTGAGCACGCCGCGGCTGCGCGACCATTGGCTTGTGTTGGGCCACGCCGACGTGGCCGACGACCGGCTCGTCACGCGGCGCACCTGGCTTCGGGGTGCCGCGTCGGGGCGGTTCGCGCTGCTGCTGGCGTTCGCGCCACCCGGGCAGGCGCTTGCCACCGACACCGTCCCGGGCACCGTGATCGACGCCGACCTGTGCTGGTACCCGGGCGCTTTGCCCATGCGCGCCGTCATCGCCGAGCGGCATTCAGCGAGCGAGGGAGTTGGCGCGGCGGCGTTTTCCCAGCAGCGTCGCGAGCCGGGACGATCGGCGGAGGCTGCCGCAGCTGGGAAGACGGCGCCTCAAGGCG
>NZ_JAIBNX010000010.1:19119-79096 GCF_026130045.1 Micromonospora sp. CPCC 205371
CCGCAGCGGGGAGCCCGCCGCCCCAAGGCGCCGCCCGACCGAGCGAGCCAGGCGGCTCAGCGAGCGAGGGAGTTGGCGCGGCGGCTTTCAGCGCCGCACGACCGAGCGAGCCAGGAAACACAGTGCGGGAGGCGTTGGCCGGCTGGGCCGAGGCGGTGGCCGCCGAGCCCTGGTGCGAGCGGGTGCCGATGCTGCTGTCCGGCGTGGCGCTCACCGACGACCGGCACTTGGTCGACGCGGCTGGCGACGCGGTGCCGCTGACGGCCGGGCACGACGAGCCGTGGTGGCTGCTCGCGGCCAGCGGCGGCCACCCGGTCACCGTGGCCGGCGAGGTCGGTCCCGCCGGGGTCCCCCCGCCCGCCGCCCGGCCGGGCGGCCGGTACCGGGCGGGGGGGGGCCGAAGGCCGATACGTGGCGGCGACGCCCGGCCCGGGCGGAGATCGGCGCGGTCCCGCGCTGCCCGCCGAGCTGCTGTCCACGGCGCTGGTCGGCACCGAGCGGCGTCCGTTCACCGGCGCGATCGTCGACGGGCTCCGGCTCGAGGGCAGCGGCCCGGGCGCGCTGCTGGAGGGTGCCGCGGTCGCGCTTGCCTACCGCCGGGCCGGCACGCTGCCCGCCACCGGCCACGTACCCATCGACCCGGCCCCGGAGGAGAGCGCCCCGGTGATACCTCCCGCGGCGGCGCACCGCCTCGCGCTGCTGGTCACCGATGGGAGCGTGCCCGGCGGCACGGAGATGGCCCTTGGCCTTCTCGGCGACTGGCTGGCGCGGGCCGCCGAGCGCGGCTACCGGGTGCCGGCCGAGCTGCTGCCCGCACTGCTCGACGCGGGCCGGCGGCGTGCCGGCCTGCGTTCCGCGCTCGCCGCCGTGGCTGGTCGCCGGGGCGCCTGGCTCGCCGACCGTCGCCCCGATTGGCGATACCTGCTGGCGGAGGCGAGTGCCGACCCGAACCCGGACGACTGGGCCACCGGCACCCCCGGCCAGCGGCTGGCCTACCTCACCGCGGTCCGGTCCGGCGACGCCGCCGCCGGGCTCGCCCTGCTCACCGCGACCTTCGACAACGAAGATCCGGAAGACCGCGCCCGCCTGCTCGGCGCGCTGGCCACCGGCCTGTCCCTGGCCGACGAGCCGCTGCTGGAGCGGGCGCTCGACGACCGCCGCAAGGAGGTCCGCATCACCGCGTGCGACCTGCTGTCGGCGCTGCCCGGGTCGGCGCTGCGCCAGCGAATGGCCGAGCGGGCGCTGGCCTGTGTGCGGCTGGAGCGGCGGCCGCTTGGGCGCGACCGGCTCGTCGTGACCCCGCCCGCCGAGTTCGACGCCGGCATGCGCCGCGACGGCGTACAACCCCGGGCGCCGCAGGGCATCGGCCCCCAGGCGTGGCTGCTGGAAGAGGTCGTCGCGCGCACCCCGCTCGACACCTGGACCACCGCTTTCGACCTGCCGCCGGCCGACGTGCTGGCGCTGCCCGCCAACGACGACTGGTCCCTGATCGTCCACAAGGGAATGGCGCGGGCGGCCGCCGTCCAGCGCGACCCGGCCTGGGCGATCCTGCTGGCCGACACGGTGACCGACGATGTGCTGACCGCCCAGCTCTACGAGGCGCTGCCGCCGGCCGAGCTTGCCCGATACGCGGCCCGCGCGCTGCGCCGCGACCCCATCCGGGCACACCGGCTGATCGCCATGCAGGCCGGCGCCTGGCCCGACGAGCTCGCGGCCGCCGTCTTGGAGGCGGTCGAGGCCCTCGCCAGCGGGCAGCGGCACGCCTGGCACATCGGCGAGCTGTGCCGCAGCGCAGCCCCGTCGATGCCGGTGCACTTCGCCGACCGCGCCGCCGAGCTTGCCGCCCGACTGCACGCTGATCACCCCGACGGCCGCCAGGCCATGCTCGTCGCCCAACTGGCCGCCGCCCTGCACTTCCGCCGAGAGATGTACGAGGAGCTCCCATGAGTGAAGCCATCCGACCGCACGCCGAGCAGCAGTTCGCTGGCGAGCTGGCCGAGCTGGCTGCCGTCGACGACCGCCCGCGACCGCCGGGCTGGCGGCTGTCGCCGCAGGCCGTGGTCACCTACCTCCTCGGCGACGGCGGCAAGATCACCCCCAAGTACGTCGGCCCGCGCCGGCTCATGGAGGTCGCGGTGGCCACGCTCGCCACCGACCGGGCCCTGCTGCTGCTCGGCGTGCCCGGCACCGCCAAGACCTGGGTCTCCGAGCACCTCGCGGCGGCCATCTCCGGCGATTCCACGCTGCTGGTCCAGGGCACCGCCGGCACCGCCGAAGAGGCCGTCCGGTACGGCTGGAACTACGCCCGGCTGCTCGCCGAAGGCCCGTCCAGCAAGGCCATCGTGGCCAGCCCGGTCATGCGGGCGATGGAGACCGGCGCGATCGCCCGGGTCGAGGAGCTGACCCGCATGCCATCCGACGTGCAAGACACGCTCATCACGATCCTGTCGGAGAAGACGCTGCCGGTTCCCGAACTGGGCGGCGAGGTGCAGGCCGTCAAGGGCTTCAACGTCATCGCCACCGCCAACGACCGCGACCGCGGCGTCAACGAGCTGTCCAGCGCGCTGCGCCGCCGCTTCAACACGGTCGTCCTGCCGGTGCCGGCCACCGCCGAGGAAGAGGTCGACATCGTCGCCCGCCGGGTGGCGCAGCTCGGCCGGTCGCTGGAGCTGCCCGACGTTCCGCCGGCCCTCGACGAGATCCGCCGCGTGGTCACCGTCTTCCGCGAGCTGCGCAACGGCCTCACCGAAGACGGCCGCACCAAGCTCAAGTCGCCGACCGGCACGCTCTCCACCGCCGAGGCCATCTCCGTCGTCACCAACGGCTGGGCGCTCGCCGCCCACTTCGGCGATGGCACGCTGCGCCCCCGCGACGTCGCGGGCGGCATCGTCGGCGCCGTCGTCAAGGACCCGACCACCGACGCCGTGGTGTGGCGGGAATACCTGGAGACCGTGGTGCGCGAGCGCGACGGTTGGACCGCGTTCTACCGAGCCGCCCGCGATGCCTGAGCGGTTCTACGGCGTCCGCCACCACGGCCCCGGCTCGGCACGGGCGGTCGTGGCGGCACTCGACGAGCAACGGCCCGACATCCTGCTCGTCGAAGGGCCGCCCGAGGCCGACGCGCTGGTCAAGTGGGTCGCCGACGAGCGGCTCGTGCCACCGGTGGCGCTGCTCGGCTACGTCGCCGACGATCCACGCCAGGCCGCCTACTGGCCGTTCGCCGTGTTCTCGCCCGAGTGGCAGGCGATCCGCTGGGCCGCCGCCCATGGTGTACCAGTCCGGTTCTTCGACCTTCCTTACGCCTATCGCCTGGGCGCCGACGGCGAGCACGCCGACGAGCCCGCGAATCGACCGGAACGGCCGGCGGACCCGATCGGCGAGCTCGCGGCCGCCGCCGGCTACGACGACCCCGAGCGCTGGTGGGAAGACGTGGTCGAGCACCGCGGCGCGCCGGCCTTCGAGGCCATCGGGGAGGCGATGGCCGCGATCCGCGCGGAGTCCGCGGATGATCCGACCGATCTGGTACGCGAGGCGCACATGCGCGGCGTCCTGCGCGAGGTACGCAAGACGCACGCCAACCCGGCGGTGGTCTGCGGAGCCTGGCACGTGCCGGCGCTGACCGCCAAGGTGACCGCGGCCCACGACGCCGCCCTGCTCAAGGGGCGGAAGAAGGCCAAGGTCACCTTCACCTGGGTGCCGTGGACGTACGGGCGGCTCGCGTCGTGGCAGGGCTACGGCGCCGGGGTGCGCTCGCCGGGCTGGTACCACCACCTGTTCAGCACGCCCGACGAGGTGGTGACCCGGTGGCTGGTGGCCGCCGCCGGGGTGCTGCGCGACGAAGGCGTCCCGACGTCGTCGGCGCACGTCATCGAGGCCGTACGCCTGGCCGAGGCGCTCGCCACCCTGCGCGGCCGCCCCCTCGCGGGGCTCGCCGAGCTGACCGAGGCCACCCGGGCGGTGCTGTGCGAAGGCGACGAGCTGCGGGTCGACCTGATCGGGCGGCAGTTGGTGGTGAGCGAGCGGCTCGGCACGGTACCCGATGACATGCCCGCGGTGCCGCTGGCCCGCGACCTGGCGGCGCAGCAGCGCAGCCTCCGCCTCAAGGCGGAGGCCCTGGAACGCGCGCTCGACCTCGACCTGCGCCGCGACCTCGACCTGGGGCGCAGCCGGTTGCTGCACCGGCTGCGGCTGGTCGGCGTCGGGTGGGGCGGGGCGGCCGGCAGCCGTGGCGGCGAGGGGACGTTCCGCGAGTCGTGGCGGCTGCGCTGGGTGCCGGAGTTCGCGATCAGCCTGGTCGAGGCCGGTAGCTACGGCACCACCGTCGTCACGGCGGCCACCGGGAAGGTGGCCGAGCAGGCGCGGGCCGCCGAGAGCCTCGCCGACGTGACGCCGCTCGTCGAGGCGTGCCTGCTGGCCGACCTGCCCGAGGCGTACCCGGACGTGCTGCACGCCCTCGACACCCGCGCCGCGCTCGACGCCGACGTCGCCCACCTCATGGGCGCGGTGCCGCCGCTGGCCCGCACGCTGCGCTACGGCGACGTGCGTGGCAGCGACGTGGCCGGGCTGCGCACGGTGACCAGCGGGCTCGTCGCCCGGATCTGCGTGGGCCTGCCCGGCGCCGTCACCTCGCTCGCCGACGAGGCCGCGCAGCCCTTGCGCAACCACGTCGACGCTGTCCACGCCGCCCTGGCGATGCTCGACGATTCTCTTCTCCGAGATCGGTGGCTGGAGTCGCTCGACGGTCTCGCCGGCTCCGACCGGACCCATCCGCTGATCGCCGGCCGCGTGACTCGCTTGCTGTACGACGCTGATCGCCTCGACGCCGGCGAGACCCGCCGCCGGATGGGTCTCGTGCTCACGGCGGGCACGCCGCCGTCAGACGCGGCACAGTGGATAGAGGGCTTCCTGGCCGGCGGCGGGCTCCTGCTCGTGCACGACGCCGCCCTGCTGTCCCTTGTGGACGAGTGGCTGGCGGGCGTGGCCGCAGACTCGTTTACCGACGTACTGCCGTTGCTGCGGCGCACGTTCGGCACGTTCGCCGAGCCGGAACGGCGGTCGATCGGCGAGCGGGTGCGCGGCGGGGCGGTAGCGGCCGAGCCCACCGCGATCGCGCTCGACCACGACCGCGCGGCCACGGTCCTACCCACCCTGTCGACGCTGCTCGGACGGGAGATCCATCATGACAGCGAACGAACCATCTGACTCTGATCGCTTGCGTAGGTGGCGCCTGGTGCTTGGCGGCGCGGCCGAGGAGCCCTTGGGTGGGCTCACCGGGGCGGAGTCGGCCATGGACGCGGCGCTCGCGGCGCTGTACGACGGCGTGGGGGAGGGTGGCCAGCGCTCCCGCTCGGCGGGTCTGGGCGCGTCCGCCCCGCAGGTGGCTCGCTGGCTCGGCGACATCCGGGAGTACTTCCCCAGCACCGTCGTGCAGATCATGCAGAGCGACGCGATCGAACGGCTCAACCTCACCAGCCTGCTGCTGGAGCCCGAGATGTTGTCCGCCGTCGAGCCCGACGTGCACCTGGTCGGCACCCTGCTCTCGCTGGGCCAGGTCATGCCCGACAAGACCAAGGACATCGCCCGGCAGGTAGTCCGGCAGGTCGTCGACGAGCTCGAACGCCGGATCGCCAACAAGACCAAGGCCGCCGTTACCGGCGCCCTCAACCGCGCCACGCGCGTAAACCGGCCGCGACACGCCGACATCGACTGGCGGCGGACCATCCACGCGAACCTCAAGCACTACCAGCCCGAGTACCGCACCGTCGTGCCCGAGCGCCTCATCGGGTACGGCCGGCGCACCACCGCCGTGCAGCGCGACGTGATCCTGTGCGTCGACCAGTCCGGCTCGATGGCCGCCTCGGTCGTCTACTCCGGTGTGTTCGCGGCGGTGCTGGCGTCCATGCGGTCCCTGCGCACCTCGCTCGTCGTCTTCGACACCGCGGTCGTCGACCTCACCGACCAGCTCCACGACCCCGTCGAGGTGCTGTTCGGCACCCAGCTCGGCGGCGGCACCGACATCAACCGCGCGATCGCGTACTGCCAGGAACTGGTCACCCGGCCGCGCGACAGCATCTTCGTGCTGATCAGCGACCTGTACGAGGGCGGCATCCGCGCCGAGATGCTGCGGCGGGTGGCGGCGCTGGTCGACTCCGGCGTACAGGTCGTGGTGCTGCTGGCGTTGTCAGACGAGGGGGCGCCGGCATACGACCACGACAACGCGGCGGCGCTGGCGGCGCTGGGGGTTCCCGCGTTCGCGTGCACGCCCGACGCGTTCCCCGACCTGATGGCCGCCGCGATCGAACGCCGCGACCTGCGCGCCTTCGCCGAGCGACTGTCAACGTGATCAAAACAGCGTTGGTGGTTCGGCCGGTATGGGGTCGGGCAGCGGCGCCAGCTCGGGCACCCGGGCTCGGACCTCGTCGTGGAAGCGGCGGGCCAGCATCGGTGCGTCGGCGTTGTCCGGCGTGTGGATGAAGACGGTAGGGGAGCGGCCCTCGCCCAGCCACTCGACGACGGTCTCCACCCACGGCCGCCAGCCCTCGACGGTTCGCTCCGTGGCGTCCCTGCCCAGGTACCGGACGATCGGGCGGTCGGTCAGCGCCACCGACCGGCGCGGCATGCGCGGCTTCTTCGTCCACGCGTCTCGCTCGGCGTCACTCGTCGGGCGGCTCTGGAAGAACACACTGGTGTCGAACGGAATCCACTCCGCCTCCACGCTCGCCAGCGCCGCCTCGAGGAGCCGAGTGGCGCGGGGATCGTCGAAGAAGTCCCGATGCCGCACCTCCACGGCGTACCGGTGAGAGGTCGGCAGCCGGCGCAGAAAGCCGGCCAGCGCGGCGACGTCGCCCGGACCGAATGACCCCGGTAGCTGCAGCCAGAGGGCATGAGCGCGCGGTCCGAGCGGCTCGATCGCGTACAGGAACTCGCGGAGCTCCTCGTCGGCGCCGCTCAGGCGGCGCTCGTGCGTGATGGTCTTCGGCAGCTTGACGACGAACCGGAAGCTGGGATCGGTCTGCTTGGCCCACGACGCCACCGTGCTCCGCGCGGGCGTCGCGTAGAACGTCGTGTTGCCCTCGACGGCGTCACACCAGCTCGCGTACGCCCGGAGGCGCTCCTCGGGCGGCAGAGGATGCGGCACGAAGCGTCCCTGCCACGGCTTGAGCGTCCACATCGCACAGCCCACGTGAAGTCGCATCGTGTCGTCAGCTCGCTAGTCCACAGTGGATAGGAGTGCGGCGGCCAGTTCGGCGATGACCTCGCGGTCGCTGGGCCGGTCCGGTTCGTACTCGGCGACGCACAGCCCGGCGACCGTGAAGCGAGCGGCGAGCGCGCGCACCGCGGTGACGAGCTGGTCGAGCGTCAACCCGTCGGGCTCGGGCGTACCGACCGAGCCGAACACGTCCGGGTCCAACACGTCGAGATCGATGTGGATGTAGACCGCACTGGCACCGGTGGCCGCGACCTCGTCAGCCACCGCGGCGGGATCGGCGAACCCCGCCACCGGCACGTGCCGGATCGCGTGCTCGTCGACGAACGCCCGCTCGCCCGCGTCCAGCGCGCGTACCCCCGCCAGCACCACCTGGTCGGGCCCCAGCACACGAGTCGGTGCGAGCTCGGGCGGGCCGTCGCCGAGCAGCGTACGCAGCACCATGCCGTGGAACGCGCCCGACGGCGATGAGGCCGGGGTATTGAGATCGCCGTGCGCGTCGAACCAGACCACGGCCAGCCGGTCGCCGTACGTGGTCAGGGCCGCCTCGATGGGCGCCAGGTCCACCGCGCAGTCGCCGCCGACGGTGATGATGGTGGAATCGAGCGCACGAGCGCGGGTGGCTCGGATCGCGTGCAGGTTGGCCACGAGCGTGTCGAGGGCGGCGACCCCGTCGCGCGCCTCGCTGGGCTGGCCGTCCATCTCGGCGCGCAGCCGCGCGCCGGCCGCGAAGAGATCAGCCAGTTCCGCCGCGCCTTGCCGCAGCCGGTACGCGGTCCGCGACCCCGACGCCTGCCACTGCGGTACCTCCACCACCGTCACAACCTGCATGATCAGATCTTAAGGCAAGTCTTGACATCGACGCCTATTGTTGGTTGGCTGCCAAAACACCATCGATGTCCCTGTTTGCCGCCGCCTGCGTGGTCGGGCGACAAGTCCCCTGAGCCGTGTGCGGGCGCGGCGGCGGGACGGTTGCCCCGCAGAGCGGCGCGGCTGGGGCATCACCACTTCCCGCGTCCTCCGGGCGGCGCGCGGGTTCTCGTGAAGGGAAACCGCGACATGCTCCATCGTGTTCGTCATCGGCTTGCGGCCGGCGCTTGCGCCATGACGGTCGCCGTCGGACTGCTAGCCGGCAGTGCGTTCGCCGGCGAGGAGGCCAGCCGGGCGGGACTGCCCGCCGACGATGCCGCGCAAGGCATGATCTACGGCGGCCTGATGGCTGCCAAGTCCGGCCCGTGCGCGGGCCTCTTCCAGGTCAAGGGCGTCAGCCCGGCGATGTGTACGCATGGCCCAGACGCCGCCCCGCCCGGCCTCTCGGTCAAGCGCAGCGTCCAGCCTCTCGCCGCCGCGCCGCTGGCAGCCAGCGCGCTGGCGGTCTGCGAGGGTGACGGCACCTCCGGCCGGCGCGTCGAGGTGCTCTACGTGCACGGCTCGAACAACCGGTACGCCCAGTATCTGGAGACGTTCCGGACGCTGGCCGAGGGCGTCGATGTCATCTTCAACGAGAGCGCCCGGGAGACCGGTGGCGAGCGGCACGTGCGGTACGTCACGGAGAACGTCAACGGGGCCTGCCGTCCGGTCGTGCGCGACGTCCAGATCCCGGACTCCGCGCTCAACGCCAACGACTGGGCTCCGTTGCTGAACGCGGTCCGCGCCGCGGGCTACACCCGCACCGACCGCAAGTACCTCCAGTTCGTCGACGCCAACGTCTACTGTGGAATCGGCGGGTTCGCCGGCGACACCCGCAAGAGCGACGGCAACCGGTCCAACTCCGGGCCGGAATACGCGCGCGCCGACAACGGTTGCTGGAGCGCCGGTGTGGCCGCTCACGAGCTGGGTCACACGCTCGGTGCCGTCAACAACAACGCACCCAACGGCTCCGGCCAGGCCCACTGCACCGATGAGTGGGACGTAATGTGCTACAAGGACGGGCCGAACGTGGTCATCCAGACCAAGTGCCCCGATCGCGCGCACGACCAGCGGCTGGACTGCAACCACGACGACTACTACCACACCAACCCGGCCGCCGGGTCGTACCTCGCGACATACTTCAACGTCGCCGACAACCTGTTCCTTATCAAGGGATCAGGCGGCCCGGGCCCGGTGCCCAACGGCAACCTGGCGGCGACGGCGACGGCGTCCGCGTCGTACACCTCGCCGTGGGAGAGTGTCGCCGCAATCAACGACGGTGCCGAGCCGGCGCAGTCGAACGACACCGTCAACCCGCGCTGGGGCACCTGGCCCAACACCGGGGAGCAGTGGGCGCTGCTGACCTGGGCGTCCGCACAGACGCTCACGTCGGCCGAGGTGTACTTCTTCGACGACAACGACGGCGTCCGCCTCCCCGCGTCGTGGAAGCTCCAATCCTGGAACGGCAGCGCCTACGTCGACGTGCCCGGCGCGAGCGGCTATCCCACGGCGCTCAACCAGTACAACCGCGTCACGTTCGGTGCCGTCAGCACGACCCGGCTGCGAGTGTTGATGCAGAGCGGTGCTCAGTCCGTCGGACTCTTGGAGGTCAAGGCCTACGGCAGCTGACGGCGGCCGCCTCGGGGCGTCTAATCAGTGCGAGCGGCGGCGATCAGCGCCTCGATCGCCGCCCGGCTCGTGCGGCGGTGCGCGCCCATGGTGAGGCGTGAATCACGGTGGGGCGCGGAACTGTCCACTGTGGTCCGTGCGCTGAAGTGCACCTCGCGGGCGCCGGTCACCGCCAGCAGGCGCCGGATGTTCGCGGCCCGCACACCGCCGCCCGGCATGACGATCAGGCGATCGGCCGCCGCTGCCACCAGCTCGGCGATCAGCGGCGCACCATCCACTGCGGACGCTTCCTGCCCGGAGGTCAGCAGCCGGTCGGCGCCGAGGTCGATGACCGCGGCGAGCGCCTCGTGCGGCCGCCGCGCCATGTCGAACGCCCGGTGAAACGTGACCGACAGGTCGCCGGCCTCGGAGAGCAGTTCCCGGCACACGGCCGCGTCCACGTCACCGTCCGCGGTGAGCGCGCCGATGACGATGCCGTGCGCGCCCGCGGCGGCGACCGTTTCGATGTCGCGCCGCATCGCCAGGATCTCGTGGCGGTCGTAGATGAAGTCGCCGCCGCGCGGGCGGATCAGCACGTTGACATCGATGCTCGTGCCGTTGCTGGTCGCCGCGTCGAGCGCGGTCGCGATGAGGCCGGCGCTGGGCGTCAGCCCGCCCTCGGAGAGGGCGGAGCACAGCTCGACCCGGTCGGCTCCGGCCGCCTGGGCGGCGAGCACGCCGTCGACCCCGTCGACGCAGACCTCGAAACGCACCTCGACATGCTATCCAGGAGGCATGACGTTCAAGATCGGTATCGGCGGCATCCACATCGAGTGCAGCACGTTCACGGCGCACGTCAGCACGGAGGCGGACTTCGCCGTGCGGCGCGGCGGCGAACTCCTCGCCCGCTATTCGTTCACTCAGTCAGCCGAAGCCGAGTGGGTGCCGCTGGTGCACGCCCGCGCGGTGCCCGGTGGCCCGGTCGCCCCGGAGACGTACCACCGGCTGAAGGGCGAGCTGCTCGACCGCATCCGGAGCGCCGGGCCACTGGACGGGCTCCTGCTGGACATTCACGGGGCCATGCACGTGCCCGGGTACGACGATGTGGAGGCCGACCTGGCGGTCGCCGCGCGGCGGGCCGCGGGGCCGGGGGGGCTGCTCTCCCCGGCCCGCGGCGCGCGCCGGCGGGGCACCGCGGAGCTGGTGCGCGAGGTCGATCTCATCACCGCACACCGTCTCGCCCCGCACGAGGACGAGTGGGTCACCCGCGAGCGCGCCACCGCCGTCATGCTGGACTGCCTGCGGCGGGGCGTCCGCCCTGTCACGGCGTGGGTCCGCGTGCCCGTCCTCCTTCCGGGGGAGAAGACCAGCACGCGGGAGGAGCCGGCACGCGGCCTGTGGGGGAGCCTGGCCGCCGTGGAGCGGGTGCCGGGTGTGCTCGACGCGGCCATCTGGGTCGGGTACGCCTGGGCGGACGAGCCCCGTAGCAGCGCGGCCGTCGTGGTGTCCGGCACCGACGAGCGGGTCGTACGGGAACAGGCACAGCGGCTGGCCGAGCGGTACTGGGAGGCGCGCGCCGAGTTCGCGTTCGTCGGGCCGACCGGCACGGCGGAGGAGGCGATCGACGCGGCGCTGGCGAGCCCGGAGCGGCCGTTCGTGATCAGCGACTCAGGAGACAACCCGACCGCCGGCGGGGCGGGCGACGTGCCGTATCTGCTGGAGCGGCTGCTGGCCCGCTCCGCTGGCCACCGTGCGGTGTTCGCGAGCATCACCGACCCGGAGGCGGTGCGCGCCTGCGCCGTGGCCGGCACGGGGGCCACTGTGGACATCGCGGTAGGCGGCCGGATGGACACCCGGCACGGGCGCCCGGTGCGCGTCGTGGGACGGGTCGGCGCGCTGGTCGACGACCCGGACGGCGGGCCGGTCGCGGTGCTCACCGCTGGCGGGGTACAGGTGATCCTGACGTCCCGGCGCCGGCCGTACCACCTGGTCGCGGACTACCTCCGGCTGGGGGTAGACCCGCGCGAGGCCGACGTGGTCGTGGTGAAGATCGGGTACCTCGAACCGGAGCTGCGCCGGCTCGCCCGCGGTTGGATGATCGCGCTGACGCCCGGCGGCGTCGACCAGGACCTCCCACGCCTCGGCCACCAGCGGTTGACCCGTCCGCTGTACCCCTTCGACCCGGAGATGCCGGCGCCGGATCTGCGAGCCACCGTCATCTAGCGCTTGAAGACCTCCCTGTCGACGATGTCCATGGCGGTCCGTAGCGCGCCGAGGGCGACCGACCCCTCGTCCAGTGTGGACACGACGATGCGTGGCGGCCGCAGGCAGAGCGCGCCCATGCGGCGCTGGACAGGGGTGACGAGCACGTCGCCACCGCGCGCGGCCCGGCCGCCGACGACGACCAGCTCCGGGTCGATTGTGGACGCCATCGCCGCGATGCCGGCCGCCAGGTCGTGCGCGAACTCCTCCACGGCGGCGACGGCCGTCGTGTCGCCGTCGCGCGCGGCCGCGAAGATGAGCTCCGCGGTGCTGTCGCGCTCGTCCTCGGGTACCGGCCGGTCGAGCAGCGCCAGGTGACGGGCGGCCGAGTCCCAGTGCAGCAGCCGCAGCGCGCCGATCTCGCCGGCCGCCCCGCCGAAGCCGCGATGCACTTTGCCGCCTATCAGCAACCCGGCGCCGAGGCGGTGGCTGGCGTGCACGTACACGACGTCGTCGACGCCGACCGCGGCGCCGCGCCAATGCTCGGCGAGAGCGGCGAGGTTCGCGTCGTTCTCCACCTTGACCGGGCAGAGCAGCGAGCGGCGCAGCTGAGCGCCGAGGTCGCGCCCGGTCCAGTCGGGCAGCAAGTGTGAGATCACGACCTTGCCCTCGGCGTCGATGACACCGACGGTGCCGGCGGCCGCCGCCCACAGGTCGGTGCGGGTGCGCCCGGCCTGGGACAGGGCCTTGCGGATCGCGCCGCGGACGGCTGCGAGGCGGTCGTCGCCGGAGTCGGTCGCGCTGACCCGGTCGGTCACCGTCGCGAGCTCGGCGCCGGTCAGGTCGGCGACCATCGCGATGACACGGTGCTCGCCGATGTCGAGCCCGAGGACGGTGCCGGCCTCGGGGCGGAAGCGGTAGAGCCGGGCCGGCCGGCCGACCTTGCCGCCGCCGTCGGGGGCGAGGTCTTCGACCACGCGCAGCTCGATGAGGCGGGACAGTGCGTCCTCGACGGTGGGGCGGGACAGGCCTGTCTCGCGGGTCAGCTCGGTCAGGGTACGAGGCTCCGCGTCGCGCAGCACCGACAGCGCGGCCGCCACGTTGGGCCGCTCGAACGCGGAGGACTGATCGATCGTCACACGCAACCTCTTGACACGTTCTCGTTTACCTCTCCATCATTATGCAACAGATATTGCAAAACTACTTCGATAATTACTCGCTGGTATCGGCCTTGTTACGGGAGACGCGATGGTGTCGCTTGCGGTCGTTGGCGCAGGTCTGCGGGGTCAGCAGTACGCCGAACTCGCCGTGGCGAGCGGCCTGGCCACCGTGGTCGCGGTGGCCGACCCGTCCCCGGCGCGGCGAGCGGCGCTGGCGCGGACCTACGGGCTCGGGCCCGACGCGGTCTTCGACGACTGGGCGGCGCTGGCCGCTCGGCCAAAGCTGGCCGACGCCGCGATCGTAGCCACCCAGGACCGCAACCACGTGGGTCCGTCGGTCGCGCTCGCTGAGGCCGGCTACCACCTCCTCCTGGAGAAGCCGATCGCGCCCACCGAGGAGGACGCGCAGACGATCATCGTGGCCGCGGAGCGCGCCGGGGTCCAGCTGGCGGTGTGCCACGTGCTGCGCTACACGCCGCTGACCGGGCACATCCGCGCCCTGCTGGACGACGGGCGGGTCGGCGAGCTGGTGTCGGTGCAGCACCTGGAGCCCGTCGGCTGGTGGCACTTCGCGCATTCGTACGTGCGAGGCAACTGGCGGCGCGCCGACCTGGCCACGCCACTGCTCCTCGCCAAAGCCTGCCACGACGTCGACTGGCTGCAGTAC
The DNA here is from genome assembly GCF_026130045.1 of Micromonospora sp. CPCC 205371. Taxonomy (GTDB): domain Bacteria; phylum Actinomycetota; class Actinomycetes; order Mycobacteriales; family Micromonosporaceae; genus Phytohabitans. Next base: position 32,873 of record NZ_JAIBNX010000010.1, read on the forward strand.
ATCGTGGGCCGACCGGCGGTGCGCGTGTCGTCGTTCGGCAGTCTCTTCCACTTTCGGCCCGAGCAGGCACCACCGGGCGCCGCCGACCGGTGCGTGGCGTGCCCGGTCGAGCAGTCCTGCGCCTACTCGGCCGCCCGCCTGTACCGCTCGTGCCTCGGCGACCCCGACCGTGAGCGGTGGCCGCTTGGCGCGATCACCGACGACCTGACACCCGAGGGCGTCGAGGCCGCGCTGCGCGACGGCCCATATGGGCGCTGCGTCTACGCGTGCGACAACGACGCCGTCGACCACCAGGTCGTCACCATCGAGTACGAGGGCGGCGTGACCGCCTCGCTGACCGTCTCCGCGTTCACCCCCATGGCCGACCGGAAGACCAGGATCATGGGCACCCGCGGGTACCTCGACAGCGACGGCGAGACCATCCGCGTCTACGACTTCCGCACCGCCACCGAGGAAATCATCGACGTCGGCGCTGGGACGGACGCGTCCGCCGCCCGCGGGCACGCCGGCGGCGACGCCGGCCTCGTCGAGGCCTTCCTCAACTCCATCGCCGCGGCCGACCCGAGCCTCATCAAGACCGGGCCGGCCGAGTCCCTCACCAGCCACCGCCTCGTCTGGGCCGCCGAACGCGCTCGCCAAGAAGGCGTCGTGGTTCTGCTCTGACCTCCCGGGAGGACCACCGCATGGACCGGTACGAGACCCTGATACCCCGCCCTGTGACGGCGCGCGGCGAAGCCGGCACCTTCGAGCTGACCCGAGACACAGCGCTCGTCGCCGCGCCCGGCGCGGAAGACGCCGCCGACGCGGTCCGGCTGCTGCTGGCGCCGCTGCGGCTGCCGCTGCGCCCGGCGAGCGACGGCACCGGCCTGGTGGTGCGCCTCGACCCCGCCGTGGGAGGGCCGGAGGCGTACCACCTGCGGGTGACACCCGACGGCGTCGAGCTGTCGGCGTCCAGTGTGGACGGTATCCGTCACGCCACGCAGACGCTGCGCCAGCTGCTGCCCGACGCGGCGTGGCGGTCGGCGCCGCCGGCCGGTACCCGATGGTTACTGCCGTGTGGCACGGTGTCCGACGCGCCCGCGCTCGCTTGGCGCGGCGGCATGCTCGACGTGTCGCGGCACTTCTTCGGCAAGCACACCGTAATGCGGTACGTCGACCTGTTCGCCATGCACCGGCTCAACCGGCTGCACCTGCACCTCACGGACGACCAGGGCTGGCGGATCGAGTCGCGCCGGTACCCCCGGCTGCACGAGGTGGCCAGCCATCGGCCGACCACGCAGGCCTGGTACGAGCGGCAGGACCGGACCGACGGCACCCCGCACGGCGGATACTTCACATTGGACGACCTCGCCGAGATGTCGACGTACGCGGCCGACCGTGGGGTCACGCTGGTGCCCGAGATCGACCTGCCGGGCCACGCCTCGGCGCTGCTGGCGGCGTACCCGGAGCTGGGCGTCGGCGCGCACACCGTGCGGAGCGGCTGGGGCATCTCCGAGGCGGTCGTCAAGCCGGTGCCGGCCACCGTGCGGTTCCTCACCGACGTGCTGGCGGAGCTGACCGACGCACTGCCGGGGTCGTACGTGCACCTGGGCGGCGACGAGTGCCTGCTGCGCGACTGGACCACCGACCCGGACGTCACCGGGTACATGAACACGCTCGGCATCACCGACCCGGTCGACCTCTTTGGACACTTCCTGCGCGAGTTGGCCGGGTACCTGTCGAGCCGCGGCCGGCGCGCGGTCATGTGGGACGAGGGGTACGTCGGCGGCGGCGCGCTGCCGGACACCATCGTGACCGCGTGGCGCGGCGACGGGGGGGCCCGGCGGGGGGGGGGCGCCGCGGACGACGTGGGGCGGTGGCCGGTGTACCCGACCTACTTCGACTACGACCAGTCCGACGGCGCCGACGAGCCGCTGTCGATCGGTGGACCGGTCACGCTGCCGGACGTCACCGCCTTCGACCCGGCCCCCGCCGACTGGAGCGACACCGAGCGGGCGCACGTGATCGGCGTGCAGTTCCAGGCCTGGTCCGAGTACATCCCCGACGCCCGCCACCTGGACTACATGGTGTTTCCGCGGGCCTGCGCGCTGGCGGAGGTCGCCTGGACCGGCGGCGCCACGGCGAACTTCGACGCCCGGCTCGCCGGGCATCTCGGCCGGCTGTCGGCGGCCGGGTGCGGGGACCGCCCACCACCCAAGTCGGAGCGCGGCCGGCGGCGCGCCGATGGTACGCCCATCGCCCGTGTCCGCGCCCACTTGGAAAAGCTGTCGGCGCACGCCGACGTCCCCACGAGCCTTGTATCGATGTAGTCCTTTGTGGAGGCCAGCATGACGGAAAAGGTCGTGATATCGCGGAGACGCGCCCTTCAATTGTTCGGTGCCGGCGCTGCCGGCATGGCTTTCCTGGCTGCCTGCGGCAAGAGTGAGCAGGCCACCAGTTCCAGCAACAGCGGCAAGGAGTTCCACGGCGCCTGGCCGTTCCAGGTGCCGCCCAAGGGCCACTTCCACGAGATGGAGGGCATGGTCGACATGATCGTCGGCGACGGCCCGTACATCGATCTGGTCGTGCTCCCGCCCGCGATGTACCTGTGGAAGGAGCAGAAGTACGAGGGGCTGCTCGCCGAGTCCTGGGCGCTCGACGCCGCCGCGAAGACGTACACCGTGAAGCTGCGCAGTGGTCTGAAGTGGAGCGACGGTAAACCCGTCACCAGCAAGGACATGGTGACCACCTGGTGGTGCTACCGCATCCTGCGCAACGTCGGGTGGAACTACATCAGCGACGTCAAGGCGACCGACGAGCAGACCGTCGTGTTCACCCTCAGCAACCCGTCGACGGTGTTCGAGCGATACGCGCTGCGCAAGCAGGTCTTCAGCGACGCGGTATACGGCGAGTGGGCGGCCAAGGCACAGGCGCTCTTCGGGGCCGGCAAGGACCTCGACAGCGCCGAGGGCAAGAAGCTCAACACCGACTTCCAGACGCTTCGCCCCGACGACGTGACGGCCAGCGGCCCGTTCAAGATCGACACTAAGAGCATCAACAACGCGCAGCTGACGCTCGTGAAGAACGACACCGGGTACGCCGCCGACAAGGTGGACTTCAACAAGATCGTCCTCTACAACGGAGAGACGCCCGACGTGACACCGCTGGTGCTCGCGAAGAACGTCGACTACGCCACGCACGGCTTCCCGCCCGCGACGGTGAAGGAGTTCACCAGCAAGGGCATCCGCATCCTCAAACCACCCGTGTACTCCGGTGCCGCGCTGTACATCAACTTCGCTAAGATGCCCGGGTTCAAGGACCCGAAGGCGCGCCAGGCCCTCGCGTACGCCCTGCAGCGCGACCAGGTCGGGCAGGTCTCGCTCGGCGACTCGGGCCAGCCGGTGAAGTACATGGCCGGCTTCTCCGACCTGTCGGTGCCGCAGTGGCTGACCGCCGCCGACGTCGGCAAGCTCCTGCCGTACGAGCACAGCGAGCAGAAGGCCGTCGAGCTGCTCACGTCGCTGGGCTGGAAGAAGGAGGGCAGCGGCTGGGTGGGTGCCGACGGCAAGCCCATCGAGTTCGAGGTCAGCTACCACGCCGAGTACGCCGACTACTCCGCGACGGGGCAGAACGTCGCCCAGCAACTGGCCGCGTTCGGCTTCAAGGCCGCCGGGCGGGGCGTGACGTACTCCCAGATGGACGTCGACCTGTACAAGGGCAACTACCAGATGGCGATCCAGACCTGGGGCTCGTCCAAGCATCCAAACCCGCACTTCGCGTTCGCGCAACCGCTGTTCACCTACAACTACCCGGTGGCCGCCAACCAGGGCGGGCGAGGCATCGACTTCGACCTCAAGCAGACCACGTCCAGCGGTCCGATCGACTTCAAGGAGGCCATCGACGCCGCCGGTGCCGGCCTCGACGAGGCGGCCCAGAAGGCGAGCGTCGCCAAGGTGGCGCTGGCCTTCAACGAGCTGCTGCCGGTGGTCCCGCTGTACGAACGGTACGGCAACAACCCCGGCTTGGAAGGCACCCGGGTCAAGGCCTGGCCGGCCGACGACGACCCCATCATGTTGAACGCGCCGTACGCGGACAACTTCACGGTCCTGCTGATGCTGCAGGGCCGGCTGAAGGCCGCCTGACCTCCCGCCATGGCCATCCTGAAGCGTTATGCCGTGCGGCGCGTGCTCAAGGCGCTGCTGACGGTGTATCTCGTCGCCACGGGCACGTTCTTCCTCGTGCGCATGCTGCCCGGCAACCCCGTCGAGGTGTACATCAACACGCAGATGTCGCAGTACGGCGTGTCGTACGCGGAGGCGTCGAGCCAGGCGGCTGGGCTGTTCTCGTTCAACCCGAACGAGCCGCTGATCCAGCAGTACGGGGACTTTCTGGCCGGGCTCGTGCGCGGCGACCTCGGCGAGTCACTGCTCGCGCCCGGCACGTCGGTGCTCGACATCGTGTTCGAGTACCTGCCGTGGACGCTGTTCAGCGTCGGCCTCGGTGTGCTGATCAGCTTCGCCCTCGGCATAACGCTCGGGATGCTCATGGCGTACTGGCGGGAGAGCTGGCTGGACCACGCGCTGTCCCTGATCGGCTCGCTGCTCCAGTCGGTACCGAACTACCTCCTGGCCATGCTCGTCGTGGTCTTCTTCGGGGTGCAGCTGGAGATCCTGCCGATCGCGGACATGCGCGGCGCGTACTCGCCCGGCGTCACCCCGAACCTCAGCTTCGACTTCCTGTCCGACGTGATGTACCACGCCGGCCTGCCCATCACCATCTACGTGCTGACCACCATCGGCGGCTGGATGCTGGTGATGAAGTCCTCCACAGTGGAGACCCTCGGTGAGGACTACGTCACGGTCGCCCGTGCGCGTGGCCTCACCGACGGGCGGATACGGTCGGCGTACGTCGGGCGCAACGCGGTGCTGCCGCTGGTTCCGCAACTGGCCATCACGCTCGGGTTCGTGGTGGGCGGCTCGATCCTGGTCGAGCAGGTCTTCCAGTATCAGGGGATCGGATACCTGCTATTCCAGTCGGTGCAGCGCCGGGACTATCCGGTGCTGCAGGGCATCCTGCTGGTCGTCACCATCGCCGTGGTGGCCGCCAACCTCATTGCGGATCTGCTCTACGGGCGGCTCGACCCACGGGTCCGTTTGAACGGGGAGGAGTGAGCCAATGCTTCGCTCGTTGACGCGCTCCAAGGCCGGGTTCGCCGGGTTCATCGTCTTCGCGCTCATGATCCTGGTCGCGGTCGTCGGCCCGTTCTTCACGCCCAGCCACCTGAGCACCGACCTCAACGCGGTGTACCTGCCGCCGAGCACCGGGCACCCGCTCGGTACCGACTCGGAGGGGCGCGACATCGCGATCCAGATGATCAACGGCGGGCGCGCCGTGATCCTGGTGGGCGTGTTGGCGGCCGCCATCTCCACGCTCATCGCCATCGTGTTCGGCGCGCTCGCGGCGTACCTCGGCGGTTGGGTCGACTCGCTGATCGTCTCGGTCACCGACATCGTGCTCACCGTCCCGCAGATCGTCCTGCTCGCGGTGCTCGCCTCACTGTACAAACTGGACAGCCCGTGGGTGCTCGCCGCCATCCTCGGCGGCTTCGCCTGGCCGTACCTGCTGCGATCGGTGCGGGCTCAGGTCTTCTCGCTCAAGGAGCGCGAGTACGTCGAGGCGGCCCAGCTGCTCGACCTCGGCACCGGCTGGATCGTCGGCCGCGAGATCCTGCCGAACATGGCCACCTTCATCATGATGAACTTCGTGGTCACCATGACCAACGCCATCTACGCGCTGGTCGGCCTGTACTTCCTCGGCCTGGCCCCGATCGTCGACGACAACTGGGGCGCGATGCTCAACAAAGCGTGGACGCGTGGCGCCATCTTCTTCTCCGACAGCCTCTTCTACGTGCTCGCACCGGTGATCGCGATCAGCGTGCTGCAACTGTCGCTGGTGACGATGACGCGCTCGTTCGAGGAGATCCTCAACCCGCGGCTGCGGGAAAGCTAAGGAGGCCGGGGTGGAACCGATCCTGTCCGTGCGCGATCTGGTCGTCGAGTACCGCACCGGCGCCGGCCCGGTCCGGGCAGTGCGGGGCGTCAGCTTCGACCTGTACCCCAACGAGAGCCTCGCCGTCGTCGGGGAGAGCGGGTGCGGCAAGACGACCCTCGGGCTGGCGCTGCTGCGGCTGCTGCCCAAGCTCGGCACGGTGCCGTCCGGCGAGGTGCTCTACCGGCGCCGCGACGGTAGCGTCGTCGATCTGCTCACATTGGACAGGGAAGAACTGCGGCGGTTCCGGTGGAGCGAGGCCGCGATGGTCTTTCAGGGCGCGATGAACTCACTCAACCCAGTCCTGCGCGTGCGCGACCAGATGCGCGACACGATCCGGGCCCACCGGCGGCGGATGCCGGCCGACGAGATGCGACGCAGGTGCGAAGACGTGCTGCGGAAGGTGCGGCTCGACCCCGATCGGGTGCTGTCCGCGTACCCGCACGAGCTGTCGGGCGGCATGAAACAGCGGGTGCTCATCGCGATGAGCCTGCTGCTCGACCCGCAGGTGCTGGTGCTCGACGAGCCAACCACCGCCCTCGACATCCTGACCCAGCGGGCCATCGTGAACGTGCTGCACGAACTGCGCGAGCGGCTGGGCTTCGCGATGATCTTCGTGTCGCACGACCTGCCGCTGGCCGCCGAGCTGGCTGACCGGGTCGCCACGATGTACGCCGGCCGGATCATCGAGCTGGGCGGCGTCCGCGACATGTTCTACGAGCCGCGCCACCCGTACACGGTGGGGCTCCTTAAGGCCGTGCCCCCGGTGGTGGGCGACCTTCCGGAGCTGGCCTCGATCCCGGGCGGGCCACCGAGCCTGCTCGATCCGCCGCAGGGCTGCGCGTTCCGGCCACGCTGCGGGTACGCCCAGCCGGACTGCGAACCGGCCGAACCGAGTCTTCTCCTGATCGGTCCGCGACATGACGTCGCGTGTCACCACGCGGACAAGGTGCGCTTCGAGCGGAAGGTGGTGGCGACCGGTGGCTGAGCCGCTGATCAGCCTCGAGAACGTGAGCCAGGTCTTCGGCGCCGTTCGCGCGGTCGACGGCGTCAGCCTGACGCTCGAACCCGGGCAGGTGCTGTGCCTGGTCGGGGAGAGCGGGTCCGGCAAGACCACCACGGCGCGGATCGTCGCCGGCCTCACGAAGCCCACGAGTGGCGCCGTGCGGTTCGAGGGCGCCGACATCTACGGCTTGAAAGGCGACGGGTTCACCCGGTACCGCCGCGCCGTGCAGTACATCCACCAGGACCCGTACGCCTCGCTCAACCCGATCCGCGACGTGTTCGGCACGCTCGCCGCGCCGCTGCGCCGGCACCGCCTGGTCCGCGGCCGCGCCCAGGCCTGGGCACGCGCCCGCGAACTGCTCACCGAGGTCGACCTCACGCCCGCGGAGAACTTCCTGACCAAGTACCCACACCAGCTCTCCGGTGGGCAGCGGCAGCGGGTCGCGGTGGCTCGCGCGCTCACGCTCGGGCCGCGCGTCATCGTCGCGGACGAGGCGACGTCCATGCTGGACGTTTCGATCCGGGTCAGCCTGCTCAACGTCTTGAAGCGGCTGCGCGACGACCACGGCGTGGCGTTCCTGTTCATCACCCACGACCTGGCGATCGCCAAGTACTTCGGGTGGCACGGCACCACGATGGTGATGCACCAGGGCCGCGCGGTCGAGATTGGCCCCACGCCACGGGTCATCAACCAGCCGGAGCACGAGTACACGCGCGCGCTGCTGGCGGCGATCCCGGAACCCGATCCCGACCTGGCGTTGCGCAAGCGCCGGGCCGCTCTGGCGGTGTCCTAGATGGACGCCCCTCGCGCGCTGCTGGGCTGGGTGGTCTTTATCGTGCTACTCTCCGCCGCCGGCCTCGCGTCCGCGCCACGTGACACCGGCGCCTTCGTACTGTCGGCGCTGATGCTGGGTGTGGGCATGCTGTGCGGCGCGGTCCTCGTCGCGGCGCTTCGGATGGGTCGCCGATGAGAACAAGCCTGTACGCGTTCCCATCCGACCTCGTCGACGAAGGACCCGACCAGGTGCTGAAGCGGGTACGCGCGTGGGGTGTCGACGCGGTGACGCTCGCGCTCGCGTACCACCAGGCGCGCGACCTGACCCCGCACGCCCGAGGGCGCCGCCTGGTGTACCGCGACGACGGTGTCTTCGTGCCGCTGCCGCCGCACCTGTGGGACGGGGTGCGGCTACGCCCGCCGGCGCAAGACGCGGAGGAGGTCGCCGCGAGCGCGCGCCTGCGGGAGCTGACCGCGCCCGGCGAGCTGCTCGCGTGGACGGTGTTTCTGCACAACACCACGCTCGGCGCGGCGCACCCGGACACGGCGACCAAGAACTGCTTCGGCGATCGGCTCCTCGCCGACCTGTGCCCGGCACACCCCGACGTCGCCGACTACGCGGTCGCGCTGGCCCGCACGGTCTTCGCCGCGACCGGCGCGCCAGTCGTCGCCGAGGCATTGTCGTACGGCACCTTCGACCACGGTCACCACCACGAGCGCTCGTTCGTGCCGCTGGGCGCGGGCGATCGGGTGCTGCTCGGGCTCTGCTTCTGCGCGCACTGCCGCCGCGAGGCGCGAGCGTCCGGAGTGGACGCTGACCGGCTGCGCGCCGCGACAGCCGCGCACCTGGAACGGGCGCTGGCCGGCGAGCGGCAGGACACGCCAGACTTCGTCGAGTCGCTGTGCGCCGTGGTCGGCGACGACCTCGCCGCGTATCTCGCAGTGCGGCAGCGCATCGTCACCGGCCTTGCGCGCCGGGTCGCTGAAGCCGTGCGCGCCGACGGTGGTTCACTCACCTACCTTGACCTGACCGGCGCGCTGCTCGGCTACGGCAGCGGCACGCCCGACGGTCCGCTGGTGGCCCAGCAGGGCTGGCGTCTCGGTGTCGATGCCGCCTCAATCGCGTCCGTTGTGGACGGTTACGCCACGCTGGGGTACGCGCGGGAAGTGGCGCGGCTGCGCGCGGACGTGGGGTCGGTGATGGAGGCGCTGGCGGGCCGCTGCCCGGTGCGCGTGGTGCTGCGCCCGGGCCATCCCGACACGCCGGACGCCTCGAACCTGTCGCGAAAGGTGGCGGCCTGCGCCGACCTGGGCGTCCACGCCGTCGACTTCTACCACTACGCGCTGTACCCCTGGCCAGTTCTAGACCGCATCCCCACATCCATATCCACCGAGTAGCCTTTCCCGCCGCGTTCGCGCTGCGCCGCGTCCCGCGGGCACCGGGTCGGCGGGCTAGGCGGTGTAGAGGACGGCGTCCAGCTCGATGTCGAAGCCCTGCAGCGCCACCGGCAGCGTCGTGCGTGCGGGTAGGTCCTCGGTGCCGAAGAACTCCATGTAGATCTTGTTGAACTCGGGGAAGTCCGCGTAGTCGCGCAGGTACGCGCCGACCCGTACCGCTTGGGAGAGGTCGGCACCGGCAGCCTCCGCCACCCGGGCCAGGTTGGTGAACGCCGCCCGGGCCTGGTCGGCGAACGGGCCGCGTACCCAGGTGCCGTCCGGCAGCACCGGGCAGGCGCCGGCAAGGTACACGAAGTCGCCGGCCACGACGGCCTGTGAGTACGGGCCTCCGGGCGGGGCGGCGTCCGATGTGGAGATGATTTTCTTAGGCACTGGTCCTCCTGGGAAACTGTTCGGCCAAGCCATCCGGCCCGACGAGCGGGGTGGTCAGCAGGTCGCGGACGCGCTCGGTGCGCAGCCGGAGGGCGGAGCGCTGGGCCTCGGTGAGCGGGATCCACGGCTTCGGCGGCGCGGGAAGCTGGGCGGGCAGCGGGCGGCCGGCCACGTAGGTGGCCTCGTTGACGAGCCGCCGGTCGGCGTACCGCCGGTGCTGGTGTGCGTCGACGAGCTCGACTTCGGCGTCCTCCACGGTGAACACCGCAATGTCGGCGGGCGCGCCCACGGCGAGGGTGCCGATGCCGCCGGGCAACCCTAGCGCTCGCGCCGGGTTGACGGTCACCGCCGCGATCACCTGGTCGAGGGGCATTCCGACGGCGAGCAGTTTGGCCATCGTCGTAGGCAGGTCGAAGACCGGGCCGTACAGGCAGCGGGCGTGTAGGTCGGAAGAGATGGTGTGCGGCACGACGCCGGCCTTGAGCTGCGCTTCGATCACGTCGAACGCGAACCCGCCGGAGCCGTGCCCGATGTCGAACAGCACTCCGGCCGCGTGAGCCTCGACCACCGCCGAGGCCAGGCCACCGGCAGTGCCGCTGCCAGCGCCGCTGGCCGGGCTGCGACGCATACCGGACGCCAGCCCGCTCGCGCAGTGCGTCACGATGTCGCCGGGTCGCAGCAGGCGGAGTACCTCGTCCACTGTGGGCGGTGCGACGCCGATGTGCACCATGACCGGTACGCCCGCAGCCGAAGCCACGACGAGGGCGCGACGCAGCGGCTCCAGGCCGTTGCCGCCGATGGTCTTGCCATCCATCCGCACCTTGACGCCGCAGACCAGGTCGCGGTTGGCGGCGATGGTGGCGACGGCCAGGTCGACGTCGCAGTTGGCCAGCTCGCGGAGCTCGCCGTCGGCGGCGGTGAGCCCGACGGCGGAGATGTTGAGCAGCGCCGCGACGCGCACCCGGAAGCCGCACGCCGCGGCCCGCAGCGAGTCGAGCGTGTACGCCCCGGCGGAACCGGCGTCGACCCATGTCGTCACGCCGGAGTACCAGGCGATCGGGTCGGGGTCGATGCCCCAGTATGTGGCGGCGGGGTGCACGTGGGTGTGCATGTCGACCAGGCCGGGCGTGACCAGCTTGCCGCGCGCGTCGACCACCTCGCGCACGCCGTCGCGCGAAAGGGATGGCGCGACCGCCGCGATCCGGCCGCCCCTGACAGCCACGTCGTACCGTCCGATGTGGCCACCGCCCGGGTCGATGACGTCGCCACCGGCCAGCAGGAGGTCGTAGGTCATGGCTTGCCCGTGGCGCCGGTGATGCCGAGCCGGTACAGGCGGGTGGGGCGGCCCTTGCGGTGCATCTGGGCGCTTCCCTCCTCGGTGACGAGGCCGGACTCGCCGAGCTTGCGGATCAGCCGGCGTCCACTGGGGTCGGTGATGCCGAGCGAGCTGGCCAGGTCGCTGGGGGAGATGGGCCGGCCGGCGAGGCTGCGTTCGAGGGCGGCCAGCCGTGACAGCGTGGCGGCGCTGAGGCCGGCGCGGCGGGCCAGTTCTTCCATGTCGTCGCCGTGGTCGCGGTAGGTGAACGCGAGCGGCGACGTAGACCCGCTCATCGGTCCAATGACGACACCGCTGTCCTCGACCAGGTATCCGGCGGGTGCTTCCTCTTGCTCGGCGCGTGCGGCCGCCCACTCGGCGAGTTGCACGCAGGTGCGGGCCGACGCGCCCACGCCGAAGCCTGCGGCGAGCCGCAGGTCGAGGCTCTCGTGGGCGTGCGTCAGGATCGGCAGCGTCACCCAGCGGTCGGTGACCTGTTCGAACAGTCCTCTGTGTGCGAAGACGACGACGCCGCGCCGGTCGCGGTTTTCGATCCAGGCCTCGCTGAACTCGGGCGTGTTGATGAGCAGGTTCATCAGGCCGATGCGGGCGCGGTCGAGGTCGGCCTGGGCGTCCTGCTTGCGGATGAGGAATACGCCGGCGGCGAACCGTGAGGCGTCCGCCTGCCGGTTCTGCACGCGCAGGGCGAGCTCGTGCAGGTTGGCCCTGATGGTGGTGGGGCCGGGCTGGGCGCTCAGAACCGGCACCTCGTCGCGCAGCCGCGCGGTGACCGCGGTGCGCAGGCTGATCGCGTACGCCGCGCCGGTGCGCTCCCGGAAGCGCAGGTGGAAGTCGGTGATCTCCTCGACGGTCTGCCGCGGGTCGTAGGGGAGGCAGGCGATCCGATCCCGGTCGAGCTCCAGCGCCCTCGCCACCTCGTCGACGGTCTCCAGGTCGAATGTGTCGATGCTGACCGGCGCCGCGGCCCACCCCCGCGCGGCGGCGCGGAAGAACGCGAGGGACAGGTCGAGGGCGGCGGACCGGGTCACCGCGACGGACAGGTCCGCCGGGAGCAGGTCACGGGACTTCGTGAACGGCACCTGGCCAAGCAGCAGCCCGTCGACGTGCTGCCGATCGAGCAGCTCCCGCACGCGCGGACGGATCTCGTCTTCGTGCTCGTAGGAGATCCATTCGAGCTGGACGCCGGACAGGGTCCTGGCCGCCTCCTGGAAGACGGCGTGGTGGCTCGTGTGTATGACGAGCCCGATCACGATCGGCATGGCACCTCTAAAGGGACACGTTCGGAAGTGGTTCGGAGATTAGCAGGGAAATCGGAATTTTACGAGCACCCTGTTGACCAAAGCATCCCTGGTGGCGCACTCTGATCGCACCCCAGTCAACGAACTACTTACGAACCTGGTTCATTGAATAACGTGCAAGGAGTACCCCCATGAAGGTCCGGATGACGCGGCGTGGCCTCATCGCCGCGGCAGCGCTCGGTGCGCTGCTGACCACCGCCGCTTGCGGCGTGGAGTCCGAGGACACGACGCCGACGGCCGGCGCTAGCTGCGCCGCCCCCAAGGCTCTCAAGGTCGGGTGGTCGACCATCTTCCTGGCGCCCTCCTGGATGCAGGACGCCCGCTAAATGCTGGAGGACGACGTCGCGAAGCTGAAGACCGAAGGCAAGGTAGCCAGCTACGAGACCTTCAACGCCAATGGCGACACCTCACAGCAAATCGCCCAGATCCGGGCGATGATGCAGCAGAAGTACGACGTGATCCTGGTCGACGCGGGGTCCTCGACGGCCCTGAACCCGGTGCTGGAGCAGGCGGTCGCCGCCGGGATCGTCGTGGTCAACTTCGACAGCCTGGTTACCACCGCCAAGGTCGTCCGCGTCGGCACCGACCAGGTCGCGTGGGGCCGGATGATGGCCCAGTGGCTGGCCGACAAGCTCGGCGGCAAGGGCGAGATCATCGCGATGAACGGCCCGGCCGGCGTCTCGGTCAGCGAAGACCGGTGGAAGGGCGCCGACGAGGTCTTCAAGAAGTACCCCGACATCAAGATCGTCGCGAACGTACACAGTGAATACAACCTGGCGCCGGCCGCGCAGGCGTTCGCTTCGGCGTACTCGGCGCACCCGACCATCGACGGCGTCTTCTCCCAGGGCGGCGCGCTGTCGGCGGCGGCCCTCCAGACGCTGGTGAAACAGAACAAGACGCTCGTGCCGATCACCGGTGAGAACTACAACGGCTTCCTCAAGATGTGGGCGGAGAAGAAGGCCGCCGGGTTCTCGTCGATCGCCACCGCGCAGCCGAACTACCTCGCCGTCATCGCACTGGAGGCGGCAGTCGCCAAGGTCGGCGGGGTAGCGGTGCCGCAGGACATCACGGTGCCGTTGCCGGAGATCACCGACGCCAACCTGGACCAGTTCGTCAAGGCGGACCAGCCCGACGACTCGTACCCGATCCAGCCGCTGCCGCAGAACGAGATCGACAAGCTGATCGGCAAGTAGACGATGACCCTGCTGAGCGTCGAGAACGTGTCGAAGTCCTTCGCCGGGGTGCGCGTGCTGCGCGACGTCAGCTTCGACGTGCGCCCCGGCGAGGTGCTCGGCCTGGTGGGCGAGAACGGCGCCGGAAAGAGCACGGTGCTCTCACTGATCACCGGGCTGCTGGCCCCGGACGCGGGGACGGTCCGGTTCGACGGCGCTCGCGTCCACAGTGGAATCCGGGCGTGGTCTCCGCACCGCGCCCGGGCGGCCGGCATCGCCTCCGTACACCAGGAGCTGAGCCTGAACCCGCACCAGAGCGTCGCCGAGAACGTGTTTCTCGGCGCGTGGCCGACCCGCGGCGGCCTGGTCCGGCACCGGGACCTGGTCGCGCGGGCCCGTCCACTGCTTTCAAGGGTCGGCCTCGACGTCGATCCGCTCACCCGCGCCGGGCGCCTGCCGCTCGGCGCCCAGCAACTCGTCGAGCTGGCCAAGGCGCTGACCGGCGACCCGCGACTGCTGATCCTCGACGAGGCGACCTCCGCGCTCGACGACGACCAGGTGCGGGCCGTCTTCCGCGTGGTCGACGAACTGCGCGCGGCGGGGAAGTCCGTGGTCATCGTCACCCACCGGATGGGCGAGCTGTTCGCGGTCAGCGACCGCATGACGGTGCTCAAGGACGGTGAGGTCGTCGCGACCCGCGAGCGCGCCGCGACCGACCACGACGACCTGGTCAAGCTGATGGTCGGGCGCGAGCTGTCGGACATGTTTCCCCCGAAATCAAAGGACACGGCCGCTGTGCCTGCAGAGCCGGTGCTCACGGTCCGTGGGCTGGCGGTGCCGGGCTCGTGCGCCGGCATCGACCTGGATCTGGTACCCGGCCGCGTCATCGGCCTCGGCGGATTGCAAGGACAGGGGCAGCGCGAGGTGCTGCGGGCGCTGTTCGGCCTCAGGCGTCACAGTGGACAGATCGACATGGACGGTCGCCCTTGCCGGCTGGCCACCCCCCGCGAGGCGATCCGCCGGGGCATCGGGTACGTGCCGGAGGACCGCAAGACCGAAGGGCTGCACATCGCGCACAGCGTACGGGCCAACCTGTCGCTGCCCAGCCTCCGCGCGCTCGCCCCGGCACGCTCGCTCACCACGGTCTCCCGCCGGCAGGAGGCCCGGCTCGTCGCCGGCCTGGTCGACAGCATGCGCATCAAGGCCAGCTCGCCAGCCCAGGAGGTCCGCCGGCTCTCCGGTGGCAACCAGCAGAAGGTCGCGCTCGCCAAGTGGCTGCCGACCAAGCCGAGGGTGCTGCTGCTCGCCGAGCCGACCCGCGGCATCGACGTGGGCACCAAACGCCAGATTTACCACCACCTGCGGGAGCTGGCAGACAGCGGGATGGCCGTGCTGGTCACCTCCGGCGACACCATGGAACTTGTCGGGCTGTGCGACGAGGTGGCCGTCATGTACGAGGGGTCCATCGTGGACCGCCTGGTGGGTGCGGAGCTGACCGAGGAGCGGCTGGTGCACGCCTCAGTCGTCGGTCAAGAGGTGACACATGTCTGAGCGCATCCGGAACCACATGGACGTGCTGGGGCTGTGCGCGCTGCTCGCCGTCGTGCTCGTGACGTATCAGCGGCTCGACCCCACGCTGCTGAGCCCGTCGACTATCACGATCCTGTCGGCGCAGTTCCTGCCGCTGATCCTCGCCGCGGTCGCGCAGACCATCGTCATGCTCACGGGCGGCGTCGACCTGTCGCTCGGCCCGGTGCTCTCGCTCGGCATGGCCGTCTTCGTGGTCACCGCCGCCGATGGCGCGACCGGCGTGCTCGCCGCGATGGCGCTCGCCCTCGCGGTCACAGTCGCCGCGGGAGCCGCGAACGGGGCGCTGGTCGCGTACGCGGGGTTGCCGCCTATCATCGTCACGCTCGCCGCCTCGTTCCTGTGGACCGGCGTCACGCTGATCGTGCTGCCCCAGCCGGGCGGGCACGTACCGGCCGGTCTGGTCAGCGCCTACAACCTCGGCTGGTACGGCATCGCGCTGCCCGCCCTGGCGGTCGTCGTGGCGCTGGCGCTGTGGAAGCTGGTCCGTACCACCCGGTTCGGGCTGGCGCTCTACGCGGTCGGCGGCAACGAGCACGGCGCGTACGCCAGCGGCATCGACACCCGGCGGGTCAAGATCCTCGCGTACGGGTTCGCGGGGCTCTTCACCGGACTCGCCGGCATCGGCCTCGCGATACAGACCGGCTCCGGTGACCCGAACATCGGTGCACCGTACACATTGAACTCCATCGCGGTCGCCGTGCTCGGCGGGATCAGCTTCTTCGGCGGCGTGGGCCGGATGCGCGCCACCCTGCTCGGCGCGCTGCTGCTCGGTCTGCTCACCAACCTGCTGCTGTTCACCGGGATCTCCACCTTCTATCAGCTCATCCTGCAGGGTGTCGTGCTGGTCGTCGCGGTGGCCGTGAAGACCCTGGCAACGAGAGAGAGGACGGCCTGATGTCAGTGGCCGCGTTGCGGGACAACCGCGCGGTGTGGGCGTTCGGCGTGCTCGGCGTGACCTGGCTGGCGGCGATCGCGTTCGCGAACGGCTTCGGCACCGTCTCCAGCGTCCGGTACCTGGTGCAGACCGCGTCGTTTCTCGGCATCGTCGCGATCGGGCAGACGCTCGTGGTGATGATGAGCGGCATCGACCTGTCGGTGTCCGCGGTCGTAGCGCTGTCGGCGGTCGTCTGCGCGCAGGTTGCGTCCGGCTCCGGTGGCGCCGCCGGCATCCTGGTCGCGCTCGCGGCCAGCGTCGTCGTCGGGCTCGTCAACGCCGCCGGGCTGGTCTGGCTGCGGCTGCCGCCGATGGTGATGACCCTCGCGACAGGCACCGTCATCGCGGGCGCGCTGCTCATCTACACCGACGGCTCGCCGCGCTCGGCCCGGATACCGCTGCTGGACACGCTCGCCAACGGCAGCGTCGCCGGAATCCCGTACGCCACCGTGCTGTGGCTGGCCATCGCGGCGGCGGGAGTGTGGCTGCTGCACCTGTCGCGGCTGGGGCGGTACGCCTTCGCGCTCGGCACCAGCGAGCCGGCCTCCCGGGCGTCCGGCGTGCCGGTGCCGGTCACCACGCTCGTCATGTACGCGGCGTGCGCACTGCTCGCCGGGGTGGCCGGGCTGGTGCTGCTCGGCTTCACCGGCACCAGTTCGCTGACGATGGGCAGCCCGTACCAGCTGCTGTCGATCGCGTCCGTGGTGCTCGGCGGCACGTCGATCCTCGGCGGGCGCGGCCATCTGCTCGGCACGGTCGCCGGCGCGCTGCTGTTGACGCTGCTGACCGCGCTGCTCGCCGCGTGGAACCTCAGCGAGGGCCTGCGCCAGGTGACCCTGGGCCTGCTCATCATCGTGCTGCTGCTGGCGTACGCCCGGGAACGGCGTACGGCGTGAAGGATGTCGAGGAACTGCTGCGGGCGCTGGTGTCGACGCCGAGCGTCAACCCGCGCGACGGGTCGGGACTGGGGGAGTCGGCGGTCGCCGCGCTGGTGCGGGACTGGCTGGAAGACCACGGCGTCGACGCGGAGCTGCGCGAGGCGCTGCCGGGCCGCCCCAACGTGGTGGCCGTCGTGCCGGGCGCCGACCCGCGCGCGGTGCTGCTGGAGTCGCACCTGGACACCGTCGAGGTCGACGGCATGACCGTGGACCCGTACGCGGGCGAGGTGCGCGGCGGGCGGCTGTACGGGCGCGGCGCCTGCGACGCCAAGGGACCGCTGGCCGCCTTCATGCTCGCCGCCGCCCGGCTGGCCGCCGGGCCGCCGCCACCGCACACCGTGGTCCTCGCCGGTGTGGTTGACGAGGAGTACCGGTACCGGGGCGTGCTGAGCCTGCTCGACGGGCTGCCCGTGCCCGAGTTCGCCGGCGCGGTCGTCGGCGAGCCCACCGACCTCGTGCCGGCGGTGGCGCACAAGGGCGTCGTCCGGTACACGGTTCGCACGCTGGGCGTCGCCGGCCATACCTCCCGGCCCGGCGAGGCG
This sequence comes from Micromonospora sp. CPCC 205371, assembly GCF_026130045.1. Lineage (GTDB taxonomy): Bacteria > Actinomycetota > Actinomycetes > Mycobacteriales > Micromonosporaceae > Phytohabitans. Next base: position 50,320 of record NZ_JAIBNX010000010.1, read on the forward strand.
GTCAACGCGATCAGCCTGATGAATGGCGTGCTGTCCTATCTGGACGCCGCGCCACCGCCAGGACCCGCGCACCCGTTGCTCGGCACGGCGACCCGGTGCGTCACCCGCGTGCGCGGCGGGATCGGGCCGAACGTCGTGCCCGACCGGTGCGAGATCGACGTCGACCGGCGCACGCTGCCCGGCGAGGAGCCGCTCGACGTGTGGCGCCGCGAAGGCGACGAGCTGATGAGGCTGCTGCCCGGGTGCGTCGAGGTCGACCTGCCGTTCAACGTGGACTACGCCTTGGACACCCCGGCGGACAGCCCGGTCGTCGCCGCGCTGTGCCGTGCGCTCGCCGGCCACGGCCGCGACGCCACGGTACGGGGGATGCCGTTCTGCACCGACGCCAGTAAGCTCGCGCGGGCCGGCATCCCGGCGGCTGTCTTCGGGCCGGGCTCGATCCTCGACGCGCACTCGGCGGACGAGTCGGTCGCGCTGGCCGACGTGAGCCTCGCCGCCGGCGTGGTCGTCGACCTGGTCGAGCGGCTCGGCGAGGAGCTGGGCCGATGCGCTTGACCGCGCACGTGACGCTGGTGGGCAGCGGCGCCGGCGGGTTCGACCTCACCGACCCGCTGGACTGCCACGTGTACCTCGTGCGAGGGACCAAGGCCAGCGCGCTCGTCGATGCCGGGGCGGGGCGGGGCGTCGATGCGATCCTCCACAACGTCGGCGCGCCCGCGCCCGCGTACCTCTTGCTGACACATGGCCACGCCGACCACGCCGGAGGAGCCGCGCAGCTTGCCCGGCGGATACCCGGCCTGCGCGTGCTGGCCGGCGCGCCCGCCGCCGGCTGGATCGCGGCCGGCGACGAGGCGATGCTGAGCCTGCCGCGCGCCCGCGCCGGCGGCACCTACCCGGCCGACTACGCGTTCGAGCCGTGTCCACAAGTGACGGTCGTCGATGACGGCGACGAGATCGACCTCGGTGGGGTGACGCTGCGTGCCCTCGCCACACCGGGCCACGCCGACGGGCACACGTGCTACGTGCTCGACACCGCCGGCCACAGGGCCCTGTTCTCCGGCGACTGCGTCTTCACCGGTGGCAGAGTGTCACTACAGAACCTGCACGACTGCCGGGTGCCCGAGTACGCGCGGAGCCTGTCCCGGCTGGCCGCACTGGAGGTGGACGCCCTGTTTCCCGGACACCACGAGATCTGCCTGTCCCGCGCCCAGCGCCACCTGACAGCCGCGCACGCGGTCTTCGAGGCCGGCCTGCTGCCGAGGAGCACCACATGACAGAGCCAACTGGCGCTCGCTCCGCTCGCGCGGGTCATGCGCCTTTGATGCCGCCCTGTAGCCGACCCTGCGCTCGGTCGCTACGCTCCCTCGACTCCGGGCCGGCTGCGGGCGGCGGCGCATGACCGATTTGGTTGACTGGCGGGCGAAGGGTTTCTGGGCCCCGGAAGCGGTCACGGCGAACGAGTTCGTCGCCGCGAAGCACCACCTCTTCGACGGCGCCTTCACCTGGCCGGTGATGGTGGCCAACGGCCCCGCCATCGCGCGCAACATCCACACCCTGGCCGAGTTCTGCGCCCGGCACGGGCTGGAGTTCGCCCCGCACGGCAAGACCACGATGGCGCCGTCGCTGTTCGCCGCCCAGCTGGAGGCCGGTGCGTCGGCCATCACCGTCGCGACGGCCAACCAGCTCCTCGCATGCCGCGCCTTCGGTGTCACGCGGGTGCTGCTCGCCAACGAACTGCTGGACCCGGTCGCCCTGCGCTGGATCGCCGCGGAGGAGGGATTCGAGGTCCTGCTGTACGTCGACTCGCTGGCCGGTGTCCAGGCGGCGGCCGAGGCGGTGACCACCACACCGCTGCGGGTGCTCGTCGAGCTGGGGTACCCGGGCGGGCGCACCGGCTGCCGCACGATCGCCGAGCTCGTCGACCTGGCGCGCGCGGTGGCGGCCGAGCCCCGGCTCGTCCTCGCGGGCGTCGCCGGGTACGAGGGCGGGCTGCCCGGCGCGCCCTCGGCCGGCTGGTACCTCGACGAGATGCGAACCGCCGTCCTGGATCTCGCGGCCGCGGGCCTGCTCCCGGAGGAGGTCGTCGTCACGGCGGGCGGCAGCAAGTACTTCGACGTCGTCGCCGACCGGCTCGCCGGCCAATGGGTGCCCGGCCACCGGGTGCGCGCCGTCCTGCGCAGCGGCGCGTACATCACGCACGACGACGGCGTCTACCGCGAGACGACACCGTTCCGGCGGGCGCCCGGCGAGGGCATGCTCGACGCGGCGCTGGAGGTGTGGGCACAGGTCATCTCGACGCCCGAGGACGGGCTCGCGATCGTGGCCATGGGCAAGCGCGAGGTGCCCTACGACGAGGGCCTGCCCGTGCCTCGGGCGGTGCGCGGCCGCGACGGTGCGGTACGCCCGGCCGGTGGGCTGCGGGTCACCGCGACCAACGACCACCACGCGTACCTGGAGGTCGCCCCCGATGCCCGGCTGGCACCGGGCGAGCTGGTCGCCTTCGGCATCTCGCACCCGTGCACCGCGTTCGACAAGTGGCGCCTGATCCCGGTCGTCGACGACGACTACACCGTGACCGACCTGATCCGCACCTACCACTGAGCCGGCCTTCTGAGCCGGCGGTCAGCCACGCAGGTACGCCAGCACCGCCCGGACGCGGCGGTGGTCGTCTTGGTCGGGCGGCAGGTCCAGCTTGGTCAGCAGGCTGCCGATGTGCTTCGCCACGGCCGCCTCGCTGACCACGAGCGCGCGGGCGATCGCGGCGTTCGACCGGCCCTCCGCCATCAGTGCGAGCACCTCCCGCTCGCGCGGGCTCAGCAGGGCCACGGGATCGCGCCGCCGGCGCAGCAGCTGCCGGACCACCTCCGGGTCGACGACGGTGTGCCCGCTGGCGACCCGGTCCAGCGCGTCGACGAACTCGACCACGTCGCCGATGCGGTCCTTCAGCAGGTATCCGACGCCGCCCGTGCCCGGCCGCGCCGACTCCAGCAGCTCCGCCGCGTACGTCTGCTCGACGTACTGGCTCAGGATGAGCACCGGCAGCTCGGGATCGGCGTGCCGGAGCCGGATCGCGGCCTGCAATCCCTCGTCCGTGAAGGACGGCGGCATCCGCACGTCGGTGACGACGATGTCCGGCCGGTGCGCGCGGACGGCCGCCACGAGCGCGCCGGCGTCGCCGACCGCCGCGACCACCTCGTGCCCGAAGCGGGTGACCAGGCCGACGATGCCTTCCCGGATGAGCACGCCGTCTTCGGCGACGATCACTCGCGCCATGCGTCCGGTACTCCGGTGAACTCGACCTGGAGCACCGTGGGCCCGCCGGGCGGGCTCGACAGCGCGACCGTGCCGTCGACGGCGGCCACCCGGTCGACCACGCCGGCGAGGCCGGTGCCCGCGTCCGGGTCGGCGCCGCCCGTGCCGTCGTCCTCCACCCGCATTCGCACGCGTCCCTCCACAATGGATGCTGTGACGGAGGCGCGGCTGGCGCCGCTGTGCTTGGCCACGTTGGCGAGCGCCTCGACCACGACGAAGTACGCGGTGACCTCGACCGGCCGGGGCAGGCGCCCGGGCAGGCTGATGTCGACGTCGACCGGTACCGGCGAGCGGCCCGCGACGTCCTCGACGGCCGCGACCAGGCCGCGGTCCGCGAGCACCTGCGGGTGTACGCCCCGGATCAGCTCGCGCAGCTCGGTCAGCGCCTGCTTGGCCAGCTCGTGTGCCTTGGCGAGCTGCTCGGCCGCCGGCGAGCCAGCCGGCAGCTCCAACCGGGCCAGGCCGAGGTGCATGTTCATGGCCACGAGCCGCTGCTGGGCGCCGTCGTGCAGGTCGCGCTCGATCCGGCGGCGCTCGATCTCGAACGCGTCGACCAGCCGTGCCCGCGATCGGGTCACCTCGACCAGCCGCTCGCCAAGGTCGGTCTCGCGCGGAGCCAGCAGTGCCCGGGCCAGCGCGGCGCGTGCGCCGGCCCAGGCGGTCACCGGATAGGGCGCGGCGAGCACGAGGACGATGCCGCACAGGGCCACCAGGTACCGCAGCGGCTCGTCCGGATCGAGGATCGGGTAGAACAGGAACGTCACGGGGTACCAGACCGCGAACACGACCACCAATCCGTCCATCCAGCACAGGACGCCGCCCGAGACGATCGCGTGGCCGAACTCCCGCCAGGTCGCCTGCTCCCGCAGCCGCACCCGCAGGCGGTGCCGCCAGCCGGGCCGGTCGAGCGGCTCGTGGGGGTCGTCCACCGGGTACCCGTCGACGAGCCGCAGGCGCCGCCGCTCCAGCCGGGCGACCGGGACCGCACAGGCGATGACCGGGGTGTAAGCGGCCACGCCGATGGCGAACTCCAGCAGCGTGAGCTCGCCGGCGAGCAGCTGCGACGCGGCGAGGATGCCGGTGCACCCCAGCAGGGCGCCGGTGGCCAGGTAGAGCACGGACCGCCACGGCCACGAGCTGCGCAGGAACCGCGTCGGCCGCAGCGTGAGCGCATCCAGCGCGGTGCGGACCGGCATGCTTCGCACGGTACCGGCGGGGGCGGCCTCGGCGCGGTAGTGCTGGTTATACCTTCCGGATCGCGCCCGGCCCCGCGGGTGCGAAGAGCGCCATCAGGTCGTCGAGGTACGCCACGGTGAACGCGGCCACCAGCCCCAGTGGCACCGCGACCGCGGCCGCCTGGCCGGTCATCGTGGTCCCGCTCCACGCCGCGTACCCGCCCGCAGTGGCCACGGCGATGAGCGCGGCGTTGCGCACGACGTGGTGGCGGCGGAACGGCGTCGGGGCGGTACCGCCGAAGCACCGGCACTCCGCGGCCGTGCCCCGCCGCAGGACCAGCGCCACCGCCACCGTGAACGCCGCCAGCAGCGCCCCGCCCAGCAGGAAGCCGGCGGCGGTGAACGGCGATCCCGGCACCGGCAGCAACAGCACCGGTACCGCCGCCTCGGCGGGCACCACGACGGCGGCGGCCGGGCGGACCCGCGCGCCCGGCAGCCGGGCCATGCCGCGCCACGCTTCCTCCAACGCCCGGAACTCCCGGCCGCCGCGCACTTTGCCGGCGACCGAGAGCACGAACGTGAGACCGATCAGGCACTGGGCGAAGAGCAACAGGTACGGCACGGTCGGCACTCCGGTGATCATGTGTCGCTACGGTGGTGTCGTGGATGGACTGACGCTTCCGCTGGTCGTCGCTGGCGCCCTGGCGGTACTGGGCGCCGGCCTGCTCCTGGTGACCCGCGCGGTGCTGCAGGTCGTGGGCGTGCAGGGCGACAGCATGACGCCCACGTACCAGCACGGCGACCAGCTCCTGGTGCTGCGGCGCGGGTTCCGGCGGCGGCTGCGGGTCGGCGCCGTCGTCGTCTGCCTGCCGCCGCCCGGCGTGATCATCCCGGACGGCGAGAGGGTGGCCCGCAGCCAGCTGATCGTGAAGCGGGTGGCCGGCCTGCCGGACGGCATGCTCTACGTGCTCGGCGACGCGCCCCAGCACAGCATGGACTCGCGGATGTTCGGCCCGCTGACGCCCGACCTGGTGCGGGGCGTGGTCGTCCGGCGCCTGCGGTCCGAGCGGTCCGAGTCGTCACCGTCGGCCTCAGCCCGCCGCGACCGGATCGGCGGCGCGAACGGTGCCGATGGGACCGACCGGGCCGAGGGACCGCTGGGGCGGCACGGGTAGGTCCGCGATGCCGTTGCTGGCCGCGGCCACCTTGCCGTCCGGGTCGACCAGGTAGAACGCGGGAAACGCGGCCACCTGGAAGGTCGTCTGGAGCGTACCGTCGAGCGGCTCGTGCACGATCAGCGCCGCGCTGCCGGCCACGCCGAGCGACTCGGCCAGCTCGGCGGCGGACTTGTCGTTCGGGTCGGTCGCGGCGCGCAGGCGGGTGAACACCACGAGCACGGCCGCGGGGCCACCGACCGCCGTGGCGAGGCGTTCACGTACCGCCGGGAGCTGCTCGGTGCACGCGGCGCAGTCCGGTGCCATGAAGACGACCAGAGCGCCGTCACCGCGTAGCGTGGCGGTCGACACGACGACGCCCCGCTCGCTGGTGGCGCTGAACTCCGGCACGGTGGCACCGACGGGGATCGTCCGGGTCGGCGCGTTGGCGGCGAGCTGCTCGGAGTGTTCGCGCAGCCTGCGGATGACGCCGAAGGTGAGCAGCAGATTCAGCAGGACGAGCGCGGTGAGGACGACGATGGCGGCGACAATGGTGGGCATTGGGCTTCACTCCTGAGTGGACGGTCGAACAACGGTGGGTCGCGGCCGGGCGCGAGGTCCGGCCGCGGCGGGGTCACCGGCTGGGGCTCAGCACCAATCGCCCCACCACCCAGCGCAGCTCGGGCCCCCACCGGTGCGCCACTTGAACTTCGTGGTGGTGTACCGGCAGCACATGGGCACCTGGCCGCAGCCGGGGTTGCAGACGGCGGACGCGGTGGTCTTGGGCAGCACCATCGCGAGGAGCCGGTCGGCGAGCGCGCCGACGTGTCTGGTCATAAACGTCCCTCCAATCATGATCAATGTCCTGCTGGATGGAACGTATGCACCTCCGGTACACGTGGAGGTACAGCGTCGATACATCGCCGTGACCCGGAGGGCCCTTGCCGACCGCCGGGCACGTGTCTAATGTGACCCGACGGGGGGCCTTGATCTTCAAGGGATTGAGGCACATTTGGTACTCCAGTTTCAGGTGCTCGGCCCGGTGCGATTCGGCGCGACCGGGCACGACGATCAACGGGGCGCGGTGGGCCCGCGCAAACCGCGGGCGATGCTCGCCACGCTGCTGCTATCCGCCAACGAGCGGGTCTCGCTCGACCGGCTCGTCGGCGAGTTGTGGGACTGCCCGCCCCGTTCGGCGGTCGCCAACATCCGCACGTACGCCAGCGGCCTGCGCCGCGTGCTCGGCGAGGTGGACGCCGGCGACAGGCTGGTCGCGAGCCCATCCGGGTACCTGCTGCGGGTCGAGCCGCACGAGCTGGACCTGCAGCGGTTCCACGCCGCCACCGAGGCTGGCCGGTCCGCGCTTGTCCGCGACGACTACGCGGCGGCGGCGTCCCGGTTTCGCGAGGCGCTGGACCTGTGGCGCGGCGCGCCGGTGGAAGACGTCGACCCCGGCCCCGACCTCGCCACCCGGATCGCCCTGCTGGAAGAGCAGCACCTCGCGGTCATCGAAGACCTCATGGAGGCGCGGCTCGCGACGGGCGAGCACGCCGCGGTGACCGCCGAGCTGCGGCTACTGGTGACGGCCCACCCGTTCCGGGAACGCCTGCACCACCAGCTCATGCTCGCGCTGTACCGGTCGGGTGACGCGCCCGCGGCCCTCTCCGCGTACGCGCGGGCACGCGCGGTGCTCGCCGAGCAGCTCGGCATCGAGCCGGGCGCCCAGCTGGTCGCCCTGCACCAGGCGATCCTGCGGCGCGCTCCGGAGCTGTCGCCGCCGGGCGCCCCCGACCCGCCGGCGGTCGCGGGCGCGCCCGCACGGGCTGCCCAGCCGCCGCCGCAGCTTCCGTCCCGCCCGGCGGGGTTCGTGGGCCGGGCGCGGGAGCTGGCGGTGCTCCGGGAGGCCTGCGCCGCTACGGACCGGCCGCCGGTCGTGGTCGTGCACGGCCCCAGCGGCATCGGCAAGACGGCGCTGGTCATCCGCGCCGGGCACCTGCTGGCCAGCCGGTACCCGGACGGGCAGCTCTACCTCGACCTGCGTGGCGACGGTGCCGGCGCGCCGGGCGTCGATCCCGCCCACGCGCTCGGCCGGCTGCTGCGCGGGCTGGGCTCGCCACCCGGCGGCGTGCCCGGCGACCTGGCCGAGGCGGCCGCGACGTTCCGGTCCCAGACGGCGGCGCTGCGGCTGCTCATCGTCTTGGACGGGGCGGCCGGCGTCGACCAGGTACGCCCGCTGCTGCCGGCCGGGCCGGGCTGCGCGGTACTCGTCACCAGCAACCGCCCGATGTGCGCCCTCGACGCCACCCGGCTGCGCCTGGAGCGGCTCGGCGTCGCGGAGGGTGCGCGCCTGCTCGGCCTGGTCGCGGGCGAGGAGCGGGTGGCGGCCGACCCGCCGACGGTGGCGCGGCTGGTCGCGCTGTGCGACGGCAACCCGCTCGCGCTGCGGATCGCCGGTGCCCGGCTGGCCGCCCGCGGCGACTGGACCCTCGCGGACCTGGCTGGCCGGCTCGCCGACGAGCGCGGCCGCCTCGACGAGCTGCGCGCCGACGACCTCGCGCTGCGCTCCAGCTTCCGGGCGAGCTACGGCGAGCTCGCCGGCAGCGCCGACCCCGACGACCGGGCCGCCGCGACCGCGCTGCGGACTGTCGCGGTGCTACGGGTACCGGAGTTCCCCGGCGTCCTGGCGGCAGCCATGATCGGCACGTCGGAGCGGCGCGCGGTGGCCCTCCTCGACCGCCTGACCGAGGCGAACCTGCTGGAGGCGGTGACCCCGACGACGTTTCACGTGCCGGACCTGCTGCGGCTGTTCCTCACCGAGCTGGCTCAGACCGGGGCGTAGCCCTCGGCCTGGGCCTCGAAGAGAGCCGCGTAGGGGCCCTGCCGCGCCATCAACGCCTCGTGGGTGCCCTGCTCGGCCACCTCGCCCGCCGACAGGGTCACGATCAGGTCGGCGCCGCGAAGCGTGCCCAGGCGGTGCGAGATCAGCAGGCTGGTGCGGCCGGCCCGGTACTCCCGCAGCCGCACGTGGATGTCGCGCTCCGCCTCGGCGTCCAGGCCCGCGCTCGGCTCGTCGAGGATCAGCAGGTCGCGCACCGACGGCAGGATGGCCCGCGCGATCGCCACCCGCTGCCACTGCCCGCCCGACAGCAGCACACCCGGGTCGTCGGAGTCGTCGTCCAGTTCGAGCACGCGAGACAGCATCGTGCCGTACCCGCGCGGCAGCCCCGCGAGCACGCCGTCGACGCCGGCGCGGCGGGCCGCGTCCCGTATCCGCCCGAGGTCGCCTTCCGGTACCCGGTCGGGGCCGTCCGGGGGCACGTCGCCGAGCCAGATGTTCTCCGCGGCGGTCATCTCGTACGTCATGTAATCCTGGAACACCGCGCCGATGCGGGTCCGCAGTTCGGCCACCGGAAACTCGCGCAGGTCGACGCCGTCCCACAGGATCGCGCCCCGGGTCGGGTCGTAGAACCGGCACAGCAGCTTCACGAGCGTGCTCTTACCGGCGCCGTTGTGCCCGACCAGCGCCACCGACCGTCCACTGGGGATGGACAGGTTCACGCCGCGTAGCACCCACGGATGCTCCGGCCCGTACCGGAACCACACGTCGCGCAGCTCGATGCCGCGCCGCAGCGGGGGCACCGGCCGCGGCTCGCGGGGCGCCGGCAGGTCGGGCGCGACCATGACGACGCCCTCGTAGTGCCCGAGCATCAGCATCGCGTTGTGCAGCCCCGCGATGTGCCCGATCACGGCGGTCAGGCCGCCCTGTACACCCGCCACCGCCGCGACGAAGACCGCGACGTCGCCGACGGACAGCGCACCCGACCGCGCCGCGCCGACCGCCCAGACCAGCCCGGCGCCGGCGGTCGCGGCGCCGAGCACCGCGAGCACGCCCTGCGTGCGCACCTCCCGGCGGTCGTGTACGCGCCGCGCGCCGTGCGCGGCCCTCAGCTCGCCGAGCATCCGGCTGCGGAAGAGCCCGCCGAGCCGCAGCAGGCGCAGCTCCTTGGCGGCCGGCAGGCTGGTCAGCAGGCCGGCGTAGAACATCTCGCGGCGCCAGCCGGGCGTGATGTCCCACAGCAGCTTGGCCCGCTGCCGGCTCAGTCGGATCTCGGCCACCAGCGCCGGGATCGCGCTGAGCGCGACCAGCCCGGTCATGGTGGGGCTGAGCACGGCTAGCGCGCCCAGGAAGCCGGCGAGCTGCACGGAGCCCTGCACCAGGCCGAGCACCCCGTCGACGCTGCGCGCGGGCGCGTCCCGGCCGGCCTGTTCGGCGAGGCGCAGCGTGTTCTGGAACTCGGCCTCCTCCAGGCGGCGCAGCCCGGTCAGCCGGTCGGTCGCCCGGTACAGCTCGCCGAGCGCCACCATCGCCGCCGACCGGCCCACCTGCGCCCGCACGTACTCGTTGAGGTGCGGCACCACGGCGGTGCCGACCGCCGCCGCGGCGAGGGCGGCCACCGGGCCCGCGATCGCCCCGGCCGACGGGTCGACGATCCGGTCGAGGACCAGCTTCGTAAGCCACGCGACCAGCACCGGGAGCGTGCCGGCGACCGGCGCGAGCGCCACGAAAACGATCAAGTTCACGCGCCCGGCCCGCCACACCACCGCGACCGCACGGGCGACGCGCGCGATGCCCGTCATGGTCGCGAAGCTAGGAAGCCGCCATCCAGCGTGAGCTACAGCCCGGATACATTCCACCCGCCGAATGCGGCGGCGTGCTCACACACCGCGGCGGCCCGCTCCCGCGCTCCCGCGCGCTCCCCGCGCCGTCGATCAAGGGCGAATGCACGTGGTTGGATCTCTTTTCCGCGTGCGTTTGCCCTTGATCGATGGATTTGCCCTTGATCGGCGCGGGCCTGCGGTGCTCGCGGCCGTCGCCGGCGGCCTTGGGCGTTTGTTATCGGGCGATTTTTGCCGTGCGGGAAGGTGTTACGCCGATGCATACTCCGGCGATGGACGAGCCTCGGGCGCGCGCCCTCGCCCACGTCGCTGCGCTGGCCACCGGCGACGGTGCCGACCCGGCGTGGCGAGTGACCCTGCACTTCCACCCCGACCGGCTGGCGGCGGGCGAGCCGATCCTACGGATGATGGCGCGCGACGGCGTGTACCGGTCGCAGTTCGAGACCGGCACCAGCAACGGCGGGATGACCGCGCACGAGGGCGGCGACCGGTGGCGGTGGGAGAGCCGGATGTTCAGCGGTGCCTACGACGGCGGGCCGGCGTCCGACCGTCCCAGGTACGGGTCGCTGAACTTCCGGCGGCGTACCGTCGGCGGCTCGCCGCGGTTTGGGTCCTCGCATCTGCGGCTGACCGCCGACACCCTCGACCGGACGACGTTCTGTTACCCCGACAGCGTGTTCGAACCGGTGCACTTCGGGGTGGTGGCGAAGTTGTCGACGCTGGTGGAGCTCGCTGTGAAAGACGATCAGGAGCCACTCGACGACTACATCGAGGCACACGTGCACGGGCCGGTCGAACTGGCTCGTGACGTGGAGGCGCTGGTGCTCGACCCGTGCTACCGCGGCACGGGGGTCGAGGCGGAGGCGCGTACGCTCGGCTGTCCGATCGAGTGGCACGGTGGCTTCCGGCTGCACGTGGACGAGTTGCGCAGGCATCCCGAGTACCGCGGCCCGGAGTTCGTCGAGCTGGGCGCGGAGCTGGCCCGGGACGGCTGGCTCGACGCGGCGATCATCGGCGACGCGTCGCGCACGGGCCGCTACGACCAGCAGGCCCTCAAGCGCGTCTGGCACTACGTGGCCCGCTTCGGCCACCCCGACCTGTCCTAACCCTCCCTCCGCCCTCTCGCCCGCCAGCCCTCTTGCCGCCGATCAAGGGCAAACGCACGTGGTTCGATCTCAAAACCACGTGCATTCGACCTTGATCGATGGGGATGGCCTTGATCGGTAGGCGCGGGGCGGGGTGCGCCCCAAGCGCCCGGACTGTGCCGACCTGCCTCGAAAGATCTTGAGATCTGGGCTACCGCGGCCTCCGTCGCGGTCAGTCCGTCACTCCCGCGGCCTCGCCCTGCGCAGTCCACAAGCGACCTCCGGGCGTGCGGCGCGGTGCCGGAGGTGGGGTGCGCGGCATCCGGTGATCACGTGGATGCTGGACGCGCGTTCCCGCGCACATGGCGGCGCGCGCTGCGTGTCAGGTGCGCGGTCCGCGCGCGTTTCGTTGTCCGCGCGGCGTTGCGCTGCGGGGGTGCGCGCGTCGTGGGTTTGGCGGCGAGCGCGCCTCGCCGATCAAGGGAGATCGCATGGATCAAGGGCGAATGCACGCGGAAAAGAGATCGAACCACGTGCGTTTGCCCTTGATCGACGCGGGCCGCGCGGCGCGGCCGCCCACGGGCCGCGTAGACGCGCGGAGCGCGTTTACGACTGATCGACGCGGGCCGCGCGGCGCGGCCGCCTACGGGCCGCGTAGACGCGCGGAGCGCGTTTACGACTGATCGGCGGGTCGGGGGCTCACCGGCCGGCGACGCCGAGCGTGGCTATGGCGGCCTCGATGTCGGCCGGGGCGGTGGCGGCGTAGCCGAGGACCAGGCCGGGCGGGCCGGGGCGCTGGTAGTGCCACGACAGGGGCTGCACCTTGACGCCGTGCGCGAGCGCGGCGGCGGCGAGCGCGACGTCGTCCACCGCGCCCGGCAGGGTGATCATCAGGTGGAGGCCGGCGGCGGCGCCGTGCACGACGGCGCCCGGCAGGTGGGCCGCGATCGCGCTGATCATCGCGTCGCGGCGCCGGACGTGGCGGCGCCGCAGCAGGCGCAGGTGGCGCTCCAGCGTGCCGGACGACATCAGCTCGGCGAGCACGAGCTGCGGCAGCGCGGCGTTGCCGAGGTCGGCGTTGCGCTTGGCGGCGACCAGCGCCTCCCGGTACCGCGGCGGCGCCAGCATCCAGCCGGTCCGCAGGGCGGGCGCCAGCAGCTTGGAGACGCTGCCGGTGTAGCAGACGTGGTCGGGCAGCATCGCGCGCAGCGCGGGCACCGGCGGCCGGTCGTACCGGTGCTCGGCGTCGTAGTCGTCCTCGACGATCAGGCCGCCGCCCTCGGCCCACGCGGCGAGCTGCCGGCGGCGGTCGCCGTCGAGCACCACACCGGTCGGGAACTGGTGTGCGGGCGTGAGCAGCACAGCCGGCACCCCGCTGGCGCGCAGCTCGTCGACGCGCAGCCCGCGATCGTCCACAGTGATCGGTGGGGCGTCGACCAGCCAGTTGTTCAGGTGCTGCCGTACCCCGAGCGAGCCCGGGTCCTCGACCGCCACGCTCGTGATTCCCTCGGCGCGCAGCACCTGCGCGAGCAGGCTGAGCGCCTGCGACACCCCCGCCACGACGATCACCTCGTCCGGGTCGACGAGGATGCCGCGATTGCGGGCCAGCCAGCCGGCCACGGCCGCGCGCAGGGCTGGCGTCCCACGAGGGTCGCCGTAGCCGAAATCCGAAGGCGCCAGGGCATCGAGCACGGCACGCTCCGCGCGCAGCCACGCGGTCCGCGGAAACGCCGCGAGATCCGGTACTCCCGGCGAAAGGTCGATCCGCGCGGGCGCCGCACGCAGCGTGTCGAAGGCGTCGACGCCGGGTGGCACGGCGAACGGCGCGGTCTTCGCGGGCGCCTCGGTGGTCGCCGGCCGGGGCGCCGGAGCCGAGACCACCACCGTGCCGCCCCGCCCGCGTCCGGCGAGGTGCCCGGCCTCGCCCAGCCGCTGGTACGCCTCGGTGACCACGCCCCGCGACACGCCCAACTCGCCCGCGAGCACCCGCGTGGCCGGCAGCCGGCTCCCGACCGGCAGCCGGCCGTCGGCGGTCGCGAGCCGCAGGCGCGCGGCCAGGCACTGGGCCCGAGCGCCGGCCGGCGGGGGGGCGGTGTCGGGGTGGAGAAAGTCCGAGCCGGCCGTTATGGACTGAGCGCTGGTGGTCTTCTCGGCGCTGTTCACAGGACCATTTTGCCTGGCGTGCGGGGTGCGCACGCTGCCGATATCGACGATCGGCCACGCCGCGATGTCCGCCGGTGCCTGGCGACGATCGTTCTTGAACCGTAGGCTGATACTTTGAGGCCGGGTAGGTTCTGGGTGGTATCCAGGTGTTCTGGGTGGTATGAGCGGTTTGCCGTTTGCCCGGAGCGTAGTCGTCATCTGGCAGGAGGCGAGCGTGGTCGGGGAGCAGGCAGCCCAAAAGGAGGTCACGGCCCCCGACGGGCATCGCCTGGCCGTCGAGGACACCGGCGCACCCGACGGCCTGCCGGTCTTCCTCATGCACGGCACGCCCGGCAGCCGCAGCGGCATCAAGCCCCGCAGCATCGTCCTGTACCGGCTCGGCGTGCGTCTGATCTGTTACGACCGTCCGGGATACGGGCACTCCGACCGCCGCGAGGGGCGGCGCGTCGTCGACGCGGCCGAAGACGTCCGGATCATCGCTGACGCGCTCGGCGTCGACCGGTTCGCCGTCGTTGGGCGGTCCGGTGGCGGCCCGCACGCGCTCGCGGTGGCGGCCATGCTGCCCGACCGGGTCACCCGGGCGGCCGTGCTGGTCAGCCTGGCGCCGGCCGACGCGCCCGGCCTCGACTGGTACCGGGGCATGGGCGAGTCCAATATGGACGAGTACCAGGCGGCCGACGCCAACCGTGGCGCCCTGATGGCCAACCTGACGAGCCAGGCCGACCGGCTGCGCCGCGACCCTGAGAGCCTGATCGCCTTCCTGGAAAAGGAGCTCGCCGACCCAGACCGTCGCGTCGTCGAAAACGTGGCTATGCGGCGGCAGCTCGCCGACAGCTACGCCGAGGCGGTGCGCTTCGGCGCCGACGGGTGGATCGACGACGCCCTGGCGTTCCGGCAGAACTGGGGGTTCGACCCGGCCTCGATCCAGGTGCCCGTGCGGCTCTGGCACGGCAGCGCCGACCAGTTCTCACCGGTCGAGCACACCCGTTGGCTGGCCGCGCGCATCCCCGGCGCGCAGGTCGAGGTGCAGCACGGCGAGGGCCACTTCGCGGCGGTCGAGATCCTGCCGCAGATGCTGACCTGGCTGACCGCGGCCGGAGCCGAGGTCAGACTGGGTGCGGATCTAGTACCCGGTAGACCATTTGCCCTTCGCGCAGCTCTGTGACGATCGGGTGGTCGGCGCCGAGCGCCTTGGCCAGGCGTTCGATCAGGCGGGCATAGTGCGCGGCCGAGCCCGCCTCGCCGAGCCGGCGCTGCACGATGGCCAGGTGCGTCTCGCAGCTCACCGTGTCGGGGTGCTCGGCGCCCAGCTGCGTGCGCATCCGCGTGACGACGCCTTGTAGCAGGTCGCGGCCCTTCTCCGGCTCGCCGATCTCGATCAGGCAGATCGCCTGGTTCATGGTGGCCGCGAGGCTGTACGGGTGGTCCGAGCCGAGCCGGTCGGCGAACTGCTCGGCCGCCCGGGTCACCAGATCGTAGGCCCGCGCGTCGTCGCCCGCCACGCGGGCCGCGGCCGACATGTTGTTGACGCAGACCAGCGTGTGCGGGTGGTCCGGGCCCAGGTTCCGCTCGTACGCCGCGGCGACCGCGCGGGTCTCCTCGTCGGCCCGCGCCACGTTGCGCACCACGACGAGCGTGGCCGCCAGGCTCAGCCGGCACGCCAGGGTGTCTGGATTGGACGGACCAAACCGCTCCCGCAGGCGCTCGTGCGCGTCGTCCAGCAGCCGGGCGGCCCTGCCGCCGCGGCCGACGCTGCGCAACGAGACGGCCAGGTTGGCCTGCGCGTTCAGTGTCTCCAGCGCGTCCGGGCCGAACTTCGGGTCGTCGCGGAATGCGGTGTAGACCTCATCGAGCAGCAGGACCGAGCGGTCGTACTCGCCCGCCTCTCGCAGGTCACGGGCCAGCTGGGTGGCGGAGTGTCGGGTGTACGGGTTGTCGTCGCCCAGCACCATCCGCCGGCGTTCGTAGACGTCCTGGTCGAGTTCCCGGGCCGCGCGGAAGTCACCGACGAGGCGCAGCGAGGTGGCGAGGTTGTTGGCCGCCGACAGCGTGCGCGGGTAGTCCTCACCGAACACGCGCGCCCAGGACGCGTACGTGGCGCGGTCCATGGGCACGGCCTCGCCGTACCGGCCGAAGCCGCGCAGGTTGCTCGCGAGGCTGCCCGCGGTCATCAGCGTGTGCGGGTGCTCCGGGCCGAGCAGTCGTTGCTGCTGCGCGAGCACGTCTTCGTCGATCCGTAGCGCCTCGTCGAACCTGGCCTGCGACCACAGGTGGTTGGCCACGTTGAAGCGCAGGTGCAGCAGCTGGCGGTACAGGGACGCGCCGCGCGGCGTGCCCTCGGCGAACTCGGGGTCGCGGGCGAGCAGCCCCGCCCAGTGCTTGTCGATCTCGCGACCGAACTCCACGCCCTGCGCCAGGTCACCGCGCCGCCACAGGTACCGGACCCGGTCGATGAGCAGCTGCCGGACCAGCTCGTCCAGGCAGTCCACCGCATCGGAGGCGGTCAGGTGCGGCCACAGCATGCGCAGCCGCGGCCAGTTCTCGGGGTCGTCGACCTCGCCGCCCGGCCGTGAACGCGCCAGCACGAGGTGCACCTGATGCTTGGCGTCCTCCAGATCCTCGGGCGTCATGCGGTCGCGCACCGCGGCCTGGATGAGCCGGTGCACGTGGATCTGCCGGGTGTGCGTGTCGAGCTTGAGCAGGGCCAGCCGGTTGATCTGCTGGACCATGAACGCCAGCATCTGCCGCTCCGACACCGACGAGTCGTACGGCGCGATCGCGGCCGCCATCTCGTCGCTGTAGAGCAGGTCGAGGGCGATCTCGGAGGACAGCACCGAACACAGCTGCAGCAATCGGTACGCGCCCGGCGACTGGCTGCTCAGTCGCTTGAGCGACAGGTCCCAGGTCACCTGCCAGGCGGCCTGCGGGGAGCGCGGGCCGGGTCCGCCGTGTTCCAGCTCGGACAGGTAATCGCCGACCGGCGTGCCGGTCTCGGCGAGCCAGGCGCCCGCGTTGGCGATCGCGATCGGCAGGTCGCCGAGCACCTCCGCGATCTGGTTGGCCTGGGAGTCGGTGATCGCCTCGATGCGGCTGCGTAGGTGGGCGACGCTCTCGGTCCGCCGGAACACGTCGACCGGGATCGAGTTGGTGCGGTTGGCCCAGTCTTCGTTGCGCGAGGTGATCAGGACGTGGCCGTTGCCCTGCGGTCGCCAGCGGTCGACGCCCTCGATGTCTTCGGCGTTGTCGAAGACCACCAGCCACCGGTCGCGCCGCTTGAGCGCGTCGAGGGTGGCGAACGCGGTCTCGCGGGCGGTGGCCGCCTGCGGTACGCCCATGGCGGTGCCGAGGTCGGCCATCGCGGCGTCGATGAACTCGGGTTGCTCGGCCTGGATCCACCACACGATGTCGTACGCGGACTTGAACCGGTGGACGTACTCGATCGCGACCTGGGTCTTGCCCACGCCGCCCATGCCGCGCAGGGTGACCGGCAGCACGACAGCCGTGCGACCGGCCTTGAGCTGCGTGCGCAGCTCGAGCAGCTCCTCCTCGCGGCCGGTGAACCGGGCGTTGCGCACCGGGGCCTGGAAGAGGGCCGGCTCGGTGCGGGGGTACCGCACGCGGGACAGCGGGTCGCCGGCCACCGGACCGGAGCGGCCCACCAGGTTGAGTATCCGGTCGGCCGCCGTGCCCTCGTCGCACCCGACGGTGCTGGTGGACGCCTCGGGCGGGAAGTCCGGCGAGTGGCGCACGTCGGCGACGTAGACCGCGAGGGGTGGGCGGGCACCGGTCAGTTCACGCGGCACGGCGGCACCCGACGCCGCCGACGACACGATGACCAGCGAGCGTGCGCTCTCCACGCCGGCCGCGACGTCCTGCGCTTCGAGCACCCGGACACCGGCCGAGGTGAGCACCGACTCGATCCACTCCGCCCACACCAGGTCGGTGGGGGCGTACCGCAGGACGATCGCCTCCTGCTCCGGCGGCTTGCGCGTGAACCGGGCGACCTCTCGCAGCCGCAGCGACTCGTCCATGTCGGGCAGCCTGGTGACGGCGCCGTTCGTGATGTACGAGGTCAACCGCTCGTACGCCGACAGCAGCAGCCGGGGCGAGCCCGGGTCGTCGCCGAAGGTGGCGAGCATCTCCTCGTACGCGTAATAGGTCTGGTACGGCACCTCGACCGCCGCCCAGTACCGCCGCCGCTCCTCGTCTGTCATGCCGGCCGGAAGGCCGGCGAACTGGCTCTTCGCGAGCAACCGGCCCGCGTTGGCCTTGTCGTTCTCGGCCTGGTCGACGCGCATCGGCACCGGCAGCACGCGGATCAGCCGCTGCCTGCTGTTGCGCGCGCTGTACCGGCTCTGCACCGTGTGCGCCACCTGCGCGGCGCCGTGGATGCCCTGGTCGCTGAGGGTGAAGCAGTCGACGAGCGTGTCGGGCAGGTGGATGGTGCAGATGTCGGCGACGTCGCTGAGCCCGGTGCGGCTGTCGATCAGCACGTAGTCGTAGTTGCGTTTCATGTCGGCGCGGAGGGCGTCGAAGAACTGCCCACCGCCCAGCCGGTTGTAGAACGTCTCCCAGTCCAGGCCGCTGACCGAGACCGCATAGTCCTGGTTTTGCAGGCCGGCGGAGAGGAAGTCGAGGGTGCCGGGGCCGAAGCGCCAGTCGAGGGAGAACGCGTGCCGCCCGACCCTCGCGAACTCCTCGTGCCACCGCTCGGGGCGTTCCGGCTTGCGGGTCGTCTCCCACTCGTAGGTGCGGATCAGGTCGATGATGCCGGTCGAGCCGCGCACCATCTCGGGGTCGAGGAACGGCTTGAAGAACCGGTGCAGGCCCGGCGACTCCAGGTCCCAGTCGGCGACGAGCACCCGCTTGCCGTTGGCGGCGAGAATCCACGCGACGTTGGCCATCGCCATGGTGCGCCCCGTGCCGCCCTTGTACGAGTAGAAGGTGATGATCTGGCCGCCGCTGTCAGTCATCGGTCTGCTTTCCAGGGTCGGTGCGCAGGCTGGGGCGCGTGGTCTGGGAGCCTTCCGGCGGGTGGACCCGGGCATTGCGCAGGTATTGACGGCGGGCCTGAGTGACGATGTTCGGCATGATGTCGACGAACTCCTTCACCTGAGCCACTCGTTTCGCGCGTTCCAGGCCGGCCGCGGTGAGCATATCCATCACCTCGTCCGCGAGGCGCGCGCCGCGCTCGTCGTACCGAGGGTCGTCGCGGTCGGCGATCACGACCGGTACGACCCAGTCGGGCAGGTCTTTCGTCGCGGCGCGCAGCGCCTGGATGCCGCCCGGTCCAGCGGCGGCCCACGGGTCGATCAAAAGCACGCCCGGTGCCCGGGCGAACAGCCCTGATCCGTCGCTGTAGGCCTCGACCTGGGCCCGGAACCCGAGCCGCTCGGCGGTGCTGGCGGCGTGCTGTGTGAACGGCAGCGCCTGCCGGTCGGTGCCGGCGGGGGCGGTCACCGCGACCACGAACGGGGTTTCGGCGTCGGCGCCCTTCGGAACCGGCGCGTGGGTCACCTCGTCGAGCCGGGGCGCCGGCGACGCGTGGAGCGGCAACCGCTCGGTCAGGTTGACGATCTGCCCGGCGATGCGTTCCAGCAGCCGGGTGTAGTCGTCGCGGTAGGGCGCCAGCATGCACAGCGCCCGCATGCCGTTCTCGGCGTACGCGGGGATGCCGGCGCCCAGCGCCAGCGCCCGGCGGACCTCGGGCGTCTCGTCCCAGGAAGGGAAGGGAATCCACAGCACCGGCAGGATGTGCCGCTGGGTGTCCGGCGAGCCCGGCGCGGCCACCCTGTCCAGGAAGGACTGATGCTCGCGCAACGGCCACGACCTGCTGAAATAGTCGGGCGAGTAGAGCGGGACGAAGACCTGGGCGTCGCTGAGGGCGGTGGCGAGCGCCGCCTTCACGTCGGAGCCCATCGGAAGTTGCTGATCGAAGACCCCGATCTCCATGCCGGACGCGGGCTGGGCGTGCCGGCGTACCTCACCGCACAGGTCCTCGAAGAACACCCGGACCCAGGGGTCGGCGTCCGCCGGCGTGTACTCCGACGACGGCGCCGGGTGGGCGTAGCTGAGGAAGAAGTACGTCCCGCGACCGGTGCTGGGCGGCGCGGCGGCCCCGCTGGCCTTTGTCATGCCACCTCCTGCTGGTTCGCGAAGACGTTGGTGAGCCCGTCAGTGTTCGTCGGAACGGGGTCGAGGGGCACGGCGCGGTGGGTGCGGTAGATCTGCACGATGCGCTGGGCGAGCCGCCACACGACCGCCCGGTACACGGGGTTCTGGCCGAGCTGCCGCAGGCCGAACAGCCCATCCTCCAGGTACTGGCGGGCGTACGCCGGGTCCGGGAGCCCGACCGGCGAGAAGAGCTGGATGCCGCGGATCACCGGCGGCAGCTCGTCGAGCTCGGTGTGGATCCAGACGACCGGCAGGATGCAGCTCTCGGAGACCGGGCCGGTGCCTTTGCGGCGCACGACCGTCCGCCGGGCGAACACGTCCCACTCCATCGCGCACCACTCGCTGCGGAGCAGTCCCGGTGAGACGAGCGGGACGAAGACCTGGCAGGTGGCCGCGGCCAGAAACAGCTCGCGGGTCCAGCGCTGGCCGCCGACCAGCGTGCGGTCCAGAAAGCCCGGGTACTCCCCGGTGCGCCTGCCGAGGAGCTGGCTCACGTTGCCGGACAGCTCGTCGAAGAACTCCATCACGTACTGGTTGGGCTCCTGGACCTCCAGGTGCGGCGTCGTGAACTGGGCATAGCTGACGAAGAACACCGGGGCATGCGAGTCGGCGGCGTCCTCGTCCCTTGTCACGATGGCGTGCTCCCTGCCGTCTGCATCTTGCCGAAATCAACATCCTAAGAACCCTCGCCAACGCTCGTAACCCAGAATGGCTATGGCCCGCGGCGCGCTGTCAACCATTCCACAGCGAAATCAACGGTTCCGCACATCTCGATGAGCCGTGAGGGTGCGTTCCCCACCATGCCTTTCCGGACCAGCCTGGTCTGGTCGAGGTCGGCGCCCAGCTCGGGAAAGTCTCGGTCGTCGAGGTCAGGGGCGACGAACTCCTTCGGTACTCGCCGTCCATTCTCGATCACGTAGCAGCGGTACCGGCGGTCCGGCAGTGGCCACGGCAGCTTGTACTCGGCCAGGTGCAGCGCGGTGCATGACTCGTACCCGACGCCGAGCAGCAGGATCACCGCGTCCGCCGCGTACAGGGCGCCCAGCGGCGAGCGTTCTCCCAGGTGGCACGCCAGGTCGTGGACGGACATGAACGCGCGCGCCCGAGGCCCGAGCGCGGCGAACGAGGTCTGCGGATGGCGGCTGCGCACGGCATCAGGCGCCCGCCGGACGTGCTCCGCCATCGCGCCCATGCCGTGCGAGGTGGCCGCCGCCGGGTCGAAGGCCGGCAGCCGCGCCTCCATGGCGGCGACCTCGGGCGCCGTGAGCCCGGTGGCCGTGGCCCGGAACCGTCGGGTGGTGGTCGAGTTTCCGGTGGTGTGCGTCGGCACGACGATCGTCGAGGCGGGGCCGAGCACGTCTTTGAGGGCCGCGACCAGCGTGCCCGGTCCACCCGCGATCCGGCCGACCCTGCGCAGTGAGCAGTGCACGAGCACGTCACGCCCGGCCGGCAGGCCCAGCGCCGCCAGGTCGGCCGCGAGCCGCGCCTGTGCGTGCGCCCGCGCCGTCGCCCGCTCAGCGATGGTCGTCACGCCACCTCTCCACCGTCTCGCGCATCCGGTGGGTGAACCGTTCGCCGTCAGCGGTCAGCGCGCCGGTGCGGTGCAACGCGTCGAGCGCACCGGTCACCCAGTCCCGGTACCGGTGGTAGTGGGCGACGGCTCCGGAGCCGGCTTCGCGGCTTCGGGCCCGCCACACGTCGGCGACGGCGAGGTGGGCGTACGCGCCCTGTAACACCGCTTCGGCCGGCCGCTTGACCGGCCGCCACGGCACGGCGAGCAGCTCGCGATGGCTCTTGTCGACCAGGTCGTACCGGTCGAGCACGGCACCGAGCTTGACGTGCTGCACCTCGTGCACGAGCAGCATGGCCAGCGCGTCGCCGTCGGCCGGGGCGGCGACCGCGACCGCGCCGAACGCGTCCCGGTTGGTGGCGCTGCGCAGCCGGCCGCCAGGGTCGGTGACCAGCGGCACCAGGGCGCGGAACGCGGCGCGCACGGCGGGCGCGTGTGCCGGCGCGTCGCGGTGGATGCCGTGCCAGGCCGCGGCGAGCAGGTCCTGCCAGTGGTCGGCGGCGGCGGGGGTGAGGCGGCCGGCGACCGGCCACTCGTGACAGTCCCGGTACGGGTCGGTGTCTTCGATCGGCACCCGCTGGCCGCCGGCGTCGAGCCACCTCGTGGGCCACCATTCGGCGCCGGCGCGCAGCTCGAACTCTCCGCCGGCGATGGACAGTTCCGCGGTCTGGGCCGACCGCGAGGCGACCGCGAACGCGCCGAGCGCCGGCAGGTGTACCAGGCCGTCCCGGACCGGCAGCGCCAGGACGGCGGAGAGCCCGGCCCGGGCCGCGGCCGCCGCGGCGACGCACGCCAGGTGCCGCCGGTCGGTGTCGCGGTGCTCCGGCCGCTCCAGGTAGCGGACCGCCCAGGCGCGCACGTACGGGTGCGCGAGCACCGCAGCCACCGCCTCGGGCGCCTCGGCGTCGACGTGTTCGAGCAGCTCCCATGCCGGTGTGGCGGCCTCGGTCTCGCCGACCATCGACAGCAGGACGCGGGTGATCGGCACCTGCGATTCGACGAGCCGCGCGATGGCGGCCGCGTCGCCGTACCCGGAGCCGATCTCGTCCAGTTCGCGATCCGACATGGGGTTTCGATCGCTCCCGTCCACGATGGGCGCACGGCCGACCGGCGACACATCGGCCGGCGACTGATCGATCCGGGCGATGAGGGCCTTGAGGTCGGCACAGTAGACCGACGGGTTGTCGAAGCCGGACCCCGAGCGGTACCGGTGCGCGAACAGGCCGCCACCGCACCGACGCACGAGCGGGCAGGTCCGGCAGGTGGCGCAGAGCCCGGCGAGGCCGTTCTGGCGTGCCGCGACGCCCGCGTGGCCGGCGACGTCGTCGACGCTGTGCGAGAACACGTCGAACCCGGTCGCGGGTGCGCCGTCGTACGCCGTCTTCAGCGAGTCGGCCTGCTCCCAGGCGCCGTCGGTCTCGATGACCACCACGTCGGCCGGGTCGAGGCCGACCGCCTCGGTGCCGCTGGCCCGGCACTCCACAGTGGACGACGTGGGTGACAGCGCGTCGAAGAGGCGGACCGCCATGGGGCGCCCATCGGCCGTCCAGCGGTCGTGTATCCGGCCGAGCCAGTCGGCGTACGGCGTGGCGGCCCCGGCCGGACGCGGCGGTGGCTGGTCCCAGGTGGCGTGTGGCAGCAGGAAGTCGACGCGCGGCGGCGCCTCGGCCAGCAGCGCCTCGTAGACCGCGATCGGGTCGCCCGCGACGTCGATGGTGCACAGGATGCCGGCGTAGAGCGGGCGGTACGCCGGCTGGCGCAGCAGTGCGAGCCCGCGCAGCACCAGCGCGTGGCTGCTCGCCCCGCTGGCGAACCGGCGGTGCCGGTCGTTGGCGGCGCGGTCGCCGTCGAGCGAGACACCGACCCGCACCCCGTGCCGCAGAAGGACGTCGCAGATCGCGGGGGACAGCAGCACGGCGTTGGTCTGCATGCGCAGGTCGAGCCGGACGACCGGCGCGATGGTGGCCCGCAACTCGGCCAGCACGGCGTCGAGCCGCGCGGCGCCCAGCAGCAGCGGCTCGCCACCGTGCAGGATCACCTGGACGCCGGGCAGCGCGTGCGTGGCCGCGTGCTCAGCGATGCGCTTGCCGGCCGCCCGCACGGTTTCGAGCGCGATCGTCCGGGGCCGGGTGCGCCAGCTCTGGTCGGCGTGCTCGTATACGTAGCAGTGGTCACAGGCCAGGTCGCACCGGCTGTGCACCTTGAGAACGAAATACCGCAATAGATTCGTCAGATCGCGGAATTGAACGGCGTGGCCCCGATGGAGACCAGGCCGGACTCGGTGTGCAGCACTCGGCGCCGGACGGCATTGACCGCGTCGATGTTGTCGGTGGCGATCCGGCGTAAGGGCGTCTGCCGGACGGCTTCGAACGGGTCGGCTTCGCTGGCCTGACGGCTGGGTGCGGCACGATCCATGGCGGCTCCCCTAACGGTCAACTCCCCGTAAGGATAGAGACTACTCGACGTGATGTCACCGTCGCGCTGCCCGCATAGCCGCAAATGGACCGGTCGTCCGCCGCGCCTTTGGCCCTGGCCGCGCCGCGCCCACGGCGGGCAGAGTGGCGTGGTGAGCAGGTACTTCCAGCACGCGCCAGCCGTCTGGGCGGCGCACCCCGACCTGGTCGCGGGTGCGTTGTACGCCAACGGCCTGCCCGCCGAGGCGCCCGTCGAGCCGGTCGTCGAGCGGTACATCGCGGTCGCGCGGTCGCGCCTCGCGGGCGGCACCGAGGCGGAACTGCCCGAGATCCAGGCGTGGCGGCGGGCGTTCGCGCGGATGGGGCTGAAGCCGACCCAGTACCGGTGCGCGTCCGAGTCGCTGCTGCGCCGCCTGCGCAAGGAAGGCGACCTGCCGCGCATCCACCCGCTGATCGACCTGTGCAACGCGATCTCGGTGGCGTTCGCGATCCCGGTGGCGGCGCTCGACACGACCCGGATCGCCGGTGACCTGGAGGTGCGCCCCGCGAGCGGCGACGAGCGGTACCTGGCGTTTTCGGGGGAGGTCGAGCGCCCCGAGCCGGGCGAGCTCGTCTTCGCCGACGCGGGCGGCGAGTCGCACGCGCGCCGGTGGACGCACCGGCAGAGCGGTCATTCGGCGGTCCGGGCGGACACCACGTCGGTGCTGATCGTCGCCGAGGCGCTGCACGACAGCGCGCCGTCCGACGTGCCGAAGCTGGTGGCGGCGATCGCCGACGAGCTTCGTGCACTATGGACGGTCACGCCGTCGACCGGTGTGCTGAGCGCTTCGGCGCCACGGTTCGCGTTCGCCTCAAACGCGTGACGCCTGCGGCACCCGGGCCGGGTCGGTGGTCGCCTCCCGGGTGACGTACTGCGGCACCGGCGCGCCGTCGTCTCCGGTGTCGCGCACGACGCCGTACCGCACCCAGCCGGCCCGTACGGGATCGGCCGGTGGCGGCGTGGAGACGTCGTCGATCACCTGCTGCCGGGTCATCGCCGCGACGGTCATGTTGTAGTCGGCGCCGCGCTCCTGGTTGGTCAGCGAGACCTCGCCGTCGAGGTAGAAGAACTCGTTCTGCCAGAACTGCTGGGCACCGGCCGGCAGTACCGTGTAACCGGTGCCGGGCTCGCCCATCCAGGTGTGCCCGGCGGGCGCGGTCGGCTTGCCGTCGTCCATGCGCCGCAGGCCGCCGGAGGCGACGTGGAAGAGCCTGCCCGAAAGGCTCGTCCAGGTCGGCATCACCATGCCGCCGGGGCGGGTCCAGTAGCTGACCTGGTACCGCACCCGGACGTAGCCCTGCCCCTTCACCACGACCGTGTCGCCGCGGTGCTCCATCACCGGATCGCCGGTCACCGTGACGCCGCCGGCCGGGCGCTCGGGCAGCGCACGGGGCGGCGTGAGCTTGGCGGGTGCGGGTTCGGCGCGGTCCACCACGCTGCCGTACCGGGGCGCGGCCGGCGTACGGGACGCTGGTGGGGCGAGCGTGGGGGAGCGGCGGGGTGCCGGCGTCGCGGTCGTGGGCGCGGCGGCGGTGGGTGGCGGTGCCGCCGCGAAGACCGCGTCGCCGCGCACGGCCGGCTCGTTGACGGCGTGGAACGCGACGGTCGCGCCGCCCGCGACGACGGTGGCGCCCGCGGTCACGGCCACGACCGGCTTCGAGACCAGCGCAGCCAGCTTGGCGAGCCAGCCGGTCACGGCCGCTGTCTTGATGGTGGCGGTCGCGACCGCGAGCCCGATCGGCAACGGCACCAGCGCCAGCCCGACCAGCAGGCGGTCGGCCGGTACGAGCCCTTCCCAGTGCGCGGCGCACACCGGGCACTCCCGGGTGTGCCGGGCCAGCCGCTTGCGCCATACCGAGCCGGGCCGGCCGTCCCAGTCAGCGGTCACGGCGGTCAGCTCGGGGCAGCGCGGCACCGCGTTCAGGGCACGCACCACCGCGCGCGCCGCGTCGAGCTGCGCCTTCATCCGCTGTACCCGCACCGCCGCGTGCGGCAGGCTGAGCTCCAGCGCGGTGGCCAGCTCGGCCCGGGTCAGCTCGCCCGCGGCCTCCAGCCACCACAGCGACAGCAACTGCCGGTCGCCGGTGTCCAGCCACCGGGTGGCGTCGGCCACCTCCTTGCGCTGCCCCGACAGCCCCAGCCGCACCACCGTCAGGTCCGCGAAGTCGGCGCCCGGGTCGGCGACCTCCCCGGCGTCGTCGAGGCTGCCCTGGCGGGCCTGCGTCGCCCGCCGGTCCTGGCCGCGGTCGCGCACCCGGCGCAGCGAGATCGCCACCAGCCACGACCGGTAGCTGTCCGGGTCACGCAGTCGTCGCAGTCCGTGCACGACCCGCAGCATGGTCTCCTGGACCACGTCGTCGACGTCGGCGTGCCCATCGAGCGCCCGGCCCACGATGTTGTAGACCAGTAGCAGGCTCTCCGCGACGAGCTGGTCGAGCGCGCGCTGGTCACCGGCCTGGGCCGCCTTGACGAGTTCGCTCCGCACGAGGTCAGGAGCCTAGCCCTGCTAGCTGCGCGTAGGGAGAGGTGGGGCGGACAATACCGGGCATGACGGGTCGGCTGGTCGGTCGTGAGGCGCAACTCGCGACACTGGACGCGCTGCGCGCCGGCGCGCTCGCCGGGGACGGCGGAGTCGCGCTCGTCGTGGGCGAGGCGGGCATCGGCAAGAGCGCCGTCGTCGAGGAGGCCGCCCGGCGGGCCGCGGGCGCGAGCATGCCGGTACTGGCCGGCCGGGCCGTCGCCGACGACGGGGTACCGGCGTTCTGGCCGTGGCTGCGGGCGCTGGACCGCGCCGAGCAGCTGCCAGGGTTGTCGCCGGAGCTGTTGGATCTTCGGGGCGAGCCGGACGGTTCCGCCGCGGCCCGGTTTCACGCGGTCGACCGCACCGCCGAGGCGCTGCGCGAGGCGGCCGAGCCGGCCGGGCTGTTCGTGGTGCTGGAAGACCTCCAGTGGGCCGACGACGGCACGCTGGCGCTGCTCCGGCACCTCGCGACCGGCCCGACCGGTTCCCGCGCGCTCGTACTGGGCACGTGGCGCGATCCGGACGGCGGGCGGCCGGCTCCGGCGGCGCTCATCGACCTGGCCGCCCAGGCGTCCGTGCGCGTGGTACCGGTCGGCGCGCTGGGCGTCGACGACGTCACCGCGTACCTGGGCGGGGCGCACCGCTCCTGGCCGGCGTACGTGCACCGGCTCAGCGGCGGCAACCCGCTGTTCGTGCGGGAGCTGGCCCGCCTGCTCGACCGCGACGGGCGGCTGGCCCGACCGGCGGCGGGCGAGCCGGCCGGCCTCGGCGTGCCCAGCGAGGTGCGACGGCTGGTGGCGCGCCGGCTGGACCCGCTGACACCGGAGTGCCGCACGCTGCTCGGCGCCTGCGCGGTGGCCGGTGAGGAGGTCGACGCGGCCCTGGTCGGGGCGCTTGTCCCCGGCGCCGAGACGCCGCTGGCCGAGGCGGTCGCCGCGGGCGTACTGGTCGACGACCCGCTCAGCCCCGCGACCCTGCGCTTCTCGCACGACCTGGTGCGCCGGACGGCGTACGCGGAGCTGCCCCGCGCCGACCGGATCGGCTGGCACCGGCGGATCGCCGACACGCTGGAGCCGGCCGCCGAGGGCCGCGTCGCCGAGCTGGCCCGGCACCGGGTGCGCGCGGGCGTGGCAGCGGCCGGAGGGGCTCCCGCCCCGGATGCCAGCGCGGCGGCGGCGCGCGCGGCCCCCCGCGGCCTGGACCTGGCCGCGGCGGCCGAGTGGTATCGGCAGGCTCTCGACCTGCTCGACGGCGACCCGGCGCGCCGCGCGGACCTGCTGCTGGGGCGTGCGGACGCCGCGTTCGGCGACGGGCAGTTCGCGTCGGCGCTGGCCGACTGCGCGCGGGTGACGGATCTGGCCGAGGAGTTGGGGCGGCCCGACCTGGCGGCGGCCGCGGCGGTGGTGGTGCGCGGCTTCGCGTACGGGGAGGAGGGCGCCGCGCTGTGCGAGCGGGCCCGCGCCCTGCTCGGCGACGAAGACAGCGCCCGGCACGCCGGCGTGCTGGCGCAGCACGCGTTCATCCTGGCCCAGGCCGGCCGGCTCGACGAGGCGGACGGGATCAGCCGGCGGGCGATGGCGATGGCGGAGCGCAGCGGCGACCCGGCCGCGCTGGTCGGTGCCCTGCACGCCCGGCACCAGGTGGCCGGCGCGCCCGAAGACGTGGCCGAGCGGCTCGCCCTCGGCACCCGCATGGTGGAACTGGCCGGGGTGGTCGGCCGCACCGATACCGAGCTGTGGGGTCACCTGTGGCGGATGGACGCCGCGTACCAGCTCGGCACGATGGCCGCCGTCGACGCCGAGCTGGCCGCCCTGTCCACGCTCGTGGAGCGGCGTGGGGGCCTGCTGGCGCGCTGGCACCTGCTGCGCGCCCGCGCGACCCGGGCCGCGATCGCCGGCCAGTTCGAGGCCGCCACCCGGCTGGCCGGGGAGGCGCGGGCGGTCGGCGGCGCCCTGCAAGACCCCAGCGGCGAGGGCATGTACTGGGCTTTCATGGTGTCGCTGACGCCCTGGCTCGGCGAGGTCCCGGGCATCCGCCCGGCCGTCGACGAGCTCACTGAGTTCGCCGGCGAGTGGCCGATCGTGACGTCCTCGACCAGCCTGTTCTGGATGCGGCTCGGCGATCGGGAGCAGGCCGCCGCCTGGCTCGACAGGCTCCGCCCGCGCCTCGCCGACCTGCCCCGCGACCTGCTGTGGCTGCCGGTGCTGGTGATGGGTGGCGAGGCGGCCGCCAAGCTGGGCGACCTGCCCGTCGCGCGGCACTGCTACGAACTGCTGGTGCCGCACCGCGCCTATCACGCCAACGCGATCACCGCGGTCCAGGGCAGCGTGTCGCGGGTGCTCGGCGTGATCGCGCACGCGCTCGGCGACCTCGACGCGGCCGACCGCCACCTGACCGAGGCCGCCACGCTGGAGGAGCGGATCGGTGCGCTGCCACCGCTCGCGCTGGCGCGGCTCGACCACGTCCGCCTGCTGGCCGCGCGCGGCCGGGCC
>NZ_JAIBNX010000100.1:0-26825 GCF_026130045.1 Micromonospora sp. CPCC 205371
TCGGGGCCACGTAATAGACCAGTCCGGCTGCCGCATCGCTGCCCGTCGCCGATATGGCGACGACCGCGACAGGGGCCACCATGACCGCTGCCATCAGCACAATGGCACGTCTCATCATCCACTCCAGACGGTCAAACGTCGAGGAACCAGTCCATGGCCGCGTGCCTCATTTGCGGTAGCCAGAGCTGGCTGATGGTTTGGCCGCTGGCCAGGGTTGACGGCCCCGGCCAGCGCAACAACTTCGGCGAGAAGACGCTTTACATCAAGTCCAGGTAGTCGAGGTTCGGCAGACCGTTGGCTGTGGTCGGATTCAGCCGGATCGTGTTGCTCCCCGCCTGCACCGGCACCACCACTGTCTTCGTGGTCCAGCCGGTCCAGCTCCCCGTACTCTCGAACGACACGCCCTGCGCCGTCGAACCGTTCACCACCAGGTCCGCCGGCCGCGCTCCGGTCGCGCCATTGGCGAACCGGATTCCTAGCGTGGCCGTACCCGCACTCGCCGCGGTGATCGTGAACTGGGCGTACGCCCCGGTCGCGTTGTTACCGTTGCAGAATCCGGTGCCCGAGTAGCCCGACCAGTTCGAGTCGATGGTGCCCGTACAGACTGCCGGGGAACTCTCCGCCTCGTACCGAGGTGTCGTCGGCCGGTCGGCGCCCCAGCCGTGCTTGAGGCGGTCGGCGCCGGTGGAGTTGCGGATGCGCACGCTCAGGTTGGTGCCGCTGCCGCTGAGCGCGAACATGGAGTACCAGTCGTAGTTCTGTCCGGCGGTGATTTTGCCGCCCAGCGCGGGCCAGTAGACCGAGCCCATGCGGAGGTCCCGCAGGGAGTCGGTGTCCGCGCGCAGGTACCGGACGAAGTTGTCGGTGCTGCTCGCGTTGTTGTAGTTGAGGCCGGTATCCATCGGCGCACCGAACTCGGTCAGGATCGCACGCGAGGCGCAGTTGCCCAGCCGCTCCCGGAAGCTCTGGACCCAGCCGGCGTAGTCCTTCGTGCCATAGAAGAATGCGTAGTGGTGGTAGGACAGCAGCGTGCCGTTGAGGCGGCTGTCGGCGCAGACCGGCCTGATGTCCTGGCTGTAGCCGGTGCCGCCGACGAGGATCCGGTCCTTCGGGATCGACGGGCGAGCGTTGATCCACGAGGCGGCGAGATTCGTCCACTCCGACGCGCTGTAGCCGTGCGGTTCGTTCATCGGCTCGAAGTAGACCAGGCTGTTGGACCCGTACTGGGTGGTGACGGTGTTCCACATCGAGTTGAAGGCGGCCGTGTTGGTGATCCGGCCGCCGGACGCCGCTCCGTCCTCCCAGTAGGCGAGGATGACTTTGAATCCCTTGGCGGTCGCGGCGTCGATGGTGCCCCGGTAGGCGTTCCACCACGACGAACTAACGGTGTGGGTGTTGACCGGCAACCGGACGGTGTTGACGCCGAGTTGGCTCGCGAACCCGTTGTAGACGGCGTCCGCCTTGGCCCGGACGGTCGCGTAGCTGTCCGATTGGTTCAGCCCGTCGAGGACGAGGGGGACCTTTTTGAAGTTGTCGCCCGGCACGGCCCAGTTCACGCCCCGGAACTGGCTGGTGTCCGCGCTGGCCGGTGATGCGCTGGCAACGACGACGACCGGCAACACGGCCAGTGCGCTCAGAACGCTAACCAGAACGCGGCGGCGGGAACGGGAGCGAAGTGGTGAGGGATCATTGGTACGGGTGAGTGGCATGACGTTGACCCATCTCATGAATGTTGTGCCGGCCGGCCGGACTACCGAACGTCGATGGCGCCGATATTCGGTAGACCGGCCGCCGTGGTGGGAACCAGCTGGACGGTGTTGCTGCCGGCGGTCAGCGCGGCGGTCAGGGTCTTGGTGGTCCATGCCGTCCAGGTGCCGGTGCTTTCGAAGGACACCGTCGCCACCGTGGTTCCATTGACGACCAGGCTCGCCGGGCGCGCGCCGCTGGTGCCGTTGGCGAACCGGACTCCGAGCGTGGCCGTGCCCGCCGCCGCCGCGTTCACCGTGAGTTGGGAGTAGGCGCCGATGGCGTTGGTGCCGTTGCAGAACCCGCTGCCGGAGTAGCCGGAGTGGTTGGAATCGATCGTGCCTTGGCACACCGCCGGCGAGGTTTCCGCCTCGTACCGCTGCCCCGTCGGCTCATCCGAGCCGGGGACGAACTCCCATCGGGTGTTGGAGCCGGCCGCGTCGGATGGCAGGCGGTCCCGGGCGGCGGTGTCGCCGTACATGCTCCAGCGCGCCCAGTCGACGACCGTGTTGGGGAAGCGGCTGTCACTCCAGAAGCTGGTGTGGCTGCCACCGACGAAGGTGAGGAACGCCTTGGGGGCGGGCATCTCCGTGTACGCCTGCCGGGCCGAGGAGTACTGCGTGGTCGAGTCCCGGTCGCCGTGGACGAACAGGACCTTGGCCTTGACCGTGCTGCTCGGGTTGCCCATGTCCACACAGGACTGCGGGTTGGCGGAGATGATCCGGCTGTCGGGCCAGGAGGTCAGCAGGCCGTGGGTGGTCATGCCGCCCAGGGAGTGACCCGACACGCCGACGCCGATGCTGGTGTTGATGTGCCCCGCGAGGGGTCCACTGCCGTTGAGGGCCAGGGTCCGGGTGATGATTTCCGAGACGTCCCGGGAGGTGTTGCCGTTGTTGACGTCACTGAAGTTGTGCTGGAAGTGCGGGGCCGGGACGATGAACCCGGCCGCGGCCAGCGCCCGGATGATGAACAGCGAGTTTTGTGGGCTGCTGCCGTAGCCGTGGGTGAAGTTGTAGACGGGAAAGACTCCGGCGGCGACGGGGGCGTCGGTGACGGGGTTCCCGCCGGGGGTGCCGGTGGCCGGATAGTAGACGTAGGTGGTGCACGGGCGGCTGCCCCGCGTCCAGTTGTACCGGCGTACGCCTACCCTGAACGGCGTGGTCGGCGCGGTGTCCAGGACACCAACCGAAGCGTTCGCCTGCCAGGTACCAAGCAGGGCCGCGCCTCCCACGGCCGCCGCTCCCGCAGCACTCGCCTTGAGAAACGTCCGTCGTTGCATCGACACGATGACTCCTTGAGTCGGTCCATAGATAGTTCGGCGGGCTTCGCCGCTCCGGCGCCGGCGTACCGAATCGGGCACGCCAACGTCCGGCATGGCGACGGCCTTGCGCCACCCGTGAGGTGGGCGCAGACCGTGCGGCCAGGATGGGGGTGGGGCTCTTTGCGCTACTCGTCACTGTTCTGTGTGCGTACAGAACGCGACGGGATTGCGGGTGGCGGGGCGTGGTACGTCGCCCACCAGAGCGGTTTGGCGTAGTGGGGTGGCCGCGACGCGACCTCTTTCTTCACGCCTGCCGGCGCTGCGTGACCACATGCCTCCTTGATCCTCGGGCGGCTCGGTCCCCGGTCGGCCGCTCAGCGCGGTGTGGCCCTTGCCTGAGGTAGCCGGCCTCAACACTGTGAGCGCTCCCATTCACATGTGTCAAAGAATGTTACTGCCAGACATCTAATTGTCAACTGTTGGACGTCAGCCATGGGCGCCCAGACGGCAGGCCAATCGTGGCCGTCGCCCCGTCCAAACGACGCGACGCCGCGAGACCGCCGCAGGCCAGCCGGTCGCGCCCAGGGTCAGCGCAACATCCACCCATCCAGTCCAAGTCGACGCCCATCGATTGACAGTTAGCTGCCTGGCCGGAACACTGTCTGACACAGCGCGGACTGGGAGCGCTCACAGCGGCCATGGCCGAGCGGCCGCACGCACGCTGCCGCCTCGGTGTTGACCGCATCCCGACCCACCTGTGAGCGCCATGAAGATCACGGCCCGCGCCGAACCGGCGTCGCGTCGTGGAGGCCACCGACAACAAACTTCACCCAGGCGAAGGAGCCCGCAAATGCTCGGATCTCGAACGCGTGAGGCCCGAAGAGGCCTGGCCGCGTCCATCCTCGTGGTGGGGCTTGCTATCCCGGTCGCCGTCGCATCGACCAGCAACGCCCAGACGGCTGCGGCACCGGCGATTGGCGCGGCCGCAGGCCCAACGGTGACGCGGTTGGCGGACACGGAGTTGGACCCGCGGGCGCTGTACTTCGTGTCGTATGACGGCATAGTGAACAACGCCTCGTACCAGCAGGAGGGCATCCTCACCTTCGCTGGCTACCAGTACGCGGCGTGGTACACGGCCAGCCGCCGGGTCGTCGTCGCGCGCCGGCAGCTCCCGAGCGGAGCATGGCAGACGCTGCAACTTCCCCACTCGTTGACCATCAACGACTCGCACAACTCCATCTCACTCGGGGTGTCGCCGACGGACGGCCGGTTGCACCTGGCGATGGACACCCACGACAGCCGGGTCTTCTACGTCAAATCCGAGGCCGGCCTACTGACCGACGCCGGCTCCCGTAGCTGGGTGGCGACCGCGTTCGGGCCGGTACAACGCACACTCGACGGCCTGGAACTGGGGGCGATCACCTACCCCCAGTTCGCCATCACCCCGGAACGCCGGCTGCAGCTCAGCTACCGCACCGGTGGCTCCGGCAACGGCACGAATGAACTGGTCGAGTACGACGGCTCCACGTGGCGCCGCCTTGGCCGATGGTCGTCGGCGACCGGCAACTGGAGCCAGCACGGCGCGACCAGCACACGCCGCAACATGTACCTGCACGGCCTCACGTACGGACCGAACGGCCGGCTACACGCCGCCTTCACCTGGCGGGAGCAGAACGCCGCGGTCATGTGCAACCGCGGTGGGCTCAGCAACCACGACACAGGCTATGTCTACAGCGACGACCGCGGCCGGACCTGGCGCAACAACACCGGCCAACAGGTCGGCACGACCAACGGCACCCTCGTGTCGGTCACCTCGCCCGGGCACGTGGTCGACCCACTGAACGCCGACCACGCCCTGATCAACCAGGAGAGCCAGGCCGTCGACTCCACGGGCCAGCCACACGTGATCATCAGCTACGTGCCCGGCCGATTCACCCAGTGCGTCACCAACTTCACCAGCCAGCGCCGCTCCTCCGCACGGGCGTTCCACCTCGTCCGCAACGCGCAGGGCACCTGGCGCAAGATCGAGATCCCGGTCGCGTTGAACGCCTTTGGCCGATCCCAGATCGTCCTCGACCGCGCCGACAACGCCTACGTGGTCCTGCCCTACGGGCGCATCGTCACCGCCAGCAAAGCCAGCGGCTGGACCGATTGGACACTCCGGTTCGACGGGGCCGGCCTGAACGCCTTCGGCGAGGTCGTCGTCGACCGCTCCCGGCTGTCTGTCGACGGCGTTCTGTCCATCCTGTACCAGCGCCGGTCGAGCGGCACCACACCCTCACCAATTCGAGTAGTCGACTTCAGCCTTGGCTGACGTCGACGGCAGTGGCGAACAAGAATCTGCAACTCCTCGGCGCGGACGCTCGGGATCCGCGCGGGTCACAGGGCAACGACGGATCGATGGACGGCAAACGATGAAATCTTCACCCATCCCGGCTCGTAACCGCCGCCGGCGGCCGGCTGCGCTGGCGCTGATCGGCGTGGCGGGCGTCGCCGGCGCGGCGGGGGCGCCCGCGCCACACGGGGCAAACGCGGGGGGGGTCGACACGGCGGGCCACTACGAGATCGTGGCGCGGGACAGCGGCAAGCTGATCAACATTGCGGGCCAGTCCACTGCGGACGGCGCCGTGGTACAGCAGTGGACCCGCACCCAGCAGACCAACCAGCAGTTCCAGTTCGTTGATGCCGGCGGCGGCTACTACAAACTCCGGGCCCGGCACAGCGGCAAGGTGATCGACGTGGCGAGCGCGTCCACTGCGGACGGTGCGAATGTCGTGCAGTGGACCGACCACGGCGGGACCAACCAGCATTTCCGGGTCGTCGACACCGACAGCGGCTACGTCAAGCTGATCAACCGCAACAGCGGCAAGGCGTTGGATGTGTGGGAGCGGTCCACCGCCGATGGCGCCCGGATCTCCCAGTACACCGACACCGGTACGACGAACCAGCAATGGCAGCTCGTCCGCGTCGGTGGCGGCCCCAGCCCGAGCGTGACGCCAAGCTCGAGCCCGAGTCCCAGTCCCGGCCAGAAGTATGCCGGCTATCTGTTCACCTACTTCACTGGCGAAAACACCTCCACCGGTGAACAGGTCTACTTCGCGCTCAGTCAGGGCAACGATCCGACCCGATGGCGCCAGCTCAACGGTGGACGGCCAGTGCTGACCTCAAGTATCGGGACCCGCGGGGTACGCGACCCGTTCATCATCCGCTCCCCGCAGGGCGACAAGTTCTACCAGATCGCCACCGACCTACGGATCTACGGCAACGGCAACTGGGACGCCGCACAGCGCACCGGCAGCAAGTCCATCGTGGTCTGGGAGTCCACCGACCTGGTGAACTGGAGCGCCCCGCGGTTGCAGCGGGTCTCCCCCGACACGGCCGGCAACACCTGGGCGCCCGAGGCGTACTACGACGAGGGCCTCGGTCAGTACGTCGTCTTCTGGGCCTCGAAGCTGTACTCCACCAGCGACCCGAACCACACCGCCAGCACCTACAACCGGATGCTGTACGCCACGACGAGCGACTTCCGCACCTTCAGCACGGCCCAGGTGTGGGTGGACAAGGGCTACTCGACGATCGATTCGACGCTCACCAAGCACAACGGCACCTACTACCGGCTCACAAAGGACGAGCGGAGTAGCTCGCAGTCGGCGTGCGGCAAGTTCATCCTCGAAGAGAAGTCCACGACCATCCTCAACCGCAGCTATTCCTTCGTGGCCGAATGCATCGGCCGAGGCACGATCAGCCAGGGCGAGGGACCAACGGTGTTCAAATCGAACACCGAGGAGCGGTGGTACATGTTCATCGACGAGTACGGCGGCCGCGGGTACATTCCCTTCACCACGACCGACCTGGACTCCGGACGGTGGACCGCGGTCTCCAGCTACACGATGCCCGGCCGGCCACGGCATGGCACGGTGCTGCCCATCACCCAGGCGGAGTACGACCGGCTGCTCCAACGGTGGGGCTGAGCTGGCCGGCGCAGAGCTCGGGCGCTGAGAAGGCGGGACCGGCGGACTGCCGTCGGTCCCGCCTTCTTTCAGTACTCGGCTACTGGCGTTCGAAGGCCCAGACTGTGTTGCTGTCGGTCGATCCGGTGTTCCATTTCACCTCACCGGCGGATGTACCGTACATGTAGGACCTGCCGGGATAGATGTTCTTGAGGCGGATGCCTCCGGTGGTCGGCTCAAGGTTCCATGACGAGTCGGCGATGACTTCGCCGGTGTTCCAGATGACGGCGTTGTTCGTGGCCTCGGTGTCGAGGTAGTGCCGCCCGGTCCTCACGTTCCTGAAGGTCCATGCGCCGGAGGCTTGCTGGTTGGCGACCCATTGCTGATCGTCGTACGTGCTGGAGCCGGTGAGGGCAAGCCCGCCGTTGAGTTCCGAGTCCAGGTACCTCCCCGTCGCCACGTTCCTAATCTTGTAGGCCGCACCACTGACGATAGGAGCCGTGTCGGCTTTCCGGTAGGCGCGGAAGTAATCGACGACGAATTCCTTCGGCCTGGGGTCGTTGGGATCGACAGATCCGGTCCACCCAGCGTTCTCGTAGATGCCGAGCAGGAACAGCGAGGCGTAGGCCGGAGACGCGGATATCGTGTCCTTCAATACGTTGTCCACATACAGCTTGATCTCGGTTGGCGTCCACTCAAGCGCGTAGATGTGCATCTCGCTCGCGACGTCAAAACCCACCGAAACGGAGTGATTCACTTCCGGGACGTTCGGGTCCGACCATTTGTGCAGGCTGAAGTTGAAGTTCCGCGGCGTCCTGCCCGGGTGTTCCATGATGTCGATCTCCGCTCGCTGGGTCGACGTGTCTTGCCTGCCGACCGTCCAGAAAGCGGCGTGGATTCCGCTTCTCGCGGACGTCTTCGCGCGGATTTCGAAGTAACCGTACTTAGGCGCGTAGTTCATGACGGTGGGAATCGAATGATCATAGGGAGAGTCCTTGTGCAGGCCAGTCCGCTGCCCCGTCTGGATGCTCGAAACCTTCATCGGATCGTTTGCGTAATACGCTGGTTGATCGTTGTCGATCCGCAACACAAGGGCGTTGTTTCTGAATCCGTATCGTGCTCTGGAACGCCATTCCGGGGTTCGTGATTCTAGGTAGTTGGTGATCCACAAGCTCGTATCGAGGCTGCCGTTGAACTCGTCGTTCCTGTCAAGAATCCAGCCAGGTTTGTCTAGTGGGTTCGGCGGGACGTCGGCCGCTTTGGCGGGTGGAGCAACGGCGATGTTGAAGGTTACGGCAGTGGCCAAGAGCAGCCACACCACAGCTAGCGGCGTACGTCGTCCCATGTCACTCGTCCTTCCTTTCATTTCATGCCGCTCCTCCACTGCGTGGTCGGGCCGCCACGGGTCGTCAGCGCAGGTAGCTGACTAGGGAGAGGTTGCGTTCGCGGATGCCTTGGACGACCAGGTCGGCCATCCTCCCGGCGCCGTATTCGGAGAAGTGGGTGTTGTCGGTGACGCCATCTACCGACTGGCGCAGGTAGAGCTGGGCGGAGTTGGTTGGGCCCATGGACTCGACCAGGGCCTCGCTCTTGGCGGTCAGGTCGATCACCGGCACGCCCAGCGAGGAGCCGAGGCTGCGCATCTCGGCCGGCAGGTTGACGCCGACGCCGTTGACGTGCAGGGCGGTGGCGTCGAGTTGGTTGCCGTCGAACCGCCGCCGCACTGGTGGGGTGACCAGGACGGGTATGCCGCCCCTGGCGCGCACCTGGCTGATCATCGTGGTGAGGTTGCCGCGGAAGGTTGATGCGGTCGTGGACTTGTCGTTGTGGCCGAACTGGATCAGCACCAGGTCGTTGCTTCTGATCAACGGTCGCATCGTGGGGAACAGTGCCGAGTTGCTCAGGAAGCTGCCCGAGCTTTCGCCCGAGTCGCCGTAGTTCGCGACTACCGCGCCGGCGGACACGCGGGTGGGCAGGATCTGCCCCCACCCGGCGTACGGGGCGATCATCTGGTCGCACACCGTGGAGTCGCCGGCCAGGTAGACCACGAGCGGGTTGCTTGCCGCCTGGACGGTCAGTCCCGAAAGCTTGGGCGCGGAACCGGCGAACGTGATGGTCAGGCCGGAGGTGCCGGTGCCGCCCTGCCCGGTGGGCTGGCCTTCTGGCTGTCGCACGTTGATGGTGACGACGTACTGCGTGATGGTGCCAGCGGCGGTGGTGACCGCCGGCACGATCCGCCGGCGGGCCTCAACGGACATCGACGTGTTGCCGGCCGATGCGCGGTCACCGATCCAGGCGGTCACTGTGTAGTTGCCAGGGGAGACAGCGAAGTGGCAGGTGATCGGCGAACTCCCGGTGCACTGGGAGGGCCGGCCCGGCGGCGGCGACGTCGTGGTGGGTGACGCGGTCGCAGAGGGCGAGGGCGAGGCGCCGACCTCGACGTCGAGATAGTCGATGTTGGCCAGCCCGGCGGCGGTGGTGGGGCTGAGCCGGATGGTGTTGCTGCCCGCGTTCAGCGACGCGGTCACGGTCGTCGTGGCCCACGCCGTCCACGCGCCGGTGCCGTTGAACGCGGCGCCCGACAGCGCGACAGCTCCGTTGACCAGCACGTCGGCCGGCCGGTTGGCGGTGGTGCCGTTGGCGTACCGGACGGCGATCGTCGCCGTGCCGGCGGCGGACGCGGTCACGGTGAACTGGGCAGCCGCTCCCGCCGTGTTGTTGCCGTTGCAGAAGCCGCTACCGGAGTAGCCAGTGTGGTTTGACTCGATGACACCGTCGCATGTGGCCGGCGAGGTTTCGGCCTCATAGCGGGTCACCGCCGCGGAAGCCACCGCGGCGGTTAGCACCGCGGCACCCGTCACCGCCACCGCCGCGCAGGCGGAGAGCAGCGCGACGCGCTGTCGGCGTGAAAGCATGATGATCTCCAGGTCGGATGATGACGAGACTCGCTACGGGGTTTGTGCAGGTCATGACTGCCTGTGAGCGCTCCCATCGACAGGCTGCATCAGTTAGTGTCCCGATCGAGCACATAACTGTCAATCGATGTGCCTCGACTCGCTTTGAGCTGGTCAGCCGCGCACCGTGATAGTCAGCGGAGTGCTGCGGGTGGCGCCGGCGGCGTTGGTGAGTTCGGCGACGTACGTGTGGGTGCCCGCCGGGCGGCCGGTGAGGACGGTTGCGGCGTGCTGGGCGTTCGGCGTGTCCGCGTTGAGTTGCTGGGTATCGATGAGCACGCCGTTCTGGTACAGCCGGTATTGGGTGGCGTTGGTGCCCCACCACATGTTCATCCGTACGGTGTAGTCGCCGTCGCGGTCCCAGTTGTCGCTGCTGAGCACCGGTGTGCCCGGGTTGGCGTCGGTGACGGTGACGATCACCCGCGTCGTGTCGGTGATGCCGGCCTGGTTGCGCAGCTCACCGGTGTACACGTAGGTGCCGTTGGGCCGGCCGGTTACGGGCACGGTGGCCTTCTGCGCGGCGGGTGTGGCCGGGGTGAGGTCGCGGCGGGCGATCTCGGTGCCGTTCTCGTAGAGCACCAAGACGCTGGCGTTCACGCCCCACCACATGTTCATGACAACGTCGAACGTTCCGTCGTGCAGGCCTTCGCTCCAGCCGCTGGTACTGGACAGCACGCCTCGTCCGGGCACCTTGGTCGCGCCGTCCTGGGGCAGCTGCGGCGCGGCTCGGGACACGGTGACGGTGTAGCGCGCGTTGGCCGTGCCGTCCTGGGAATCGACGTCGATGGCCACCTCGGTGTCCCCTACTGCCGGTGTTATCGGGGTCGAGGCGCCGCCGCTGGGGACGCGCTGGCCTGCCACGGTGATGACGGATTGCGGGTTGGTGGCGGTCGGCGTGATCGTCACCGTCCGGGTCTCGTAGGGCACGGCGAGGCGGTACTGGAAGCGGTCCGGGTCGAAGGCCGGCTCAAGCGTGCCGGCGCTGGTGTCCAATGTGGATAGGGTGGCGTCGGCGGCCAGCGAGCGCCGCCTGATCTCCAGCGCGTAGGTGGCTCCGGTGCCGTCCTCGGCCACGACCAGAATCGGGATGTCCTTTCCGGACGGTCCGAGCGCGACGGTACGGGAGGCTTGGGGTCCGGGCACCGGCTCACCGTCGATCGCCACCGAACGGGCGAACGGGCTGCGGGCGACCGCGGTCACCTCAACCTGCGCCACCCGCGCCGGCACGTCGAGCAGGTATCCGCCGCCGGGTTTCGCCTCCGGCTCGCCCCGGTCGGTCTGGAGGCTGGCCAGGGCGGCGTCGTCCGGCCGCAGCGCGACGCCCTGCGCTATGCGGATGTCGTCCAGGTGCACGCTGCCGTAGTTGGAGCTGTCGGCGTAGTAGTCGATCTGAGCGACGCCGTCCATCGGGTTGCGGAACGCCGCGTCGTCCAGCAGCCGCTGCCCGTCCAGGTACAGGTCGAACCGCTGGTTCACGGTGTCGATGACGGTGGCGACGTGGTACCAGCGGCCCAGTTCGTATGCGCCGAGCGTACGGGTCGTGGTGCCGGAGTAGGCGATGATGGTGTTCTTGGTGAAGGCGACGCTGATCGCGTTCTGGCCGTTGCTGTTACGGATGTACGGCACGGCCCACCAGTGGTTTCCGGAGACGTACGGCTGGTCGATCATGACCCGTGCCTCGACGGTGACGATGCCGGTGAGCGGCGGGCTGAACGTCCGGGCGACGCTCGTGCGGCCGCTGTTGGCGGTGCGGGTCAGCTTGGCGCTCTTGCCGGCGGCCGACGGTTTCTCGACCACCTCGACCTGCCCGCCGGCGGCGCTGACGGTCAGCCCCCCGCCGGTGGTGAGCGGTCCGGTGGTCAGGTCGTCGAAGTCGTGGACGGCCAGGTAGTCCGGCGTCGGGCGGGTAAGCAGCAGCGCGCCGACCTGTGTGGTGGCCGCCGGCGTGACCTCGACGCCGGACCGGGTCGCCGTGGTGTAGCCGCCGGCGCTGGCCCGCACGGTGTACCCCGACCCGATCGGCACCTCCTCGACCTCGAACTCGCCGGTCGCGTCGCTGGTCGCCGTACCCAAGATCTGGTCGCCGTCGACCACGGTGACCACACCTTCGGCCAGCGGCCGCGCGGCCTGGTCGAGCACACGGCCGGCCACGGTCCCGACGACGCTGGTGGAGGCCATCTCGATCGGCACGGTGGTGGTGTTTCCCGGCCGCACGTCGACGGTCAGGGTGGCTGTCGTGTACCCGTTGCGGGTCGCGGTCATCGTGATCCCGTCGGCGAACGGCACGTCCCGCACCGAGAAGCGGCCGTCGGTGCCGGTGGTCGCGGTGGCGGGCGCGCCGGCCACGGTCACTACCGCGCCGGCCACGGGCGCTCCGGCGGGTGTGCGCACGGTGCCGGTCACCGACTCGGTCGTAGCGCCCGGTGCGGTGGCGTATTCGAACGCGCCGAGGTCGGGCGCTCCGTTGTACAGCGGGCTGCCGGCGTAGTCGCGGCCGCCGTCGTCCTCCACGACGGTGCCGGTGTTGATCGCCGGGGAGCCGGAGCGCACCCGTAGCCCGTACGCCGAGTCGAGCCGGGGGCCGGTCTCGGCGGTGCCGGACGGGCCGGCGGCCGGGTCGGAGAAGAGTGGGTCGCCGGTGACCGCCGTGGTGTCGCCGGTCGGCACGGCCAGCGTCGCGCCGCCGTAGAGGTTGCCTCGGTAGGTGATGGTCGGGCTGGTGGTCAGCGTGGCACCGGCTCGGGTGGAGTAGAGCAGGTTGTTGCTGATGTCGTAGCCGGCCTCGAGCGAGCTGCCGTAGCCGTAGATCAGGTAGTTGCTGCGGTCGTTGTAGACCGTGTTGTTGTAGACCTTCGCCCGCGCGGCCCGGTCCGAGTGCAGGTAGATCTGGTAGCGGGTGTTGCCGCGGATCACGTTGTTGCGCACCACCACGTCGCCGAACACGAACTGGCACAGCAGCAGGCCGTCGCCGTTGCCGTGCAGGTAGTTGTACTGGACGACCTGGCGGGTGGTGCCCTTGTCCGGGTCGATGCCGTTGGAGTCGGCGCCGCCGGCCTTCTGCTGCGTCTCGTACACCTCGTTGAACTGGAACGTGACATCGTCGGCGAAGTACGTCTCGATGCCGGAGGTGCCGGCCCGGTAGACGACGTTGTGCTCTATCACCGCACCGCGCACGTTGGTGATGTACATGCCGTTGCACCCGTACGGGGTGCCCTCCTGGGTGACGAAGTTGTTGCGGATCCGCACGTTGGTGTGCGGCGCGAACTTCGGGTCGGTCGCGTTCTGCCGGGTGCCCCAGCCGGTCGGGGTCGCGATCGTCTGGCCTTCCGAGTTCCTACCGTCCCCGGTGTACTGCTTGACCACGATCCCGGCGAACGACGTGTTGGCGATCGTCGAGTTCTGGATCAGCACGTCGTTGAGGATCGTCGGCGTGGTCGGCGGGGCGGTGATGTTCGGGACGGTGGTGTCGAAGACGATGCCGCCGGTCTTCTTCGAGCCGTCCCACCCGGTCTGGAAGCGAATGCCGGGTGCGTTGTCCGCGACGCTGCCGCCGATCCAGTTGACCTCGCCGGATACGTCGTGCACGTCGACGCCGTCGATCACAAACCCGTCCAGCGTCTGGCTGTTGTCGCCGCTGACGTGGATGCCCCGCAAGTCGCGCAGGTTGTCCCCGGCCGTGCCGTTGTCGTTGGTCACCTCGAGGTTCCGGATCGTCCAGTACTCCTGGTTGAAGAGCCGGACGGCGTCACCCACCCCGCCGGCCCCGTCGACGCCTGGCTTGCCACCGGTGCCGTACCGGTCGATCGTGATCGGGCTACCGGCCGCGCCCGAGCCCTTGGGCCACAGCTGGCCCTGCCAGCGGTCCCCGGCGCGCAGCAGGATCCGGTCACCGGGTTGGAACGTCGTCTGGTTGACCTTGGCGAGGCTGCGCCAGGCCTGCGTCTCGTCCAGCCCCGACGCGGCGTCGCCACCGGCCGCGCTGACGTAGTAGGTCACTCCCGCGGCGGCCGCGGCAGCCGGTGATCCGATGTGGACGATCGCGGCTGCGGCGAGCACGAGGAGTGCCGCGGCGGCTGTGCGTCGGCGTGCGGACGGCATCTTGAGCTCCTCCGGGGATGTGGCGGCGATGCGGCGGCTCAGGCGGGGTTCGTCACGGGGCGCTGGGTTTCCTTCCATGGGGCGCCGGTGCCGTCCATCCGCGTCGCGAACGGGCTGTCCGGGCCGATCTGTCCACTGCGGACGCGTTCGCCGGTGAACGCGGAGGCGTAGAGCGCGGCGACGAAGTCCATCGTGCGACGCGCGTCGGCGAGGGTGACCGGCGGCGCCTCGCCTCGGTCCAGGGCGTCAAACACGGCCGCGAGCTGCGCCGGGTGCCCGCTGGCCACGTCCGCACCGGCCGCAGTCCACCCGGCCAGGACGGCATCGTGACCCGGTGCCGGGGTGAGCGTCCAGTCCTTGTCGTCGTAGCCGTAGAGATGGTCGACCTCGACGGTGGCGTGCTCATAGTCGAACCGCAGCGCGGAGGTCTGCCGCGGCGACACCACTGAGTTGACCACCGAGGCGACCGCGCCGTTGTCGAAGCTGACCAGAGCCATCGACACGTCCTCGGTGTCGGTCGACCGCGCCTGCCGCACCGCCAGGGCCGTGACCTCGCGCCACGGCCCGAGGACCGACAGCAGCAGGTCGAACTGGTGGATGCCGTGCCCCATGGTGGGTCCGCCGCCCTCGGACTCCCAGGTGCCGCGCCAGGGTGCGGCGAAGTAGTCCTCGTCGCGGTACCACAAGGTGGAGCAGGTGGCCACCAGCGGCCGCCCGAGCTCCGCGGCAGCCGCCATCCGCCGCAACCGGAAGGCGTCCGAGCCGAAGCGGTGCTGGAACACCGTGGCGACGTGGCCGGCGCTGACGCGTTCGGCCGCGACCAGGGCGTCCATCTCGGCCAGGGACAGCGTTGGCGGCTTTTCCACCAGGACGGTGACTCCGGCCCGCAGGCATTCCAGCGCGAGGGGGGCGTGCCGCTCCGGCGGGGTGCACAGGTGCACCAGGTCCAGCTGCTGCGTGTCTAGCAGCTCGGCCACGCCGTCATAGGCGTGCGGCACGTCCCACCGTTCCGCGAACGTCTTGGCCCGGCTCAGGTCGACGTCGGCGACGGCGACCACCTCAGCCCGGTCCGCGAGCCCATGTAAGGCCTGCACGTGAGCGACGGCGATCCCTCCAGTGCCGACGATCGCGGTCCGGTACCTGCGTCCTGCCATTGGTGTCCCTTCGTTCCTCCCCCGGCGGTGGGCCGGCCGTGGCGGCCGGCCCACCGGCCGGTCACGCGGCGTCGATCTCGGCTTGAAGTTCCTTGATGAACGCGGCCGCTGCCTCGTCCGGCGTGGACCGTCCGAACAGGACTTCCTCGGTGTGCCGCTTGAGGATGGCCTCGATGCTGCTGGCGCCGTTCGGCGTGACCCGCGGCGCGGCGCCGACCTTGAGGGTGTCCAGGTAGGCGACGGCTGCCTTGTCCGTCTCGGCCAGCTGCGGGGTGATCGCCGTGCGGATCTTGGTATTGGCCGGTACGCCCCGGTCAGTGAGTAGCACTTTGGCGGCCGCTTCGTTGTTGGCCAGGAAGTCGACGAACAGGGCCGCCTCGGCGGGGTGCTTGGAGCGGGACGAGATCGACCAGAACATGGAGGGCTTGTAGTAGGCGC
Organism: Micromonospora sp. CPCC 205371; assembly: GCF_026130045.1. Taxonomy (GTDB): domain Bacteria; phylum Actinomycetota; class Actinomycetes; order Mycobacteriales; family Micromonosporaceae; genus Phytohabitans. The sequence continues at coordinate 15,602 of NZ_JAIBNX010000100.1, forward strand.
CGGGGCTCGCGGCGGTCGCCTCGCCGGGCAGCTTGAGCAGCTTGAGCTTCTTGCCGCTGGCCGCGGTCAGGGAGGTCAGCTGCGTGTTCCACCAGGTGGCGAACACCGACGTATTGGTCGCGGTGCCGGACTGGTCCAGGCCGGCGCTGGCCCGTTCGACGGTCACCGACGGCGGCGGGGCGACCCCGCTCTTGGCCATGTCGGCGAGGTAGGTCCAGTACTTGGCCAGTACCGCTGGCGGGATAGCCACGTTGCCCTTGTCGTCGAACAGGGAGGCGCCGGCCTGCCGGGCCCAGATGTTGAGGCCGCCCGCGTCATTGAAGCCCCACGACTGCACGCCGGTCACCTTGCCGCCGCTGGCCTTGGAGATCTCGCCGCCGATCCGCTTGAGGTCGTCCCATGTCCAGGTGCTGTCGTCGGGGAGCTGGACGCCGTACTGGGCGAGCAGGTCGGTGTTGACCACAATGGAGTACGCGGCCAGGCCGACCGGCAGCGCGTACTGCTTGCCGTCCACCTTGCCGGTGTCGAGCGCGCTGGCCTCGAAGTCGCCGGTCTTCAGGTGCTTGCTGGCGGTGCCGAGGTCGAGCAATGCCCCCCGCTCTGCGTACGAGGCCAGGTACAGCTCGTCCATCTGGATGATGTCCGGGGCGTCGTTGGCGGCGACCGTGGTGGCCAGGCTCTCCCAGTACCCGTTCCAGTCCTTGAACTCGCCCTTGACCGTGATGTTCGGGTGTTCCTTCTTGAACAAGTCGATCACCTGCTGCGTGCGCTGGTGGCGGGCGTCCGAGCCCCACCAGGTGAACCGCAGCGTGACCGGCTCCTCGGACAGTTCCTCGCCGGCGTCGGAGCCGCCGCCGCAGGCCGCGACGCCGAAGGTCATTGTGGCGGCGAGAAGGATGGCACCGAGTTTTCGCATGGTGGATTCCTTTCGGGGGTCATTTGATTCCGGTGGTCGCGATGCCCTTGACCAGGTAGCGCTGGCCGAGCAGGAACGCGAGGAAGACCGGCACGAGCGACACGACGCTCATCGCGAACATGGAGCCCCAGGACGTGTTGACGGTGGAGTCGACGAACGATCGCAGCGCCACCGGCACGGTGTACATCTGCGGGTCGGTCAGGTAGATGAGCTGGCTGAAGAAGTCGTTCCAGGTCCAGATGAACGTGAAGATCACCGTAGTAGCCAGCGCTGGCTTCATCAGCGGCAGGATGATCCGCCAGAAGATCCGCCCATGGCCACAGCCGTCGATCCGCGCCGCCTCGTCCAGCTCCCGCGGCAGGCCGCGGATGAACTGCACCATGAGGAACACGAAGAACGCGTCGGTGGCCAGCAGCTTCGGCACGATCAGCGGCAAGAACGTGTTGATCCAGCCCAACTGCGAGAACAGGATGTACTGCGGCACGATGATCACGTGGATCGGTAGCATGATCGTGCCCAGCATGATCGCAAACCACATCCGCTTGCCGGTGAAGTCAAGCCGGGCGAAGGCGTACGCCGCCATCGAGCACGACACCAGGTTCCCGATGATGCAGGCCAGCACCACGATGGCCGAGTTGAGCAGGTAGTGGCCGAACGGCGAGGCGAGCGCATCCCACCCCTCGCCGTAGTTCTGTGTATGCAGGCCGTCCAGCACCAGGCCGGGACTGCGGAAGATCTCGTTGTTGGGCCGCAGCGAGCTGACCACCATCCACAGCACCGGGTACAGCATGATCAGCGCGAGCAGGATCAGTCCGAGATGCTTGACCGTGGTCCGCAGCCGCTTGGCGACGCCCAGCGGGTGGCGCGCGGGCGGGGCGTCGACGGCAGCGGCGGGCGGTGGACGGTGCTTGAGATCAGTCATCGTAGAAGACCCAATACTTGGCGGCCCAGAAGTTGACCGCGGTGAACGCGGCGATGATCACGAGCAGCAGCCAGGCCAGCGCCGACGCGTAGCCCATGTCGAAGCTGTTGAACCCCCGCTGGTACAGGTAGAGCGTGTAGAACAGCGTCGAGTCCGACGGTCCCCCGCTGCCACCGGAGACCACGAAGGCCTGCGTGAACGACTGGAACGCATGGATGATCTGCAGCACCAGGTTGAAGAAGATGATCGGCGACAGCAGCGGCAGCGTGATCCGCCAGAACTGGGTCCACCTGTTGGCACCGTCGGTCTGCGCGGCCTCGTAGTACATCACCGGGATCTGCCGCAGCCCGGCCAGGAAGATGATCATCGGGGCGCCGAACGTCCACACGTTGAGCACGATGAGCGTCGACAGAGCGGTGCTCGGGTCCGAGATCCAGCCGCGCCCCTGGATACCCATCAGGTCGAGGATCTGGTTGACCAGCCCGTCCGCACCGAAGATCTGGCGCCACAGCACCGCGATCGCGACGCTCGACCCGAGCAGGGACGGCAGGTAGAACGCGGACCGGTAGAACGCCAACCCGCGCAACCCACGGTCCAGCAGCATCGCCAGCGCCAGCGCGCAGGCCAGCTGCACCGGCACCGACACCACCACGTAGATGAACGTCACCCGAAGCGCCTTATACAGCCGCTCGTCGGACAGCATCCGGGTGAAGTTGTCTACGCCGTTGAACTCCGGCGCCTGGATCAGGTTGTAGTCGGTGAAGCCAAGCACCAGTGACGCGGCGACCGGACCGACCGTGATCAACCCCAACCCGGCGAACCAGGGCAGCAGGAACAGGAGAGCGGCTCGGTTGTCTTTTTTGCGGGGTGAGCCGCGGGCGCTCCCCCGGATGCGCCGCAGTTCCCCGAGCGCGCTCATCCGTTCCCTCCCCACGCATGCCCCACCGGCCCGGCGGAATGCTCTCTGACCAGCCGGGAAAACGTATTCCACACTTTGCACCGCAGGCTGCGGCCCGTCAAGCGTTTCGAAGGGGTGGTCTTACTGTCAGGCGCGGGGGCGAGTGCTGTCGCGGATTACGAGCTCGCCCCGCTCGGTCACGCGCATCGGCTCGCCCTGCTCATCCAACGCCATGCGGATGGCGTCGCGGCCGATCCGGGCGAGCGGGATCGCGATCGTGGTCAGGCGCGGCGTCACATCGGTGGCCAGCGGGATGTCGTCGAAGCCGGTGACCGACACCTGCTCGGGCACTCGCACGCCGGCCGCGCGCAGGGCGGACATCGCGCCGATCGCGATCACGTCGTTGGCGCAGGCCAGCGCCTCGGTGTCCAGCGGCCCGGCGGCGAGCAACCGGCCTACCGCCTCAAAACCGCCCTGCCGGCTGACCTCGCAGTGCACGAGCCGGACATCCGCCGGATCCACGCCACCGGCCACCAGGCCGTCGGTGAAGCCGGCCGCGCGGGCGCTGACGTTGGCCCGATCCGGGCTACCGGCCAGAATCGTCACCCGCCGGTGCCCGGTATCGGCCAGGTGGGCGCCGACCTTAGCTGCGCCAGCCCGGTTGTCCACGCTGAACCCGTCAAACGGCATGTCAGTGTCGCCGAAGATTACGACCCGGCCGCCGTCGCGCTGGTAGTTGAGCAACTCCCGCAGCAGCCGGCCCGCGAGGACGTCCGCGTCGATCCGGCTCGAGGTGAGCACCAGGGCGCGCGGGCGTAACGCGCACATCAGCCGCACGGTCTCCAGCTGCCGTGGCGGTGTCCCCCCGGTCGAGGCGACCGTGACGAACGCGTCGACAGTGCGCGCCTCGCGCTCCATGGCGGCCAGGACCAGACCGATCGAGGCGGTGGTGAGATCGTCGGCGACCAGGGCGATGGAATCGCTGGCTCGGCGCATGGCGCGGGCCGACGCGTCGGCGGGATAGCGCAGCGCAGCCGCCGCCGCCAGCACCCGCCCGGCGTACTCCCGGGCGGGGGTGCGGGCACTGCCGCCGTGGACGCGGGAGGGCGGCGGCAGCGAGACGCCGGGGGCGGGCGCCACGTCGTGCAGCGTGACGGTGGGCCTGGCTGGATGGGGCACGTGGTTCCACTCCCTCAGCGCGGCGGTGTGCTGTCCCGCAGGACCACGGTCGTGGTGACAGGTATGACCCGCGGCTGGTGGTCGCCGCCGAGAGCGACCTCCATCGCCGTCACACCAACCTGGTGCAGCGGGACGGCGACCGTGCTCAGCGCCGGGTCCAGGTCCACGCACCAGCTGATGTCATCGAACCCGGCAACCCCAAGATCACGGCCTGGGTTGAGTCCCGCGTCCCGGATCGCCGTCATGGCACCGATCGCCATCACGTCGTTGACCGCGACCACCGCGTCGACATCGGGCCGCCGGTCGGCGAGCAAATCCCGGGTCGCGTCGTACCCGCCCGCGCGGGTGAAGCCGGTCTGTAGCACCAACGGCTCCGGCGCGCCGGCCTCGACCAGACCGGCCAGGAAGCCGTCACAGCGCTCCCGGGAGGTGCGGATCGCCGGTGCGGCGCACAGCACCGCGATCCGCCGGTAGCCCCGCTCGACCAGCGCGATCGCCAAACGCCGGGCCCCGCCAGCATTGTCGATCGCCACGGTCGGAAACGGCAGGCCCTCCTGGCTGACCAGGACCACCTGACCGCCGGCCGCCTGGTAGGCGGCCAGCTCCTCACCGAGGGCGGCGTCGGTGCCGGATCCATCGATCCGGCTGCCCGCCACGATGATCACGCGGGGACGCTGGCCGCGCAGCGTCCGGACGATCTGCAGCTCGCGATCCGGCGACCGGTCGGCGATCGCCACGGTCGGGACGAGCCGCTGCGCCACCGCCGCGTCGATCACACCAGCCGCGATCGACGAAAAGTACGGGTCGTCGACGTCGCTGACCACCAATGCCACCGTCGGGGTGGAGCCCAGCGCGATCGCCTGGGCGGACAGGTGCGGCTGGTAGTTGAGCCGCTCAGCGGCGGCCAGGACCCGCGAGATGTACTCGGGCTTCACGTTGCGGGTGCTGCTGCCGTTCAACGCGCGGGACGCGGTCGCGACCGACACCCCGGCCTCGCGCGCCACGTCGTGCAACGTCGGCGCGGCCGTGCGCCTGCCACGTCGGCTCGCTGCACCTCGCATGTCGGGCATTGTGCCACCGCCGCCAGGCCGACCCTCGCCCTGCCGGCACCGCAGGCAGCCACCCAACTGGGCGCTGGGCGCCGATCGGGTGCGGACCACCGCTGCCGGCTACCGCCTGGACGTCAACGCCGAGTTCTAAACCGGACGTAAGTCAACAAACTACCGCTAGGGCGTCGAGACGTCGAGGTAGTCGATATTGGCCAGTCCGCCGGTCGTGGTCGGGCTGAGCCGAATTGTGTTGCTGCCAGCGGCGAGCGAGACGGTCACCGCCTTGGTGCCCCAGGTGCCCCACGCTCCGGTACCCGGAAACGACACCGTCTGCACCGTCGACCCGTTGACCATCAGATCGGCCGGCCGATCGGTCGTAGTCCCGTTGGCGAACCGCACGCTCACGCTCGCCGTCCCCGCCGTGCTCGCGTTGACCGTGAACTGCGCGTACGCGCCGACAGCATTGTTGCCGTTGCAGAACCCGCTGCCGGAGTAGCCCGACCAGTTGGCATCGATTGTGCCCGTGCACACCGCAGGCGAAGCTTCCGCCTCATAACGGGTAGCCGAGCCACCGCCGCCCGGCTGCTCGAAGGCGCCGATGTCCGGGGCGCCGTTGTAAAGCGCGTTCCCCTCATAGTCGCGGCCGCCGTTGCTGGCGATGCTCACGCCGGCGTTGACCGCCGGGGAGCCCGCGGCGACCTTGAGCTCGTACGCGGCGGCCAAGGCGGGACCGGTGGCGGCGGTGCCCGAGGGCGCGTTGATCGGAGCGGACACGAACTGCGGGTTTGCCACGACGGGCCTCGAGTCTCCGCCGGGGACGGTCAGGGTCGCTCCACCGTAGAGGTTGTGGCTGTACGTGACAGTGGAGCTGATCGAGAGGGCGGCATTAGCCCTGGTCGAGTAGAAGATGTTGTTCCTGATGGCATACGTGGAGGTCAGATACTTGCCGTAGCCGTAGACCAGATAGTTGCTGGCGTCGTTGTAGATGGTGTTGTTGTAGATCTGCGCCCGGGCGGCGGCGTCGGAGTGCAGGTAGATCTGGTAGCGGGTGTTGCTGGTGATGACGTTGTAGCGCAGCACGACGTTGCCGAAGGAGAACTGGCACAGCAGGATGCCGTCGCCGTTGCCGTGGACGTAGTTGTACTGCACGACCTGCCCGGTGGTGCCCTTGTCGGCGTCGATGCCGTTGGAGTCCGCCCCGCCCGCCTTCTGCGAGGTGCCGAAGACCTCGTTGAACTGGATCGTGACGTTGTCGGCGAAGTACGTCTCGATGCCGGAGGTGCCGGTCTTGTCCACGACGTTGCGTTCGATCGTGCCGCCGCGCACGTCGGTGAGGTAGATCCCGTTACAGCCGTACGCCGTGCCGGCCTGGGTGATGTAGTTGTCCCGGATCGTGAAGTTGGTGTGCGGCTTGAATTTCGAGTCCGTCGCGCTGGCGCGGGTGCCCCATCCGGTCGCGACCGCGCCTGGACTCGAACCCGTGTACTGCTTGACGACGATGCCGGCGAACGACGTGTTGGAGATCCTCGAATTTTGGATCGTCACGTCGTTGAGGATGGTCGGCGTGCTCGGCGGCGCGGCGATGTTCGGCACTGTGGTGTCGAAAACGATCCCACCGGTCTTCTTCGACGCGTCCCAGCCGGTCTGGAAGGTGATGCCGGGCTTGTTGTCGGCCGTGTCGCCGCCGATCCAGTTCACCTGGCCGGTGACGTCGTGAACGTTGACGGCGTCGATGACGAACCCGTCGAGGGTCTGGCTGTTGTTGCCGCCGACGTGAATGCCGCGGAAATCGCCGAGATTGGCCCCAGGGGTGCCGGTCGGCGGGGCGGTATTGGTCACCTCGATGTTGCGGATCGTCCAGTACTCCTGGTTGTACAGACGTACCGCATCGGCGACCGTGCCGGCGCCGTTGATTCGAGGCTTGGCGCCGCTGCCGTAGGAGTCGATCACGATGGGTGAACCGGCTGCCCCGGAGCCCTTTGGCCACAGCTGTCCGGTCCAGGTGCTGCCAGCCTTGAGCAGGATGCGGTCGCCCGCACCGAAGGTCGTCGCATTGATCTTGCTGAGGCTCTTCCACGGATGGGATTGGTCAAGGCCGGTGTTGGTGTCGACGCCACCGACGGAGTCCACATAGTAGGTCGTGTTGGCCGCCTGGGCGGGAGCCGCAATCCCGACGACGGCGCCGGCCGCGAGAAGGGCGACCGCGGCCCCGGCCACGAGGCGGGAATGGGACGCGAAGCGGGAGGCCCGGTGATGGAACGAGGGTGCAGGAAACATGGGCGTGCTCCTGAAGAAGAGGACGGTCCTCGGAAAACGTATTCCAACGCAGCGTCGCGAACGCCACGGTATCGATTGAAACGTTAAATGTAAACCCCTCAACATGCAGCTCTGTCGATACCGCGTGACCAGCTCAGCAGCCATTGCGCCATGGCGACCAGTGGACGCCACGTACCGCTCTGATCCTGGGCGACGATGGATAGTCCACAGTGGAAACGATCGTCGCGGCGGCAAAGTCGGTCGTAGCCGGCTCGGTGGTCTTCCACTCAAACAAGGGCACCCGCTGCCGGCACTCCACACTGGACTCGAACTGCCACGACGCCTATGAAGCCACTGCCCCACACCGCGGTGACGGCCCGTCGAATCGGGCCACCCCAACCGAGTACGGTGTATGGGAGGACCGGCACCTCGTTCGCTTGGTACACCAACGTGTTCTCGGCGTGCGGTCAGGTCGCGCTGTCGCTGCGACCATCCGCCGGGTCACCGCAAGAGCCGAGGTTCGTCGGCTCTCTCAGGCACCTCCTGCCGCAGCGTTCGAGTCTGAATGTTCCTGAACATGTCAGTTCGATCCCTAGCGTCTCGTTCTCGTTTCCGTTACCGATGTAACCCAGGCGATACGAGGAGTGCGGTGTGGGGGCGCGATGGAGACCGCTCTAGCAATCGAGGTGGGACTGGGCTGTCCAGTCGGCGCGACGCCTTGAACGAGGGCGGCGGCGTGGCGATCACGCCGATACGGCGTACGACAACCGCGCGGCGTTTGGCCACTGCCGCCGCCAGTCCAGCATCACCAGCGCAGAGACGGTCCAACCCGGCAGAAGGGAGAACATGCCGTGACCGACAACTCGCCTAGGATTTCCGGGAGGGCGGCGCTTGGGTGTTCATCTGCAAAGCCGGCCGCCACGGCAGTGCCGCCCGGTGCAGGGATCGGCGCGTCGGTTGTCACGTTCCGGCGCATGGTCGCGTACCTCGCCGCGGTCTTGGTCGCGGTGACGGCGGGACTGGTGGCCGGGCTGGGCACGCCGGCGCAGGCTGCGAATCCCCTCGTTCAGCGGTTCGCCGCGGACCCGTCGATCCTGGTGACCAACGGCCGCATGTACATATACGCCACGGACGACCAGTCCAACAGCGGCACCTACTGGAACTCCAACGCGGGGCGGGTGTTCTCGTCCACCAACCTGACCAGCTGGACCGATCATGGCGCGCCGTTGTCGGTCAGTACGTTCGGGTGGGCTACGCAGTACGCCTGGGCGCCGTCGGCGGTGCTGCGCGACGGCACCTACTACTTCTACGGGCCGGTGGACCGGACGAAGATCGGTGTGGCCCAGAGCAGCTCGCCGACCGGCGGGTTCACCGACGCGCGCGGCAACCCACTGATAGAGCGGGGTCGGGACGCCAACACCGGGGACGAACCGATTGACCCGATGGCGTTTGTGGACGACAACGGTCAGGCGTACCTGTACTTCGGCGGCGCCCGCGCCCCGAGGGTGGTCCGGCTGAACTCGGACATGATTTCGACGTCCGGGGCGATCCAGACCATCTCGATCATTGGCGGTGGTGGCCAATTCGCCGAGGCCGGGCACATGCACAAGCGGAACGGGACGTACTACTACTCGTACTCCACCGGGTGGCCCGGGCAGATCGCCTACGCCACGTCCAGCAACCCGCTTGGACCCTTCACCTATCGCGGCGTCATCCTCGATTCCGTCAACATCAACACCAACCACCACTCGATCGCGCAGTACAACGGTCGGTGGTACATCGCCTATCAACGCAACCTCCGCTCCGGCGGCGGCAACTACAAGCGGTCGCTGGCCATGGAGTACCTGAACTACAACTCTGATGGCACCATCCAACGCGTCGCGCAAACCAGCACCGGCGTCGGCGGCAGCACTCCCACCGTGCCGGTCAACCGGTTGCAGTCGTACAACTTCACCAATCGGTACGTGCGGCACGTCGACTATGACGTGCGGATCGACGCCAGCGTGAGCCCAGCGCAGGACGCGCAGTGGCGGCTGGTGCCAGGGCTGTCGAACTCGGCCAGCGGCTACGTGTCCTTCGAGTCGGTGAACTTCCCCGGCTACTACCTGCGGCACTCTAATTACGACTTCTCGTTGGCGCAGAGCGACGGCAGTTCCACGTTCAACGCGGATGCGACGTTCCGCCGAGTGGCTGGGCTGGCCGACTCGGCGGCGGCATCGTTCCAGTCGGTCAACTTCACCAACCGGTACATCCGGCACTCCAACTACGTGCTCCGGCTGGACCCAGTCAGCACCGCCACCGACCGGGCCGACGCCACCTTCCGAATCACCAGTTAGCTCGGCGACGTCCGTCCACCGCATGCGTCGTCACCTCGCTACGTCGAAACACGTGCGTTCGACCGTCGAAAGGATCTGCATCATGCGCATACGCGCACGATCCATGGTCATCGCGTTAGTCACCGCTGTCACTCTCAGCGTGAGCGTCGTGGCCGCATCCACCCCGAGCAGCGCCGCTGTTGGCGCATCGTTCCAGAACCCCATCGTCGGTACGCCCAACAGTGCCGACCCGTGGCTCGGCTACTACAACGGCAATTACTACTACACGGCCACCACCTGGACAGGGAACATTTACATCCGTAGGTCGTCGACTCTTGGCGGCCTGCGGACCGCGCCGGAGACCCGTGTCTTCACAATGTCGCAGCCGAACGCGACATCGAACATGTGGGCGCCCAGTATGCACCTGCTCGACGGCCCGAACGGGCAGCGCTGGTACCTGTACTACTCGGCCGGTCCGAGTTCGTGCTGCGGCGGGCAGCGTCAGCATGTACTGGAGAGCGCGGGAACCGATCCGATGGGTCCCTACACCTATCGAGGCCAGCTCAACCTGATGCCGAACAACGGCTGGTCGATCGACGGTAGCGTCATGACGGTCAGCGGGGTGAACTACTTTGTGTTCTCCGCGTTCAACAACAACTCCGGGTTCGAAAACGGCGGCCTGCAGAGCCTGTACATCACGCGCCTGACCAACCCATGGACGCCCGCGGCGTTGGGGACGCTGATCTCCGAGCCCACACACTCGTGGGAGCGCCAGGGTAACCCTGTCAACGAAGGCCCCTACGTACTGCAACGCGGCGGCCGCACGTTCCTCACCTACTCGGCCAGCTACTGCGGCACACCCGACTACAAGATCGGGGCGCTTGAGCTGACCGGCTCCAACCCACTGAGCCGCAGCTCGTGGACCAAGCTTGCCAACCCGCTCTTCCAGCGCAGCGACGCCAACGGGGTGTACGGTCCCGCCCACCACTCTTTCTTCAAGTCGCCCGACGGCACGGAGGACTGGATCGTCTACCACGCCAACTCCTCGTCTTCCCAAGGATGCGGCACCACCCGCACGAGCCGCGCGCAGCGAATCTCCTGGAACCCGGATGGCACACCCAACCTCGGCGTCCCCGTCTCCACCGCAACGGTCCTGGCCGGACCGTCCGGCGAGCTCAACAACCCGGGCGCGGTGCCCGTCCAGCGGTTGCAGTCATTCAACTTCCAGGACCGCTACGTGAGGCACCAAAACTACGCCGTCCGGATCGACCCGAACGTCAACCCGGCGCTGGACAGCCAGTTCCGGGTGGTCCCCGGACTGGCGAACAACGGATCGGGGTACGTGTCGTTCGAATCGGTGAACTTCCCCGGGTACTACCTGCGGCACAACAACTACGTGCTGAGACTGGAACCGAACAACGGCTCCACAACGTTCAAGCAGGACGCCACCTTCCGTCAGGTAGCCGGACTGGCGAACGCGTCGTGGTCGTCGTTCCAGTCCTACAACTTCCCCGACCGGTACATCAGGCACAGCAACTACGTGCTACGGATCGATCCGATCAGCAACGACGCCGGCCGCGCCGACGCCACGTTCCGCCGGACATCCTGATACGATCGGGCCGCCCGGCCCCGGGGGCGGCGGCGCGGCCGTGCCCGGGGGGCCACCGTCCCCGGGTGGGGGGGGATGCG
>NZ_JAIBNX010000100.1:26835-29478 GCF_026130045.1 Micromonospora sp. CPCC 205371
CTCGGCCCCGCCGTGGCTCGGACGGGGGGGGGGGGCCCCGCGGGGGGGCGGGGTCGGCCGAGCGTTACAGGGTGGCCAACTGTTCCGGGGTGAGGGCGATGTCGCGCGCCGCCATGTTCTGCTCCAGGTGAGCCACGGACGAGGTGCCGGGAATCGGCAGCACGACCGGCGACCGCTGCAGCAGCCAAGCCAACGCGAGCTGGGCCGAGGCGGCGCCGGTCTGCGTGGACAGCGCGTCCAACGGCCCGCCGGGCTTGGCCAGCTCTCCGGTGGCGAGCGGGAACCACGGGATGAAGCCGATGCCCTCCGCCTCGCAGTACTCCAGCACCGCCTCGGATTGGCGGTTGGCCAGGTTGTACAGGTTCTGCACGGTGGCGATCTGCACGTGCTCGCGAGCCTGCTTGATCTCCTCGACCGTCACCTCGGACAGCCCGATGTGCCCGATCTTGCCCTCCTTCTGCAACTCGGCGAAGGTGCCCAGCTGGTCGGCGAGCGGGACGGTGGGATCGATGCGGTGCAGCTGGAACAGGTCGATCCGCTCGACACCGAGGCGGCGCAGGCTCATCTCTGCCTGCTGACGCAGATACTCCGGCCGCCCAAGCGGTAGCCATGCCCCTGGCCCTGGTCGGACCAGACCGGCCTTGGTCGCGATCACCACACCACTCGGGTACGGGTGCAGCGCCTCCCTGATCAGCTCCTCCGCCACGTACGGGCCGTACGAGTCCGCGGTGTCGATCAGGGTCACGCCGAGCTCGACCGCGCGGCGCAGGACGCGGACGGCCTCGTCGTGGTCGCGCGGCGGACCCCAGACGCCCGGTCCCGTGAGCTGCATCGCGCCGTAGCCGAGCCGGTTGACCGGCAGTTCCCCACCAATTGCGAATGTCATGTCGTCAGCCTTGCCCGGTTCCGACTGGCCAACCAGGCCACCGTTTTGGCTACGCACCCGCTTCCTACTACTGGCAGGGACCGGCTAACGCGGTGGTGAGCTGGGCATACTTGACGGCATGGTCGATCAGACGCGATCGGGTGACCCGAGCAGGGCCGCCCTGGATCGACGCACGGAGCTGGGCCAGTTCCTGCGCACCCGGCGAGGCGCCCTGAAGCCGGAGGATCTGGGGCTACTCAGCTTCGGCCGGCGCCGCCGGGTGCCCGGACTGCGCCGCGAAGAGGTGGCCCAGGTGGCCGGGGTGTCCGTCGCCTACTACACCCGGCTGGAGCAGGGCCACAGCGACAACGTCTCGGCCGAGGTGCTCGACGCCATCGCCCGCGCCCTGCGGCTCACCGACGCCCAGCAGCTGTACCTGACGCAGCTGGCGAAGCCGAAGCCGGACAGGAAGAGGACGCCCTGCACCCGGTCGCAGCAGCTGCGCCCCGCCCTGCAGCAACTGCTCGACGCCCTCGACGTGCCGGCCTACGTGACCGGGCGGCGCGCGGACATCCTCGGCTGGAACCGGCTCGCCGCCGCCCTGTTCGGGAACTGGTCCGAGTTGCCGCCGCATGAACGCAACTGGGCCCGGCTCGTCTTCCTGTCACCAACGACCCGTGACCTGTTCGTCGACCGGGACGGCAAGGCAGCCGCCATCGTCAGCATGTTGCGCGTGGACGCCAGTCGCTGCCCGGACGACCCTCAGCTGGCCGCCCTCGTCGGCGAGCTCTCGGTCAAGAGCGAGGAGTTCCGCCGCCTGTGGGCCGCCTACGAGTTGCGGCGCAAGAGCCACGGCAGCCTCCGACTGACCCATCCGCTGGTCGGCGACCTCACCCTCTCGTACGAGATCTTCCCTCTGCCTGACGACCCCGACCAGGCACTGCTCACCTACCACGCCGAACCCGACTCCGCCTCCGCCGACGCCTTGCGCCTGCTGGCCAACTGGGGCACCGACGCCACCACGCCGATCCACTGACCTTGAGCCGGCGACGACCGCTCAGGTGGAGGCGCGGCCAACCCCGGTCGCCATCTGCGCGACGGTATGCGCCTGAATGTCCGGCCAGGGTCCGTCCGCGACCCTGGACACCACGGCGCGCACGTGGTCCTGCGCCGGTTCCAACAGTCCGTCGTAGATCGCGACGAACACGCCCCGGGCACGCCGACGTGGCCAGTCCGGCGGCAGGAGCGCGACGGGCAGCATCGGGTCCAGCACCGGGAAGCGGCGGTAGACATCCATCACCTCGGTGCGGGTCCGTACCGCCGCGGCACCGGTCACCTGACCGGCGGCTATACGCGGCAGCAGCGGGCTCCACCGGTCGATGAACGTCTCGTACTCCTTCGCGATGCCCGGCACATCCCATGCCTCGACGGGATCGCGGTCGACGTCCGCCTGCAGGGCTAGGTGTTGCGCGCGGAACACCGTCACCGCGCCACGGGCCGCGGCCGCCAACTCCGCTCGTCCGCCCAGCGGCAAGGGGTCCGGCGAGATCCATACACCGTCGTACAACGGAGCGTAGCCGTTCCAGCGCAGGTGCTCCCGCAGCGCCCGCCGTCGGGTGCTCTCCTGCTCAGGCATCGAGAAGACGACGACCGTCCATGAGCCATCCCACTGGTCCGAGTCCGCGCCGACGGCACCGATCGCGGAGCCGCCGTGTCGACCCGCACGTTGATCTGGTGCGTCGGGGTACGGCCCGATCCCCTGGTCGCCGACCTCGGGC
>NZ_JAIBNX010000100.1:29488-30983 GCF_026130045.1 Micromonospora sp. CPCC 205371
AGAAGACCACGCCCGCCCTCACGCCACCCCACTCGCCCGACTCCGCGCGCGGGCCACCTACCGCGGTCCCTCCGTTCGACAGGTCGGTCGCGGCTTCCCGGGTCAGCCGGTACGAGCTGACCCGCCCCTGTCGACTGCCCTCCAGGACGCCCCGGCGCGCCAGCCTGCTGATGGACGTCCGGGCCGCGCCGCTGGTGACGCCGAACTCGCCCATGAGGGCCACGATCGCCGCGGACGGCAGCCAGGCCCGGGTACGAACGGTGTAGTCCGCGATAAGCGTCACGGCCAAATCTTGAGCCGAGGTGCCCGACTGCCGGCGCCGCCGCCGCGGCCGTCCAGTGACGGCCTCGGGAAAGACCTCATCGATATCGAATGGGTGTACCACTGTGCGCTCCCGACCCGGCTGGGGTTGCATGGCGCCACCGACTGTAACCGCCAACCCGGGTAACCGCGTCCTCTTCTCCGCGCACCAAGACACCTCGACAGGCTTGCCGGGAGCGCCGGCTCACTCGTCGAGCCACTCCAGCGCCGTCATGTCGTCGAGAAATGCCCACGGGTCGACAACGAGCGTGACGTCGTCCTCTTCAGGGTCCACGTCGTAGGCCCGGGCCGGGCTCTGTGACACGTCGAAGCCGAATGCACGCGGCCCATCCTGGGCGATCACCACCAGGCTGGGGTCCGACGCGTCGGACTCGGTCAGCGCCCGCCACTCGGCGCACGGCAACGGGCCACCGTCATAGGAGTAGAAGTTGACGAGCCCGTCATGGACCGAGTACAGCGCGGACAGCTCGATCGGAAAGCGCGCGGCGATGGGGGGCAGCGCGGTGGCCGGCGCGAAGCCCCTCCACAGGGTCTGCGTGCCGTCGGCGGACCGGAAGAGATAGACCAGGGAGGCGCCGCGCTGGCGGGTACTGAGGACCGCGACGTCGTGTACACGAGTGAAACGGTCTGCGGTACGCGGCAACACCGCCCGCGCCGGCCGCCAGAGCTGCGCGATGAGTTCGACGGCCGACACGGACCGGGACATGAGCTCGACCCACCCGGCGGGCACTCCTGCGGCCGCCAGCTCGCTCTTGGTTGCCGACAGCGGTAGCCAACGCACGTCCTTCTCGAAATCGACGGCTCCCGAAAAAGACTCCAGCACCGACAGATCCACGGCTTGTACCTGCTCCTTCGCATCGGTGGCACATGGGCAAGCGATATCGACGACCGATATTGCCATCCCACGCGGAGCCAGCGCCTCGCGGGCTGCGCCTGGCGGCAAGCGGGTGCCCGGCACGCCTTTACATGATCTGCGTGCCCCGGATTTCTGCGTTCACTTGAACACTCCATCCGTCCACCGAGGAGCATGGGGAACACGCAGACGGAAAAGGCTGTTGCATTCATCGGACGCACCCACCTACCGTGTACTTCAACAGATCCACCACCGAGTCAGGGAGCACGAAGATGTTGTGGCACGCCACGTTCGAACCGCAGCGGTCACCGCTGTGCGGTT
>NZ_JAIBNX010000101.1:0-7827 GCF_026130045.1 Micromonospora sp. CPCC 205371
GCGCCGGCCCGCCCGCCGGCCCCCCCCCGCGCGGGGGGCCGGCCGGGGGCGCCCCCGCGCCCCGCGGGGGGGCCGCGGCGCTGGACTCGAGCGCCAGCCGCAGGCGCTCCAAGGCCCGCTCCGCGTATTCGGCGGCCCGAGCGACCTCCTGTGAGGTAGACCCGCGCAGAGCCGAGGCGCCGGCCAACGCCGCGTCGAGGTGGTGCCGAAGCTCCTCGGCACGCGTGCCTCGCCAGCGCGGCGCCGCGCATCGTCGGTGGCCTGACTGCCTGTCACATTCTCATTATGGGCCTGGCTCATCTTGTTCCATCACGATGATCGCGCCGGTGACGGTCTGGTGGTCGCCAGAGAGCGGCGTACACACGATCCGGACGGTGATGTCGCGGCCACGCCGGTTGACGGCCGGCAGGTGCAGCTGTTCGGTCTGGTCGCCGCCGCTCAGCGCCCGCCGGACCATCGGTCGCAGCTGGTCGATCGGCAGCCCGATGTCGAGGTTGAGGAAATGCTGGCCGACGGCCTCGTCCCGGCGCAGGCCCCACAGGTCTTCGGCGCGACTGTTCCACGCCTGTACCTGAAGATCGCGGCCGATCACCATGACGCCGGCGCGCAGGCTCGTGAGGATCGCCTCCAGAAACGCGTTGGCCTCATCGAGCTTGATGGTGCTGTCGCGGAGCTGGTCGTTGATGTTCTGGAGCTCGTCGTTGGTGGACTGGAGCTCCTCGTTTATCGTCTCCAGTTCCTCGTTGGTCGACTGGAGCTCCTCGTTGGTCGTCTCAAGCTCCTCCACAGTGGACTGGAGTTCTTCGTTCGTCGTCTCCAACTCTTCGTTGGTCGACTGGAGCTCCTCGTACGCCGTCTCGAGCTGCCGGTTGGCGTGCTCCAGGTCGTCCCGGAGCCGCTTGCCTTCGGTGACGTCGTGGAAGATCAGCGTCACCCCGAGGAGGCTGCCGGCGCTGTCGACCAACGGGTTGATCTGGATCTCCATGTGCATGACGTCGCCGAGGCCCCGGACGTACTCCACGCCGGAGACCGTGGCGATCCGGCGCTCGACCTGGGCCTGCTCGATGTACTTGCGTAGCTCGGCGGGCCGGTACGACAGGTCGAGGTCGCGAAACGGCCGGCCCAAGTCGCGGGTGGAGACGCCGAACAGACCCTCCGCGCGCCGGTTGGTGAGGGCGACCAGCCCGTCGGAGGTCACGACGATCTGCGCCACCGGGCTGGACAGGAAGGCCTCGTTGCGCAGCTGGTCGAGCCCGACCAACTCGTCGCGCGGCGGCGGTTGCGGCGCGTCCGCGAAGATCGAACCGTTGGATGGCATGGACCTCGGCACCTCGCGGAAGACCCGGCGCTTCAGGTCGACGGGGAGAAAGAGACTGCCGTGGCTGAGCAACATCTCGGCCTTACCAAGAAACAGTACGCCGCCGCCCGCCAAGGCGAAGTGGAACCTGGACAGAATCCGCGCCTGCGTCTCCGCGTTGAAGTACATCAGCGTGTTGCGGCACACCAGCAGATCGATGCGGGAGATGGGAGCGTCCTGCACCAGGTCGTTGCGGCCGAAGATGACCGAGCGGCGCAGGTCTTTGCGAAACACGTACCGGTTGCCGGTGGTCTCGAAGTAGCGCTCCAGGTACTCCGGCGGCACGTTGCGCACGTCGCGTTCGCCGTACGCGGCGTGCCGCGCCCGTGCCAGGCCTTCCTCGTCGACATCGGTGGCGTAGATCTTCACCCGCTGGCGGAACTGGTCGGGGCCGAGGATCTCGGCGAGCAGCATGGCGAGGGTGTACGCCTCCTCGCCGGAGGCGCAGCCGGCGCTCCAGACCCCGCACCGGGGTGTCGGCGGGCTTCTCGGCGACCATCGGTTCGAGGATGTCGGTGCGCACGTACTCCCAGGCGTCCGGGTCGCGGAAGAACCCGGTCACGTTGATGAGGATCGTGTTGAACAGCGCGGTGAACTCTTCCGGCTGGACCTGGAGCACGTCCAGGTACGCCGCGTAGTCGTGGACGTCGACCTCGACCATCCGCCGGTTGACCCGCCGCATCAGGCTCGACCGCTTGTATCCGGTGAAGTCGAAGCCGCGCGCCTCCTTGAGGTACACCAGGAGGGCCTCGAACTGCGGGTCGACGGGCGTCATGGGACGTTTACGCTACCGCACGTCAGCCGGCCCCAGTGGGCGCGCCGCCCGGGTCTCCACCGAATCGCGCGATGAGGTCGCGGATCAGTCTGGCGGCGTGTTCGGCGTCCTCGGCCACCACCCGGTACCGGTCAGCGCCGCCGGCCGCCATCCGCCGGCCCAGCGACGACTTCTCCTCCAGCGCGCGCAAGGCCATCCAGAGGGCGCTCTCCGTCGCGATCGCCTGCTCCTCGAGCAAGCTGTCCGGAGACCAGGCGTGCCCGATCCGGCAGCGGTACCGGGGTACCGACGCCTCCTCGATCTCGAAGAGCGCGCCGCCGCACTGGGGGCAGCCGTACCCGCCCGGCGTGGCATCCAAATCCTCGGCGGTCAATGGCGCTGAGTCCGCCATGGCGACCTCCGCGTCGAGCCGTCTGGGATCGGATGGGGCTGCGTACTCGACCCCCGTGCCGGCCAGTTCCGCGAGCAGATCGCCGATCTTGGCAGCCGGCACGACGTGGTCGCTAGAGACCCGCTCCAGCGCGGCGAGCGGCATCGAGGGGTGCAACGCGTCGGCCGGGTCCTGGATCACGACCGTCCCGCCGGTGCGGGCGATCGAAAGTAGGCCGGCGGCGCCGTCGTCGCGCGCTCCGGACAGAATGACGCCGACAGCACGCGGGCCGTAGACACGCGCCGCGGAGCGGAAGAGCGGGTCGATCGCCGGCCGGTGCCCGTTCTCGGCCGGCCCGCGGGAGAGCCGGATACGGCCGCCGATGATCAGCAGGTGGTGGTCCGGGATGGCGACATGGACATGCCCCATCCGCAGCGGCTCGCCGTCGACGGCGGCGCGTGCGGGAAGCGGTCCCGCCCGGTCGAGTATCCGGGGCAGCGCGCTCGGGGCCGACCTGGGCACGTGCAACACGACCAGCACCGCAGCCGGCAGGTCTGAGGGCAGCCGGGACATCACCGACTGGAGGGCCTCAACGCCGCCAGCCGAGGCGCCGATCACCACGACGTCTACGTTCGCCATCTCGTCGAGTACCCCCTGTCACGGCGCGCCACGCGCGTCGGGGCAGCCGGGTTGCCGCGTGACGGTGACGGGTGTGGCGCGGAAGGTGGCCCAGACGGTCTTGCCTCCGGCGGCGGCGTTGATGCCCCAGGCCGTCGCGTAGACGTCCACCAGAAACAGCCCTCGGCCCCGTTCGGCACGCGGTCCGGGCTGGTCGCCACCCACCGGTCTTCGAGCGCTGTGGTCCCTGACGCTCAGGTGCAGGTAGTCGCCGCGGAGCGCCACCGCGAGGTGGACGTCGCCGGCGCCGGCGTGCTCGACGGAGTTGCTGACCAGCTCCGAGACCACCTGGGTGGCCGGACCGCAGACGTTCGTCATGCCCCAGCTCTGGCATGCCCGCGTGACCATGGCGCGGGCCCGGGCCGGCGCGAACCAGTCCGCCTCAAGGGTGAGCCGGTGTCGCTTGATGTCGGTCGTCAGGGGACGGGCGGCCAGTCCGGCCAGCGCGTCCTCCCAGGTGGCGTACAGGCCGACCGGACCGAGCACACCCCCGCTCGCCACGTCGGCGAACTTCGGTGACGCCCCGAAGAGCAGCAGGACGGTCGACTCCGAGCCGCCCGCCCGCAGCGCGGCGGGGAAGACCGTGAGCCGCGCCCGCCGGTCGACCTCCAGGCCGGACACGTCGACCAGCACCGCCTCGGGACCGTCGGCGAAGCACTTGAGCAGGGCGGTGCGTACGGCCGGCGCGGTCTCCAGCGCGAGGCAGCCGCGCAGCGTCACGACGATCACCCCGTTGGCCAGGTCTGGCGCTGTCGTGACTGTCAGCATGGTCAGGTCAGTTTCTCGGTGCTGGCCACATCGGCCGGAATCTGCGGCAGCCCCAGGAGATCCGCCACGTCTGTCACGCGCAGCACCATCTCGACCTCGCCACAGGCACCGCAGGCGCGCAGCGTCCGCCGCTGGCGCGTGGCGAGCCGGTAGGCGTTGACGAACACGGTGATTCCGGAGGCGTCGAGGAAGCGCAGGTTGGTGAGGTCGAGGATGACGCCAGCGCCGTCCGGTGTGGCGAGCGCCCGGTCGAGCGCCACCGAGACCTGCGGGGCGGTGGCCATGTCGAGCTCCCCGTCGAGCCGCACGACCCGGCACCCATCGGGCCCGTCGGCGATAGTCACGTCGAAAGAAACGGATACGTCCACGAGCACCACCTCTCCACGCCCATCACATCACCGTGCGCGTCCGCGCGTAAACGTGCCTATGATCGGTTGGTCATCTTAACCGGACAGATGGGTGCGAATCAGTCCCAGCAGAGGCAGAAGGGTTTGCCGGCGGGGTCGGCGTAGACGCGCCAGTTCTCGCCGTCACCGGGCAGGCGGGTGGCGCCGATCGCGAGCGCGGACCGCTCAGCCGCGTCGACGTCGTCCACATCGACGTCGAGGTGAAACTGCTGCGGGTGTGCCGGATCGCGCCAGCGCGGCGGCACATACCGCTCGACCTGCTGGAACAACACCGGCTGGGCACCGTCCTCGCCGATCATGGCCATCCCGTCGCCCTCGTACGTGACCGGCTTGCTCAGCAACTCGCTGTAGAAGGCGCTCAGCTCCTTGGCGTCCGGGCAGTCCAGCATCACGCCCATCAGCGTGGTGCCCGGATTGTCGGCCTTCAGGCAGAGGTCGAACGGGTGTCCGGCCGGGTCGGCCAGCGTATGCCAGGTCTCGTTACGGCGGAGCACGGTCGCGCCGATAGCGACGGCGCGGTCCGTCGCGGCGTCCAACCCGGGTACCCGCAGGTCGAGGTGCGCCTGCTGCGGGTGCTCCGGGTCGGGCCACCGCGGCGGCTCGTCGTCCGGCGCGTACTGGATGCCGATTCGCCAGCCATCCCCCGTGGTGAGGGTGATCCACTCGTCGTCGGCGTGCGCCTGGGTCCAGCCGGCCAGCTCGCGGTAGAACGCGGAGAGGCCGGCGATGTCGCGCGCGTCCAGCACGACGTTTCGCAACGTGCCAATCATGGCCCCATCATGTCGCAAACGCTCACCGCTGCACGTTGACCTCGGCCGAACCGCGTGCCGGGCGATCTCGCGCCGGATCTCGCTCATCGGAGGCGGAACAGGACCTCGCCAGCTTGGGCGACGACGAGGGTGTCGGGGTCGGTGGCGAAGTCGTCGAGGTTGACGGTGTCCGGGTCGCGGTAGTCGAGGCCGGCGTGGCGCACCACGTGCTCGGGGATGCCGGTGGCGAGGGTGACGGTGACGCGGCCGTGCTCGCCGCCCGCCGCCGACCAGGTGCCGGCGCCGCGCAGGTGGGTGGAGTGGGCCAGCACACCCCAGTGGTGGTGAGCGAACCGGTCCCACTGGCCGAGGAAGTAGTCGCGGCAGTGGTATCCGATCTGTTCGATCTCGGGGTGCATGGCCGACAGGCGGGTGATGTGCGGGGCGTAGACGATGACCTCGCCGCCGTCGGCTACGACCGGTTCCACCTTGTAGAAGCCTTTCGCGCCAGTCCACATGTCGTCGTACTTGGCCGGGACGACCGACAGCACCCGCCGCACCGGGGTGTCCAGATAGGACATATGCGTCTGCGCGGACACGCCGGCGCACGCCGCCCACGCCTCCTCCGGGGTGCCGAAAGCGGCCGCGTGCAGCGTGCCGGTGCCGGATCGGACCACCAGGCACAGCGCCAGCCGCCGGCTCGGGATCAGGGCGGCGGCTTCGTCGATGAGCGCGCGTACCGGTGTCGTGCCGCGGGTGCCGATGATGGCGGCGCTGGTGATGAGGGCACCCAGCCAGTGCGAGAAGTCGATGATTTCCTGGCCGGCGACGCCGGGGAAGAAGTACTTGTTGCCGCCGGAGAAGCCGACCACCTCGTGCGGGAAGACCGGGCCGACCACGAGGGACACGTCGTGGTCGACGACCGCCCGGTTGAGCACCACCTCGACTGGGCGTTTCATGCGTCCCTCGGACAGCGCCGCGACCCGGTCGGCGTCGATGCTGCCCAACGACACCAGGGCCGCGGGATTCCACCATTCGTGGTTGCGGATCGTCCAGCCCGGGTACGGCCCGCCGAGGTGGTCGCGCAGTTGCGCCTCGCTCATCGGAGCGTGGGTGCCGAGCGCCACGAGGACGGTCACCCGTGTGGCCCGTCCCCGCAGCGCCTCGTGGGCCGCGCTCAGCAGCAGCGGCAGCGGGCAACTGCGGGTCGCGTCCGGGACCACGACGCAGACGCTGCGCCCGTCGAGGTCGGCGACGGCCAGCCGCTCGGCGACGTAGGCACGTACCGTCTCGTCGTCGAGAATCTGCCCCGCACCGCCAAGGACATGACTTGCCACCGCCTCACCTTAGGCGGTCACTGATCGTCTGGGTTCTGCCGGCGCCGGGCGTACACCTCGATCTCGAACTTCATGCGCGGGTCCGAGAGGCCGCACACGAGCATCGTCGCGGCCGGCCGGACCTCGCCGAAGCGGCGGCGCAGGGTGGGCCAGCAGGGCTCGAAGTCCGCGCGGTCGGGCAGCAGATAGCGGACGCGGACCACGTCGGCGAACGTGCAGTCCGCTTCCGTCAACGCCATCTCGACGTTGATCAGGCACTGTTCGGCCTGTTCCACCACGTCGTCGGAGATGGTCATCGTCGCGTAGTCGAAGCCGGTCGTGCCGGACACGTGCACCCAGTCGCCGTCGACTACCGCGCGGGCGTACCCGATCTGCTCCTCGAAGGTGGAACCACTCATGATCGCTCGCCGTTCGGTCATGCCGAAACCGTAGGTGAGCAGCGGACACAGGTCCAACGCGCCCTGATCATGTCGTGACCACGAGTTTGCCGGTGGTGTGCAGGCGGACGAAGTCGACGCACGCCCGCACCCCGTCGTCGAGGGTGTAACGGCGGCCGATGGTGGCCGGCAACTCGCCGCTGGCGGCCAGCTCGCCGACCTCCCGCATCCCGCCGAGAGTGCCGTCCATGTCGAGTACGAAGCGCAGGTCGACGTCGTCGCGGCCGATCCACTCTTGTCGCGGCACCGGGTAGGTGATCGTGAGCAGGCGACCGCCCGGGCGGATGGCGCCGGCGGCGCCCGCGCGGTGGTCGCCGGGCAGGGGGAGGTTGGACGGGGCAACGGCCCCCGCGGGGGGCTCGGGGGCGTCGTAGCCGATGGTCTCGTCGGCGCCGAGCGCCCGCAAGATGTCGGCGTCGGCGGCGGTCGCGGTGGCGATCACCCGTGCCTTCGCCGCCGCGAGCAGGGGTACCACCGCGGTGCCGACGCCGCCGGTCGCGCCGACGACGAGTACGGTCTCGCCGGGCCGCACGCTGGCGGTGGCCATCAGCGCCCGTGCGGTCAGGCCGACGGTGGGCAGGGCGGCGGTCCGTTCGGCGTCGAGGCCGGGCGGGCGGTGGGCCAGGAACGGCGTGTCGGCCTCGAAGACCGCGTACTGCGCGAGGGAACCGGTGCTCAGCGACGGCCGGGTGGCGCCGGCCATCGCGCGCAAGGCCCGCGGCACGGCCTGGCCGAAGACTTCGTCGCCGACCTGGTACGCGGTCACGCCGGCGCCGACCTCGCTGACGGTACCGGCGAAGTCGTTGCCGGGCACGTGCGGAAACGTCAGCGGCACGGCGTCGCGGAAGTCTCCGCTGGGCAATCGGACGTCCGCCGGGTTGATCGAGGCGGCGGCGACCCGGACCTGCATCTGCCCCCGCCCGGGCCCGGGGGGTGGGCACCCCGCGGC
>NZ_JAIBNX010000101.1:7837-30967 GCF_026130045.1 Micromonospora sp. CPCC 205371
GTGGCCAGGGGGCCGCGCCGGGGGTGGATGGGGGGGCCCGCGACCCGGACCTGGATCTCCCCCGGCCCGGGCCGGGGCGTCGGCACCTCGGCGACCGTGTATCGCTCGGGTGGTCCATAGCCGGTGACGACGACTGCCTTCATGCGCTACCTCCATAAACGGACCGCGTGGTCATGTTGCGGCGCGAACGTAGCAATAAACGGACCGGGCGGTCAACTTGCTAGGGTGGCGGCGTGACCTCGACTCGTCGCCTGCGGGCCGACGCCGCCCGTAACCGGCGGTTGCTGCTAGCGGCGGCGGGCGACGAGGTCGCCGCGCGAGGGCTGGGGGCCTCGGGCGCCGCCATCGCGCGCCGGGGCGGGGTGGGCAAGGGGACCGTGGTTCGGCACTTCGCCACCAAGGACGACCTGCTCGCCGCCATCGTCATCGACCGGGTTGAGGCGCTCACCGCGGTGGGCGAACGGCTGCTGGTTTCGTCCGATCCGGGCGCCGCGCTGGTGGAGTTCCTCACCGTCGCGGCCGATCAGCAGCAACAACGCGACCTGTCGTTCCTGCAGGAGGCCGGCGAGCTGACCGAGCAGGTTGCCCAGGCGCGTGCGCGGATGTTCGATACCGTGCACAGGCTCGTCGACCGAGCCCGCGACGGCGGCGCGGTGCGATCCGACGTCACCGGCGCCGACGTCATCCTGCTGATGTGCGCACCGAACTACGTGGCCAGCTACGCACCGGACGGCACACCTGACCTGTGGCGGCGATACCTGGCCATCATCGTCGACGGCCTACGCCCGCAGGGCGCGAACCCGCTGCCGCACCCGCCACCGGCGGTCATCTGAGGCGTGCAGGAATCATTACCCCCATGACGATCGGAACGAACGCCGCTGGCCGGCCCGCCGTCCTGGCTGAGGCTCCACTGCTCCAGGCCCGTAACTCCGCCGCCTTCTGGGCCGCGACCGGCCGGTCGCGCGGCCACGAGGTGATCCGCCGCCGTGGCTTCCTGGCCGTAGCCGGCGACCGGCGCGCCGGGTTGCGGGTGCTGATCCAGGAAGCGGACCTCACCGCGGACGAGCGTGACGAGATCACCGAACTGGCGAGTCAGGCCGTGGGCCCGGTGGACATCGAAGACCCGTTCAGCTCGACCGATCTGAGCCACCTGGGCATGCGTACCTGGCAGATGCCGGTCATGCTGCGCCAGCCCGGCCCTGTCGCCGAACCGGCGATGAGTGTGGTCCCGGTGCGGGCGGAGGAGGACCTGCACGCGGCCGAGCGTGCCGTGATCGAGAGCTTCGAGCTGACCAGGTTCGAGCCCTACCGGGCCGGCGAGGTGTTCCCCACGGCACTGCTCGAGCAGCCGGGTGTCGACCTGTTCGTCGCGCGCCTCGACGGCGAGGCCGCCGGGGCATGCGTCACCGTGGTGGCGAACGGGTACGGCAGCCATTACTGGGTCGGAACCCTATCGGCTTTCCGCTCCCGCGGCGTGGGGCGGGCCGTCATGCTTGGCTCCCTCGCTCCACTGGTGGACCTGCCGGTCACGCTCACCGCCTCGCGGCTGGGCCGGCCACTGTACGAGTCGCTCGGCTTCACCACCGCCGCATCCTCCACGTGGTGGGCCTCGCAGTAGCCGGAGCCACCCCGGCAGCGCCCTCTGCGATCCTTCAGCCGGATGCGGCGCCCCGATGACCGGTTTCGGTGAGAGCGGCGAGCCGTGCCAGCGACTCCCGCCAACCCAGCTCGTTGGCTTCAGTCGGGACACCGGGCGGCAGTCCCTCGTGGACAGCGATGAGCTCGGTGCCGCCGTCCGCGTCGGTGAGCGTGATCGTAATGGTCATCTCACCGCGCAGGTCGGGGTCCGCCGTTTCGAACTCGTCGACCTCCACGACGAGCTCGTTGGGGACCAGCTTGGCGAAGCGACCCCGGTAGGTGGGCTGTCATGTCCTGTGGGACCTTCCATCGGGCGACCGCCCGGGGCTCGATGAGCGCCTGGTAGACCGTGGCGCGAGGTGCGCCGATGTGGCGAGTGACCCGAGTCACGCTCATACGCCCCAGTATCGCGTCACACGCCATCGCTCACGGCACCCGATCGACCGCCAGTCCGCCCAGAAACAGCAGGACCGCCGCCGCCACCGGCCATGGCCACCACCGGCGGACCCGCCAGGTCCGGGTCACCGACATGACGAGGCAGACCGTACACAGAATCGTCGCCGTCGCCGCTACCAGCCAGAACGTCCGCTGCTCCGGCTGCCAGCACGCTCCCCGCCCAGCGGTCATCGGATCGCACGGGTCCTCACTGGGACCGGTCAGCGCTGGAAGCCACCAGAGCAGCAGGTACGCGTACAGCGCCAGGATCGGAGATGCGACCGCCGCGAACGGGATCGCCACGACACGCCGGATCGTGTGCGCGCGCCGGGTCACGGGCCACGCGTCGAGATCCTCGCCGGATGGGGAAGTCACGCCGACATCATCGCCACTGCGGGCCGGTGGTGGAACTCACGGGCGCTTCCGAAGCGATCCTGTTACCGTAGCGGGGTGAATTACCTGCTCTTCCTCTGACCGGCCTCCGGCCGGCCCGCCCTTGAGCCGATCAAGCGGCGGCGGGCGGCCTGACGTTGCCATCGGCCATCTCTCGGCCACGGTCAGCCCGTAGGCGCACATTCCCCTTGCACGGCGTGAAGTGTGCCTCCGTTCGGAGGAAGAAATGACTGTCACTGTTTCCTTATCCGCGCGCGCTCGCGCGCAGCTTCGTGCCGGCGACATCCGTGTCGTTCGAGGCGGACGCATCGTGCTCGACGGCGGCGGGCACCGTGGCAACCCCCCGGCGCGGTGGGGGGTCATTCGCCAGGAAGGTCGTGGAAAGTCCACATTGCTCCAGGTGCTCAGCGGCGCGCTGACACCGGACGCCGGCACCGTTCACCGCGCCGGCACCATCGGAACCGCCGAACAGCAACTGTCGGCGCCGAACGACGCCACCGTCGGCCAGGCGATCGACATCGAGCTCGCCGACGCCCGGGCAGCGCTTCGGGCCCTCGACGCGAGTGCGGGGGCCCTGTCCGACGGGCTCGCGGGCGCGGCGGGCGGTGTCGTGCTCGTCAGCCACGACCGTGCCCTGCTCTCGGACGTGGCCACCCAGATCCTGGACCTCGGCCCGTCCCCGGGCGGGCGGCCGCGGGTGTACGGGGGCGGCTTCGCCGGCTACTAGGCCGGTCGCGAAGCGGAACTCGAACGCTGGCAACGCGAGTACGAGCAGCAGCGTGCCGAGCACGCCCGGCTGACACAGAACCTGTCCGAGGCGCAGAACCGCCTGATATCCGGGTGGCGCCCGGACAAGGGGACGGGAAAGCATCAGCGGGCCACCCGCGCGGCGCGCAGGAGGTCCGGGTGGCCGACCGGCTGCGGCACGACGTGTCGCTTCACCTGGAGTCGGGCTCGCGCCTCGTCGTCACCGGTCCCAAAGGGGCGGGAAAGTCGACGCTGCTCGCCGTCCTCGCCGGGACGCTCGCGCCGACCAGCGGCACGGTGCGTCACGCCCCGAACGCCCGGGTGCGTTTGCTGGCCCAGGAATCGGCCGCGGCCGACAGCAGAAACGCGCGTGAGGTCTTCAGCAGCGGAGTACCCGACACCGAAACGGTCTCACTGACCAGCCTGGGACTGTTGTCGTCCGCCGACCTCGACAGGCCGGTTCGGGAACTGTCCATGGGACAGCAGCGCAGGCTCGATCTGGCGATGGCTCTGGCGTCGCGGCCACACGTCCTGCTGTTGGATGAGCCCACCAACCACCTGTCGATCGCACTCGTGGACGAGCTCACCGACGCGCTGCGGGCGACCGACGCGGCCGTGGTGCTCGCCACCCACGACCGGCAACTACAGCGGGACACTGCCTCCTGGCCGCGCCTGTCCCTATAGGAGGGTGGCCCGGCTCGCGAACGGGCCGGGCCACCGCTCATCGCCGCGCGGTGCCGGGTTGGAACCTGACGGCCAGTGGCGTGGCGAGAAACACCGACGAGTACGTGCCGACGCCGATGCCGACCAGCAGCGCCACTGCGAAGTCCACAAGCGACCCGCTGCCCAGTACGGCCAGGGCGCCGAGGATGAATACCGCGCCCAGACCGGTGTTGACCGTACGCGGGATGGTCTGCAAGCACGCCCGGTTGGCGACCTCGGCGAGCTTGCTCCTGCCAGGCCGGCCCCGCACAAGCTCCCCCTGATCCGGTCGAAGACCACGACGGTGTCGTTCACCGAATATCCGATGACGGTCAGCAGCGCGGCGAGGAATACACCATCGACGGGGCGTCCCAGCCAGGCGAACACCCCGACCACGAGTACCACGTCGTGCAGCATCGCCAGCACGGCGGCGGCGCCCCACCGCCACTGGAACCGGACGGTCAGGTACAGCAGTTGCGCGGCGAGCGCCACGGTCAGCGCCACGAGGGCGTTGCGCCGCAGCTCGGCGCCCAAGCTCGGGCCGATCAGCTCATCCCGTACCGGCGTCGCGGTGCCCGCACCGGCCTCGCCGAGCGCGGTGCGGACCCGCCGCTCGGTGTCGTCGTCGAAGCGACCGGCCCGCACCGCGACGTTGCCGTCCCCGGACTCGTTCACCACGGCGTGCGGCAGCCCCGTCGACTCCACGGCCGTGCGGGCGGCCTCGGCCGGCAGCGGTTGCGCCGTCGTGTACTCGACCATCCGCCCGCCGGTGAACTCGACGCCCAGGTTCAACCCCCGGGAGGCGATGCCGGCGACCGCGAGGACGACGGCCACTGTGGACAACGCGAGCCACAGCCGTCCCCGCGACACCAGCCCCGGTTCGCGCCCCTCGATCGCTCGCCGTACCCAGCCGGCGTGGCCGAGCCCGCTCCACGCCGGTCGGCTCGAAAGCCAGCGCCGGCCGACCGCCGCCTCCAGCAGCAGCCGGGTCAGGATCAGCGCGGTGAACATCGACGCGAGGACCCCCACGCTGAGCGTCACCCCGAATCCCCGTACCGGCCCGGACGCGAGCACGAACAGCAACCCGGCGGCGAGCAGAGTGGTGACGTTCGAGTCGGCGATGGCCGACATGGCACGGCGAAAGCCGCGTTCGGTGGCGCCCGGCAGGCTCCGGCGGGCCCCCGCGAACACCTCCCCGGCCCGCTTCGCGACCTGCACGGTGGGGGCGTGCGGCCTCCCGATCGCGAGCACGAACCCGGCGAGGCCGGGCAGGGTCAGCGTCGCGCCGAGCGCCAGCAGCGCCGCGTACGACACCAGGCCGTAGGCGGCGAGCGCGACCGCCGCGATGCCGCCGGCGATGCGGTAGACCCCGGCGATGAACAGCATCGTGGCGGCCACTCCGATCAGCGCCGCCCACGTCGAGGCGTCGATCGCGGCGCGGCCCAGGGTCGGGCCGACGGTCCGCTGCTCGACGATCTCCACCGGTACCGGCAGCGCGCCGGCCCGGATCAGCAGGGCCAGGTCCTTGGCCTCCGCCGCGGCGAAGCGGCCGGTGATACGCATCGAGTCGCCCGAGTACCCGACGTCGCAGACCGCGTCGGCACCCATCTGCGGCGAGCTGATTATCTTGTCGTCGAGGACGATCGCCAGCCGCCTGGTCGGATCACCCAGCGGTGCGCAGGCGAGCTTCGCCGACAGCCGCTGCCAGTCGTGCTCGGCCCGGCTGTCGGCGAACTTCACCACCACCTCCCAGCCGCCGAGCTCACCGATGACGGCGTTCGCGTCGTCGATCCGTTGCCCGGCAAGCTCCACCCGGCCGAGTGGCAGCATGCGACCGTTCTCGTCCGGCAGTACCCGGTCGGCGCCGGCCTCGGCCGCGAGGACCGGGCGGAACGCCAGCTGTGCGGTCTTTCCGATGACCGCGACAGCGGTCGAGGGGTCGGCGACGCCGGGCAGTTCGACGATGATCCGGCGGTCGCCGGAGCGGATGAGCGTCGGCTCGGTGACACCAAGCTCGTCGACCCGCCGGCGCAGCACCTCCAGGGTCTGGTCGGTGGTGGCGCGGTTGGCCTGATTCAGTTCTCCGTCTTTGGTTTCCAGCACGATCTGGGTACCGCCGCGCAGATCCAGCCCAAGCTTCGGCGGGCGGGTGGCGACCAGCCATCCGCACACGCCGAGCACGATGAGGGCGAGAAACGCGCGCGCGGCAACGGCGCGCGACACGATGGAAGTCTCCTTTGAGGACAGTGCGGACAGGACGCGGGAATCACCGCATCGCTGGCGGAGCCCTGCCTTGGAACGTCTCCCGGTGCAGCCCGGTGCGATGCTGCCCCGTGGCCGCGCGCGCCACCCACCACAGCGCCGGCGGCGCCAACCTGGCCGCGGCGGCCCAGGTGGCGCTGGCGGCCTCGGCGCCGGCGGTCGCCGACCCGCCACGCTTGACCAGCAGCACCCCGGCCTTCGCTCGCACCTCCGGCGTGAGCGGGGCGGCGAGGACGGCGTGGACGGTGCTGGCCGCCTGGCCCGAGGCGTGGCGCTGGGTGGTCTTCGCGGGACCGCTCACCGCGATGGTGGTGAGCAGCAGCGCGGCGACGATCGGCAGGCGCTGTGCCCACGGGGCGCGCTGTGCCCACCGTCGCGCGGTCATCCTCGAACGGTACAGGCTCCCTCGCTCGCGGGGGAGCCCGTACCACGTGCGGGTGTCAGGGGCGCTGGCCGGCCCGGTCCACAATGGCGGTTCGCAGGATCGCCCACTTCTGCACGACGTCGCCGGGCTTCCCGCTCCCCTTGGCCTGGATGCGGATGGAGTCCACGACGCCCGGCGGCTGGCCGGTGTGCTCCGGGCCGGTCACGCGGAACTCGGCGACGATCGAGTTGTGGCCGAGAAACGCGTACGTGCGCGGGTCGAAGACCAGCTCTTCGCGGACGCCGGCGTCGGTGCGGGTGACGGCCACACCGGCCCGGCCGGCGGCGTCGGTGACGCCCCGACGCAGCTCCACGCCGGGAATCCGGGCCGCCGCCCGGGACGCCGCCCCATGTACCGCGGGGGAGTGGGTCTGCCACAGCCGTTTCCCCCGCTTCATGGACGCCCGCTGGTGCTCGGAGATCTTGACGTAGTGGCCCTTGCGTGAGCCCGGCTCGAGGATCCACGCGTAGTGGTCGCGCGTGTCCCGCGGGTCGTAGAGGTAGGCCAGCAGCTTCTCCGGGTCGGTCGGCACCTCGGTGTGCTGGTAGGCCGGTTCCGGCGTGCACGGCACCTTGGGTGTGGTGTCGGGCCGGTCGATCGTCTCGGCCCGTAGCCCGTCGCGGCATCCGGAGAGCTTCGTGCGGGCGCCGGTGTCGTCGGTGACCAGCCCGTCGCGGGTGCCGTCCACCGACAGCCAGGTCCGCACCCGCACCGGGCCTTCGACCCGTGTCTTGCCGTCCTTGGTGGTCTTCGAGCGCACCTCCATCGACTCCACGTACACGAACTGGTTGCCGCGGGCGTCGGCCGTGGGCGTGGCCTCGGCGTGCTGGGCGGCCAACTGCAGCACACCCGAGGCGCCCGCGGGTGCAGGGGTGCCGGTCGGGGTGGGCGTGCCGGGCTCGGCGGTCGGCGGGGCCGGCGCGTTGCCGGCGACGTTGGCGGTGTTGCCGGCTATCAGTCCGGCCGCGATGGTCGCTGCCACGGCGGCCGGTGCGCCGATCCGCCAGGCCAGGCGCGCGCCGGCCGGCCAGGTCGCGGTGCGTGGCAGCAGCCGGCCGCGGGACCGGTCGCGCCGCACGGCGTGCATGACCCGGTGGCGCAGGTCGGCCGGCGGGTGCGCGCCGGTGGGCTTCAGTGGCTCGCCGAATTCCTCGATCAGCCTCAGCTCGTCGGGCAGCGTGGGATTGGGTGTCATCGCTCCTCCTCGGACGTGCCGAACGGGTCCACCCCGCCCAGCGCCTCACGGACCTTGCGGCGGGCCCGGTTGAGCCGCGACCCGACGGTGCCGGGCGGTATCTTCAGGGCTGCGGCCACCTCGTCGTAGCTGAGCTGACCCCAGGCCACCAGCAGCAGCACGTCACGATCGCCGCGCGACAGGCCGGCCAGTGCCGCGGCCAGCGGCCGCCGCGCCGCGTCGGCGATCACCCGGGTGGCCACCTCGTCGGCCGGCCCATCCAGTACGCCGTCCGGGGCGGCGCGGGCCATCGCGCGGTACCTGGCCTTCTCCTTGCGGTGGTGGCTGGCCAGCTTCCGGGTGAGGATGCCGAACAGCCATGGCCGGGCGTCCGGGCGGGAAAGGTCGTACTGCCCACGGCCACGGAACGCCGCCAGGAACGCCTCCGCGACGACATCGTCGGCACTCTCCGCGCCGACGCGCTGGTGGGCGTACCGGTACAGCGTCGCCGCGTACCTGTCGTAGATCACCGCGAACCGGTCGGGGTCGCCCAGCGACGCCTGGATGATCGCGGCATCGGTGTCAGCGTGCGTCTCCGTGCTCACCGCGTTCACCGCGCCCCCGGATGATCGTGGTACCCGCTCACTGCGTACCTCCCGTCGCGAGCCCGTCACCTGTATCTACGCACGCGACTGGATTCCTCTTCACGGTGCGCTCACAGGCGGGCGACGGTCACCCCGCGGGTGACGATGCGCTGGGCGGTCGTGAGGGAGGTCAGGAACTAGCTCGATCGACGCCCCTGCGCACCCGCACCGAACGGTCGATCAGCTCGCGCAGGACCGCCAGGTCGACGCCGTCGAGGCTTTTCAGATACAGGCAGCCCTTGCCGGTCTTGTGCGGCCCGAGCCGCGCGAGCGCCGGCGCGTGCCGGTCTTCGAAGCCGCCGACGAGGTAGATCACGAGGTGCTGCTTGCGCGGCGCGAAGCTGGCGAGCGCGCTGTCGCCCTCGTGACCACTGTCGTACCGATAGTGGTAGCGGCCGAAGCCGACAATGCTCGGCCCCCACATCACCGGCTCCTCCCCGGTGATCTCGCGCATGAGCGCGATGAGCCGACGGGCGTCGATCCGCCGGCTTTCGTTCGGCACGGTGGCGAGGAACTCCTCGACCGGCTGCCCGGTCGGCGCTGTCATACCCGCATCGTAAGCGCTCCCGCGGTTCGCGGTGTAGGTCCGGTCAGCGCGTGGCGGTGGCCAGGAACATGGGGATGGCCATCATCATCCGGCCGCTGGCGGCGCGCCGGGCCTGATCGGTCACCCATGCCTCAGCCTGCTCCGCGGTGATGGCACCGGTCTGGCGCGCGGCGTCGGCGTGTCCGGCGAGCAGCGGCTGCATCGCGGCCTGGGTGAATATCGTGGTGTGGACCTCGAACTCGACGTCGCGGAAGCCGTTGTCCAGCAGCAGGTTGCGGTACCCCCGGGCGATGCGTGGGTGGGGGATGGTGTCGGCGCGGGCGTGCACGATGCGGCGGGTCAGGTCGGGCAGGTCGGAGTCGACGATCATCGTGTCCCAGTCCTGCCCGACCAGCACGATGCGGCCGCCGGGAGCGAGGACCCGGCGGGCCTCGGTCAGGGCGGCGCCCGGGTCGGGCAGCACGTGGTAGACCTTGTCGGCCCGATAGCCGTGGGCCTGCCTGTCGTCCAGGGGCAGGTCGGCGGCGTCGGCGGCGCGTATGTCGAGGTCGGGATACCAGCCGTAGCAGCTGGTAGCCGCGCGCGCGTAGCGTGGCGGCGTCGGGCATGGTCTCGGCGGCGTCGAGCAGGCGGATGAGCCTTTCGACGTCCGTGTAGGCGGTGTGCGTTTCGGGCATGTGCGCGAGTGTGCGACTTCAGGTCGACCTGAAGTCAACGCGCCGCGGGAGGATGGGCGATGGAGTACACGATCGGGGAGTTGGCGGCCCGCTTCGGCCTCGCCACGCACGTGCTGCGGCATTGGGAAGACGTGGGGCTGCTGTCGCCGGCGCGCCGGGTGGCGGGCCGCCGGGTGTACGGCGCCAAGCACGTGACCAGGGTTGCGGAGATCCTGCTGGGCAAGGAGGCCGGGTTCAGTCTCGATCAGCTGCGTGAGCTGTTCGCGGCCCCGGACCGGGCGCGGCGACGAGAGCTGCTGCGCGGCCAGTTGGCCCAGGTGCGCGAGCGCATCGCCCGGCTCACCCTGTCGCAGACGCTGCTGGAGCACGGGTTGCGGTGCCGGCACCAGGACTACCAGTCGTGCCCGCGGTTCCAGGAGATGGTGCTGGCGCGGCTGGACGGAGTCGATACGGCGCAGGTACTGGCGCACCACTGATCCCGCGCGAACCCACGAGAATCGAGGGTGGATAGGTTGTGAGAGCGCCGATCCCGTTTCCCGGTAAGGTGCGCAGGTCCGAGACGCCGCGCGTGCGGCCCGGCGATCGTGGCGCGCTCGGTGTGGTCAACACCGTGGTGTGCGCGGTCGCCGCGAGACGCTTCGGTGTTGCCGTGCCGAACGTGTTCGCCACCTTGGGCCGGCATCGCCGGCTGTTCCGTGCGTGGCTGCGCTTCGCCGCGCGACTCATGCCCTACGGCACGCTCGCGCGCGTGGACGCCGAGCTGGTGATCCTGCGGGTCGCGGTCGTCTGCGGCAGCGATTACGAGTGGCATCAGCACGTGCGCCTTGGACGCCGGGCCGGGCTGACCGACGAGCAGATCGAGCGTGCCGGCGCCGGACCGGACGCGCCGGGCTGGACCGACCACCAGCGCGCCCTGCTGCGCGCCGTCGACGAGTTCACCGTGGACCGGACGATCGGGGCCGCCACCTGGGCCGCGCTGAGCGCGGCGTACGACGAGGCACAGCTCATCGAGCTGTGCCTCCTCATCGGACACTACGAGATGCTCGCCGGCACCCTCAACGCGCTGGGCGTCGAGCCCGACCCCTGATCGGGCTATCGGGGACGTCGACGCGTTCCTGAGCGAGGCGGTCTGCGGCTGACAAAGGCGATGCCGCGGTGGCCAGCGAACCCTGACCACCGCGGCCTCCGGCCGCCGTTACCCGGCCAGCAGGTGGAACCGCTGGCAGATGTTGTCCAGCCAGGACCACTGGTTGAGTGCGGTGCCGTTGCCCAGACCGCAGTTCGCCAGATCGAGGGCCTTGCCGCTGTGGCGCGTGACGAGGCGCACCGATCCGTCGGCCAGTGGTTCGAGCCGCCATTGGGCGGCAGTACCCGAGCAGGCGTTCTGCTCCACGATGGCGCCGTCGCTGGTGGAGCCGCCCGCCACGACCATGCAACTGCCGGTCGCCGACTGCGGGTGGAGCTGGTAGTAGCCGTTGTCGGTGTGGGTGAACGTCCACCGCTGGCACGCCGAGGCCAGCCACTCCCAGGCGCGGACGCCGGTGCCGTTGGCGGTGGCGCAGTTGGCCACGTCGACGACCCGGCCGCTCTGGGTGGCGGCGAGCGCGTACGTGCCGGACGGCGCGAGCCGCCATTGCTGGCAGGTGTTGGACAGCCACGCCCACTGCTGGACGTTGGTGCCGGCGGCGGTGCCGCAGTTGGCCACGTCCAGGACCTTGCCGCTGTTGCGGTTCGTCAGCCGGAACCAGCCGTCCGTCGTTGGGGTGGCCTGCCATTGCTGGCAGGTGTTGGACAGCCACGCCCACTGCCGGACATTGACGCCGTCGCCGGTGCCGCAGTCGGCGGCGTCCAGCGACTTGCCGCTTCCGGAGTTCACCAGGCGGTAGTAGCCGTCGGCGGTCGGGTCGAGCACCCAGCGTGCGGAGGTCTGACTACAGCTGGCCTGCTCCACGTTGCCGCCGTCCGATGTGGAGTTCGAGGCTACCGTCAGGCAGAGCCCGCTGTCGCGGTTCACCAGGGTGTACGCCGCGCCGTTCACCGCGGCGGTGATCGGCCCCAGCTCGCCGGACGGGACCGCCAGGCTGGTACCGGTCGAGGCGGGGCTGCCGAGGTTGGGCGTGCCGTCGGTGTTCCACGTGAATTGCTGGGCCCGCGTGGAGCGGGTGCTGCCGCACCCGTCGCTGCTGCTGGCGTTGCCGTGGTAGACGATCCAGTTCTGGGTGCCGTCCGGTGAGGTGAAGAAGCCGTTGTGGCCCGGCCCGTAGACGCCGTTCGCGGACTGGAACACCGGTGTGGCCTGCTTGGTCCATGACGACGCCGACAGCGGGTTGCTGCCGGTCAGCGTCAGCCGGCCCAGCTTGTAGTTGGGGGTGTTGCACGAGCTGGCGGAGTAGACGACGTACGTCTGGCCGTTGCGGGTGAGCACCACCGGCGCCTCGTTGGTGCGACCGCCCTCGACCTCCCAGCTGTAGGTCGGCGTGGAGATGACCGTGTGCGACCCGGTGACCGTCCACGGGTTGGACATCTGGGCGATCAGGATGCTCTGGTCCGCGCCGACCCACTGCGAGTACAGCAGGTACAGCTGGCCGTTGTGCTGAAGGTAGGTGCCGTCGATGTTCCAGGTGCTCGGCATCGGCGTGCCCATGAAGCGGTACGGGCCCATCGGGTCGTCGCCGGCGCTCTCCAGTACCCGCAGGCGCTGGTGGTCCAGCGTTCCGTCCTGCCCCGCGGTGTACATCAGGTACCACCGGGTGCCGTTGGGGCCGGTGATGCGGTGGAACTCGGGCGCCCAGAAGTTGCAGCACCGGTCGGCATCGGTGTCGGACCAGACGTAGACGGGAGCCGCCGTCGACAGTCCGGCCAGCGTGGGCGACTTGCGCATCACCATCTGCGAGTTCCACGTGGTGGTGGCCAGGTAGTAGTTGCCGTTCCAGTAGCTGAGCCACGGGTCGGCGCCGTTGCTCAGCAGCGGGTTGGTGAAGCTGGTCTCCCCAACCGCCGCGGCCGGTCCGCTGGGGGCCACCAGGACGCCGATGGCCAGCAGCACGGCGGCGAGTAGCCGCGCCAGTCTCACTGGATGCCCTCCTTCGCGATCCGCCACTGCTGGCAGGTGCAGCCGGTCGTGCCCCATTGGTCCACGATGGCGCCGTCGGCTTGCGAGTTCTGGTAGACCTCCAGGTACTTGCCGCTGTTGCGGTTGATGACGTTGTAGTGGCCGGACGTCGTGGGCACCAGGCTCCACTCCTGGGTGGCGTGGCTGGTCGGACCCCACTGGCCGGCCTGCGTGCCGTCCGCCGTGGACGCGGACGGTATCTCCAGGTACTTCCAGCTGTTCTTGTTGGTGACGTAGAAGTAGCTGCCGCTGCTGGTGCCGATGCGCCAGACCTGGCGGGGGTTGCCTACGAAGCTGTACTGCACCGCGCCGTCGCCGTCGGCGGTCGACCCGTTCGCGATCTCCAGGTACTTGCCGCTGCTGCGGTTGACGACGCGGAACTCGGCGGGCATCGCGGCGCTCGTCTGGTACACGGCGATCATGTCCAGCTCGGCATAGGTGCCGCTGTAGGTGAAGCGGATGGTGTTGTTGCCCGCGTTGAGGTTCGCGGTGAGCTGCGCCCACCGGTAGCGGTTCCAGTCCACGGTGGCCGGGTAGCTGATCGAGGCCGCCGAGCCGCCGTTGACGCTCACCGCGTGCGAGCTGGTGGCGCCGGTGCCGTTGTCGTAGCGGACGTTGACGGTGTAGCTGCCGGCGCTGGGCACGCGGACGTTGAACTCCACGTAGCTGTTGGAGAAGTTGATGTAGCCGACCTTCGAGCCGTTGGAGGCGTCGATGTGGCTGACCGTCTGCACGTTGCTGACCGTGGCGCGCTCGGCCTCGTAGTACTGGGCGGCGGTCGGGATCGTGCCCACCCGGATGTCGTTGTACCCGGTGCTGGCGTTCTCCACGTTGGTCGCCTGGTAGAGGGTCAGCCCGTCCGGGCTGGTGTCGAAGCCCTGGGCGAAGCCGGAGAAGTAGCCGCCCTGGGTGTCCGACGCGTCATAGGTGACCGCGTACGGTAGCCGCTCCCACGAGCCTTGGCCCAGGTTGTAGTTGGCGTAGAAGTGCTGGCCGCCGCTGATGGCGCCGGCGGAGGTCAGGCCCCACTTCGACGACACCAGGACGGTGCCGTTCGGGCCGCCCTGCGGGATCCAGCGCACCATCGGCGACGAGCCGATGCCGCGGCCGTCGGCCAGCGTGATCGGCGTGCCGAGACCCGAGGGCCAGGTCACTCCGTCGGAGCTGAGCTTGAAGTAGGCGGGAGCGGTGTTGAGGCTCTGGCTCGGCCGGTTGACCACCTCGTAGGTGGCGATGTACTGCCCATTGCCCATCCTGGCCACGGTGATCATGCCAGGCCGGTCGCTCTGGTTGCCGACCGCGGCGACGTTGGTGACCGCTCCCCAGGTGGCCCCGCCGTCGGTCGACCGCCGGTAGACGACGGCCTGCAGGATGCCGTTCGCCTTCTGCCGCTCGTCGCTGTAGTACACGACGAGGTTGCCGGAGGAGTCGAGGTTGATGGCGGGTTCCCATACCGTCGTCGTGGTGGATGAGGGGCTCGGGTCGTAGACGGCGGGCCCACCGGTATCCACGGTGGACAGGAACGACCAGGTGGAGCCCCGGTCGGTGCTCTTGTAGAGGACGATGCGGCTGCTCGACCGGTCCGCGGGCATGATCATGCCGGCGAGCAGGATGGTGCCGGCGGCGAGGCTGCCGACCTGCTGCGGCACCTCGTACAGGTAAGGCTGGGAGGTGAGGGTGAGCGACGGGAAGGTCTGGCTCGGTACGACGTTGGTGACCAGGCTCCAGCTGGAACCGCCGTTGGTGCTGCGGTAGATCGGGTAGACCTGTACGCCGTTGAC
The DNA here is from genome assembly GCF_026130045.1 of Micromonospora sp. CPCC 205371. Taxonomy (GTDB): domain Bacteria; phylum Actinomycetota; class Actinomycetes; order Mycobacteriales; family Micromonosporaceae; genus Phytohabitans. Next base: position 22,374 of record NZ_JAIBNX010000101.1, read on the forward strand.
GTAGACGAGCTGGTCGAACGTGACCAGCAGTTGGCCGTTGTACTGGCCGTTGTTCTTGAGCGCGATCACCTTGGCGTACGTGGTGCCCGCCGGGTCGAACGAGCTGCCGGCGGCGGGGGAGTAGACGAGCGACCCGTTGCCGGTGGTGACGGCCGCGGCGGGGCTGCTGGGCAGGATCGCGGTGAGGCTGCCGGCGAGGAGCGCCGCCGCGGCGAGAAGGGCTCGCCGCCGGGGACGTGGACGCGTGAGCTGCATGGTGTGCCCCTTCAGTGGGAGAGGGCCCCGCGAGGTAAGCTTCTACAACGTTGTAGAGATCACAGTGCGCAGCTCAGAAGGGATCGTCAATGGTGACCTAGGTCACAGCTACGTAACATTCTTGAAACGCGCGTCCCCGCTTTGAGAGTCCCGCACGGCTCTGACACAGTTGGAGGCGCTGTCGATCGATGCCCCCGGGAGTGATGGATGCCAGCGACGATGCACGACGTGGCCAAGCTGGCCGGTGTGTCGGTCAAGACGGTGTCCAATGTGCTCAGTGGATACCCCTACATCCGGGAGTCGACCAAGGCCAGGGTGCTCGCGGCGGTCGACGAGCTCGGGTACCGGATGAACCTCTCCGCGCGCAACCTGCGCGCGGGCCGCACCGGCCTGATCTGCCTGGCCGTGCCGGAGCTGAGCCTTCCGTACTTCGGTGAGCTCGCCGACGCGGTCATCCGTGCCGCCGAGGAGCGCTCGTGGACGGTCCTGGTCGAGCAGACCGGCGCCGACCGTGAGCGCGAGGTCGGCGTGCTGTCCGGGGCGCGCCGGCAGCTGGTCGACGGGCTCATCTTCGCCCCGCTGACCGTCTCCTCCGCCGACATCGAGCAGTTCCGCGGCGACTTCCCGATCGTGCTGCTCGGCGAGCGCACGTTCGACGTGGCCGTCGACAACGTGACCATCGGCAACGTCGACGCTGCCCGCATGGCGACTGCGCACCTGGTCGATATCGGGCGACGCCGGATCGCCGCCATCGGCACGCATCCGACCGACGCCGAAGGTCCGGCGGTCCTGCGCCTGGAGGGCTACCTCGCCGCGCTGCGCGAGGCGGGGATCGAGCCGGACACCGAGCTGATCGTCCCGGCGGGGCTCTGGCACCGCGCCGAGGGCGCGGCCGCCATGCGGCAACTGTTGGAGGCGGGCACGCGCTTCGACGCCGCCTTCTGCTTCAACGACACGCTCGCGCTCGGCGCCATGTACGCCGTGCTGCGCCACGGCCTGCGCGTGCCCGAAGACATCGCCATCGTGGGATTCGACGACATCGAGGACGCGCGGTACTCGATGCCGCCGCTGTCGTCCATCGCGCCGGGCCGCGATCAGATCGCCCGGGCCGCCGTCGACCTGCTGGCCAGGCGGATCGAGCAGCGCGAGCACGCGCACCAGCAGGTCGTGGCCGACTTCGAGCTGCGTATCCGCGAGTCCACCGCGGGATAACCCGCCCTCGATCTATTACGGGCCCGTTACCAAACTGTGACATGCGGCGTCATTGACGCCCGCCGCGAGCGTGACCAATCCTCTTCTACATCGTTGTAAAAACGCCTGAGCGCCGAAAACTCAAGCGACCGCAGCAACGCGGAATGAGGGATAGACCATGAAACGACGCTCCATACTGCTCGCCGCGGCGGCGAGCGCGCTCGCGCCCGCCATCGCCGCATGCGGCAAGGACGACAGCGGTCAAAGCGGTGGAAAGACCACGGTCACGTTCTGGAACGGCTTCACCGACGCCGACCGGCCGGTCGTCGAGGAGATCGTGCGGCGGTTCAACGCCTCGCAGAGCGAAGTCGTCGTGGACATGACGATCCAGCCGTGGGACACCATCAACCAGTCGTTGCTGTCCGCGTACGCGGCGAAGAAGGGCCCCACGATCGTCGGGCTGCCCGCCGAGCAGTTCACCGGCTACGTGACGGCCGGGGTATGGGCCGACGTGGAGCAGGCATACAGCGGCGGCGGGCTCGACCCGGCCACCCTGCCGAAGGCGAGCATCGACGCCACCACCTACAAGGGCAAGCGGTACGGCGTACCGATGTCGGCCGCGGCCGGGATGCTCTACTACAACAAGGCGCTGTTCACCAAGGCCGGCATCACCGCGCCGCCGACCAGCATGGCTCAGCTCGGCGAGTACGCGGTCAAGCTCAGCAACCACAGCGCCGGCGACGAGACCAAGAGCCAGTACGGCTTCCTGCTACCCGACCACGGCGCCCTGCCGCACTGGGCCGTGCTGTGGTGGGCCGACGGCGGCGGCGTGGTCGCCGAGGACAACAGCCGGTCCCTGCTGGGCGAGCGGTCGAGCATCGCCACCGCCGAGCACTGGACCGACCTGATCGTCAACAAGCACATCTCGCCCGCCGGCGTGAGCGGCGTCGACGCGGACAACCTGTTCGCGGCGGGCCGGGCCGGGATGGTCATCAACGGGCCGTGGTCCTCGGGCGCGTTCACCAAGGCCGGCATCGACTTCGGTATCGCGCCAGTGCCGCCCGGCTCGGCCACCCAGGCCGCCGCCGCCGTGAGCGTCAACATGCAGCTGGCGGCCAACGCGTCCGACGCCCAGAAGGAGGCCGCACACAAGTTCTTCGCGTTCTGGAACACCACCGAATCCCAGACCTACTGGGCCGTCAAGACCGGCTACCCGCCGAACCGCACGGACGTACCCGCCAGCGCGCTCGCCGAGAACCCCACCTCCGCCGGCTTCAGCGCGGCCAAGGGCGCACGCCTCTACCTGGCGGGCCTGGCGAAGGCGAGCCAGATCGACACCGACGTGGTGGTGCCGACCGTGCAGAAGATGACCCAGGGCAAGGGCACCGCTGCCCAGCTGCTGCCCGAGGCCGCGAAGCAGATCGACGCCCTGCTCTGATGATGTCCACCCGCATCCGGCGCCGGCGGCGCTCACCCATCGAGCGCCGCCGCGCACTGACCGCGCTGTCGTTCCTCGCCCCGGCGCTGACCGTCATCGCGGTGTTCGTCCTCTGGCCGATGGCCAACGCCCTGCGAACCTCGTTCACCGACGCGCGCATCATCGGCGGCGGCGACTGGATCGGCACCGAAAACTACAGCCGGCTGCTCTCCGACGACCGGTTCACCAACGCGCTGGGCAACACCGCCGTCTACGCGCTGGTGACCACGCCGGTCTCGGTCGCGCTGGCACTGGGCGCCGCCCTGCTGCTCAACCGCGCGATACCCGGACGCGGGTTCTTCCGGGCCGTGCTGTTCTTCCCTTTCGTCGCCTCGCTGGGCATCATCTCCATCGCCTGGGCCTTCGTGCTCGACCCCCAGGTCGGCATCGTCAACCACTGGCTTGCCCAATTAGGACTGTCTATCGGCGACGGTGTGCGCGACCCCGACTGGGCCATGCCGGCGGTCATCCTCGTCGGGATCTGGCGCAACACCGGCTTCTTCATGGTGATGTACCTGGCCGGCCTCCAGACCATCCCGCGGGAGTTCCAGGAGGCGGCGGCCATCGATGGCGCGGGCGCCGTCCGGCGCTTCCGCAACATCACGTGGCCACTGCTGGCCAACACCACGATGTTCGTGACCATCATCGCCTCGATCTTCTCGTTCCAGGCCTTCGACCAGATGTACGTGATGACCGCCGGCGGCCCGTTCTTCAGCACCGAGACACTGGTCATGCTCATCTTCGACACCGGGTTCCAGGACTTCGACATGGGCTACGCCTCCGCCATGTCCTGGGCGCTGGTGCTGATCATCATGGCCCTTAGCCTGGGCCAGATGGCGTATTTCCGCCGGCGGACGGTGCAATACTGATGACGCTCTCACGTCCAATTCGGACATTCGCCGCCGTCGTCGTGCTGGCCTTGCTGTCGCTGGCCTTCCTGCTGCCGTTCCTGTGGATGCTCAGCGCCTCGCTGCGAACCCAGGGCGACCTACTGGCCAACCCGCAGACGCTCTGGCCGGCCCACATCACGTGGGACAACTACCGCGAGGTCTGGCAGCGCATCCCGTTCGGCCGGCAGTTCCTCAACACCGTCGTCTACGCGGGCATCATCACGGTGGTGTCGGTGATCCTCGACTCGATGGCTGGCTACGCGTTCGCCCGGTTCACCTTCCCCGGCCGCGGCGCGCTGTTCGTCGTCGTACTGGTCACGCTGATGCTGCCGATCCAGGTGACACTGATCCCGGTCTTCCAGCTCCTGAACGACCTCGGCTGGATCAACACGTACCAAGGGCTGATCGTGCCGCGCATCGCCGACGCCTTCGGCATCTTCTTCATGCGCCAGTTCTTCCTGTCCCTGCCGCGCGACCTCGAAGACGCCGGACGCATCGACGGCTTCTCCGAGTTCGGCATCTGGCGCCGCATCATGATGCCGCTGGCGTGGCCCGCCGTGCTGACGCTGGGACTGTTCAACCTGCTCTACAACTGGAACGACCTGCTGTGGCCGCTCATCGTGACGACCGACGAGAACATGCGCACGCTGGCCGCGGGGCTCGCCCTGTTCAAGGGCCAGCACACCGCCGAGTATGGGCTGCTGATGGCCGGCGCCATCCTCGCGCTGCTGCCGATGGTCGCGGCGTTCGCGCTCGTACAGCGCAGGTTCATCGAAGGAATAGCCACCACGGGGCTGAAGTGACGGGACTAGCACACGTGGTGGAAAGAACAGCCACCACCGGGCTGAAGTGACAGGGACTAGCACATGCGTTGGTACGAACAGAACAAGCTGCACTTCGCCATCGGCTTCGAGGACACGTTCATCCCGCAGACGCGGCCGGGGGAGCGGGCGCTCGACGAGTACGAGCTCACCGGGCACTACGAGCATTGGCACGAGGATCTCGGCGAGGCCAGCGCCGCGGGCGCCAGCATGGCCCGCTGGGGGATTCCCTGGTACCGGATCCAGCCGGCCCGCGACCGCTGGGACTGGAGCTGGCTGGACCGGGTCGTGGACCGGCTGTCCGAATTGGAGCTGGAGCCGATCGTCGACCTCATGCACTACGGCACTCCACTGTGGCTGGACGAGCAGTTCGCCCACCCCGACTACCCAAAGCTCGTCGCCGAATACGGCGCGCGGGTCGCGCAGCGCTATCCTGGGCGGCTCAACGTCTTCACGCCGCTCAACGAGCCACTTCTGAACGTCCTCTACTGCGGCGAATACGCCTACTGGCCGCCGTACCGCAAGGGCAACGAGGGATTCGTGACCCTGTTGCGCGCGATCAGCCGCGGCATCTCCCTCACCCAGCGGGCCATCGCGGACGTGGCGGGGGAGCGCGCCAGCTTCGTGCACGTCGAGGCGTCGTTCCGGTTCGCCGGCGACAGCGACAAGGTGCCCTTCCTGCGGGAGCGGGCCTACGTGGTGCAGGATCTGGTGACCGGACGCCTCGACGACCGGCACCCGCTGGCCGGGCACCTGCGCGCGCACGGGCTCACCGACGAAGACCTGCGGTGGGCGAGCGAACACGCGGTACAGCCCGACGTCATGGGCGTCAACTACTACCCGCTGCACTCGACCGAGCTGGTCGAAGCGGGCTCCACACAGGACGGCGGTCCACTCGACCTCCGACCCAGGGTGAACGCCTGGACCGAGGGCCTCGTCGACGTATTGACGGCGTACGCGCGGCGCTATGGCCGGCCGGTCTTTCTCACCGAGACCGCCTGGACCGGCACCGTCCAGGAACGGCTGGACTGGCTCGACGCCTCGGTCGCCGCGATCCGCGAACTACGCGACAGCGGCGTGAACGTCATCGGTTACACCTGGTGGCCACTGTTCGACATGATCGAGTGGACGTACCGGCACGGCACCGGCCCGGCGCTGGACCACCGCCTCGCTATGGGGCTGTTCGACCTGGAAGAGGGCACGCTGCGGCGCGTGCGCAACCCGGTCGCGGACCGGTTCCACCGGCACGCGACCTCCGGCTCGCAGGGAGTGAAATGATGCTCAAGGGCTTTGTGACCCTCGACCCCGAAGCACGCGTGGCGCCGGTGCGGCGCCGACTGTTCGGCTCGTTCGTCGAACACCTCGGCCGCTGCCTCTACACCGGAATCTACGAGCCCGGGCACCCCACCGCCGACGCGGACGGCTTCCGCGGCGACGTCCTCGACCTGGTGCGGGAACTGGGCGTCTCCACGATCCGGTACCCGGGCGGCAACTTCGTCTCCGCGTACCGGTGGGAGGACGGCATCGGGCCCGTGGCGCAGCGCCCGGCGCGGCTCGACCTCGCCTGGCACAGCACCGAACCCAACACGGTCGGCGTCGACGAGTTCATGCGCTGGTGCCGCCTTGCCGGTGTCGAGCCGATGCTCGCGGTCAACCTCGGCACCCGCGGCATCCAGGAGGCGGTCGACCTGCTCGAATACTGCAACATCGAGTCGGGCACCCGCCTGTCCGACCTGCGCCGCGAACACGGCACCAAGAACCCGCACAACGTGCGGATGTGGTGCTTGGGCAACGAGATGGACGGGCCCTGGCAGGTCGGGCACCGCAGCGCGGCCGAGTACGGCCGGCTCGCCGCCCAGACCGCCCGCGCGATGCGGATGGTCGACCCGAAGCTCGAACTGGTGGTCTGCGGCAGCTCCAGCTCCAGCATGCCCACCTTCGGCGCCTGGGAGCAGACCGTGCTGGGGGAGACCTACGACGAGGTCGACTTCATCTCGGCGCACGCCTACTACGAGGAGCACGAGGGCGACAAGGCGAGCTTCCTCGCCTCGGCCGTCGACATGGACTACTTCATCGGTTCGGTGGTCGCCGCCGCCGACCTGGTGCGTGAGAAAGGCAAGAAGCAGAAACGGATCAACATCTCCTTCGACGAGTGGAACGTCTGGTACCAGTCGCGCCTGGCCGCCGAACTACCCACCGACTCCTGGCCGGTGGCGCCCCGGCTGCTGGAGGACCAGTACTCCGCGCTCGACGCGGTCACCATCGGGGGCCTGCTGATCTGCCTGCTGCGCCACAGCGACCGGGTACACGCCGCCTCGCTCGCCCAGCTGGTCAACGTCATCGCCCCGATCATGACCGAGCCGGGCGGCCGGGCCTGGCGGCAGGCCGCCTTCCACCCGTTCGCGCTGACCTCACGGCACGCGACCGGCGAGGTCCTGCGGGTACAGCCGGCCTCGCCGAGCCAGAAGACGCGCCGCTACGGCGACGTGCCGATCCTCGACGCTGTGGCCACAGTGGACGATGACGGCCGAGCGTCGGTGTTCGCCGTCAACCGCTCACCGGCCGAACCGATGACGCTGGCTGCCGACGCGCGCTCCATCGGCGACGCCCGGATCGTCGAGTGCGTGACGTTGTCCGACCCGGACGCGTACCGCGTCAACACGGCCGACGAGCCGGACGCGGTGACACCACGCCCCAACGCCACCGCCCGGATCGACGACGGCCGCGCCGAACTGGTGCTGCCGCCCGCATCCTGGACCATGCTCCGCCTAGCCCCGGCGGGCACGGCCTAGCCACCTACCAGAAGACCTCGACGCGGGAGGAGTCATCCTTGTCGATGACGCAGCGGTACTCGGTCTCGCCGTTGCTCATCCGGCCGCTCTCCAGCGGGGTGAGGGTGTCTCGCACGGTAGCCTCGTACACCGCGGCGCCGTCCTCCGGCCGCACCCGGAGCGTGAACTCGTACACCCTGCGTCTGTTGTAGGAGATGTTCGTGTCCTCCATCTCCAGCACGGTGGCGGTGCACGGCCGGCCGGCGCGGATCTCGTCGTCGCTGAGGTGGTCGATCCCGGTCAAGCTGATCATCCAGAAGACAAAGCCGGTGATCGCACCGCCGCAGCCGAGGACCCCGCAACAGATCAAGGCGCCGATCAGCACCGGTGCGGCCGCCAGCCACTTGAAGTCCCCCGCGCGACCAGCATCCGCCATCCCTGCGACCCTTCCGTCCGCGCCCACCGTCGTACGCCGGTCGCAGGGTAGTTGATCAGACCAACAGTTGGGCGTCGTGCGTCACCGCGTCGGCGGTGGCAGGTCCGCCGGGATCACGACGTCGGCGCGGGAGCGGACGTCGTGGTCGGCGTAGAAGGCGTCCTCCTGCCGCGCCCACCGGTCCCAGTGCGGCGCGTAAACGTCGCCGTCGCGGGCCAAGGCCCGCTCGCGGCGCACCCCGTCGGGGGCGTCCAACCAGACCAGGGCGCTCAGGTACTGCGCGACCTCGCGGGCGCCGGCGCCCGTGCCCTCGACCACCAGCGTTTCGGTCTCGGGCACCAGGTGCCACTCCGCGTACCGGCCAAGGTGCCAGTCGTACCGCCGCCAACGAGCGGCCTCGCCGCGGCCCAGCGGGGCAAGCACCCAGCGCACCAGCGCGTCGACGCCTTCCAGCAGGCCGTCCCACCCGGCGTACAGGTCGTCCATCCGGACCACCGGCGCGGCTAGCTCGCCGGCGACGGCGGTGGCGAGGGTCGACTTGCCCGACCCCGACCGCCCCTCGATGGCGAGCACCTTCACCCGGCCCGCACGCGGTGGCCGGCCGGCGAGCATGCTCACCACCTGCGCGTGCCTGTCGCCGACCATCCCCGCATTGTCAACCATCCGCCAACCCCATTCCGCCCCGCCCACCGCGCCGCCCCGCCGCGCCGCGCCCTCCGCGCCCCGCCGCGCCCTCCGCGCCGCGCCGCGCCC
>NZ_JAIBNX010000102.1 GCF_026130045.1 Micromonospora sp. CPCC 205371
GCCCCCGCGCAAGCCCACCCCCCTGCCACCAGCCGGGTCCCGCCCCGCGCCGGACGCCCGGCGCCCGGCGGATTGTCCCGATCCGCGCGGCGATCCTCTCGCGCTGTGAACATCTAGTGCTGCTCTGGCAACTCTTCAGGCTGCTCTGGCAACAGAAAATGTTCACAGCGCGTCGCGGAACGGCGACCTTGACAACTGGCTGAGGCGCTTAGCTCAACGGCGTTGTCTCCTTGATCGCCGCGCCCAGGCGCCGCCAGCGCCGGGCGGGCGCGGGGCGCCGCCCCACGAGGCCCCAGCCGCCACGCAAGCCGCGATCGCCTTGCCGCTCAAGGCCCGCCTGCCGCGCATGCCGCCATCACCCGACCGCGCGAGCCCTCGGACCGCCGCGCAAGGCGCGATTGGCCAGGTTGGCCGCGGCGACCTCGCCTCGCGCCACCGTGCGCTAGATCTTGGAGCGCGGACGTCGCCCTGAGGGGACGCTGAACCACCGAGACCTACCGCAGCCCGTGCCGTCCGGCATCGACCCGGAGAGGTCCAGTAATCGCCGACGATCCCCGCTCTTCGCGCGGACCCAGGCGTGCGGACTGCGCGGACTGCACGGACTGCGGGCGACAAGCAGCGCGGGCAGCGGGCCCGCGCGGCGAGTAGCGGGCAGCGCCCGAAGGGCGCGGCCGCCAGGCGCCGATCAAGGAGATCTCCATCGATCAAGGGCAAACGCACGCGGAAAAGAGATCCAACCGCGTGCATTTGGCCTTGATCGGCCGCAAGGCCGGCACGGCCGCAAGGCCGGCACGGCCGCAAGGCCGGCACGGCCGCAAGGCCGGCACGGCCGCAAGGCCGGCACGGCCGCAAGGCCGGCACGGCCGCAAGGCCGGCACGGCCGCAAGGCCGGCACGGCCGGCACGGGCGGCACGGGCGGGAAGGGCGGAAGGGCGGCGAGTGGCGAGGAATGTGTGTAAAGGGGCTTGCGCTACTAACGTCGGAATTATTCTGCTCGTTGTGAATGGTGCGCATGAGACGGGGGGCGGCGCACGGTACGTACGCACGCTGCTGGTCGTGGTGGGAGTAGTGGGCGCGGTGGTGCTCAGTGGCTTTCTGGCCGGGCGGATCGGGGGGCGGCCAGGGGCAGGGCCCAAGGCGGCACCCCAAGCCACACCGAAGACACCCGCCACAAGCGAGCCGCCGGCCAGGCCGGCCGCGCAACGGCTCGCGCCCGCCCGGCAGCCGATTACTGGCCCCAACCGGCCGCCACTCCCCGCCGAGCGCGGCGGCCCGTTCGGTAGTCGCCGCACTACCGGTACGTCCAGTGTGGCGTTGACGTTTGATGACGGGCCTGATCCGTTGCATACCCCGCAGGCGCTAAGACTGCTTCGGCAGTACCAGGTGAAAGCGACGTTCTGCCTGGTCGGCGTCAACGTGCGAGCCTTCCCCGGCCTCGTCAAGGCGATCGTCGACGACGGCCACACGTTGTGTAACCACTCGTGGGACCACGATGTGCGGCTGGGCACGAAGTCACGCGCGGCCATCCGGGCCAACCTCATCCGCGCCAACGACGCGATCCGGGCCGCCGCTCCTGGCTCCCGTGTTTCGTACTACCGCCAGCCGGGCGGCGCCTGGACCGCTGGAGTCGTCGGTGTGGCCCGCGAGTTGGGCATGACGTCGCTGCACTGGTCGGTCGACCCGCAGGATTGGCGGAAGCCGAGCGCCGGCAGCATCGCGGGCACCGTCAACGCCGGCACGACGCGGGGCGCGATCGTGTTGCTGCACGATGCGGGAGGTGACCGCCGCGGCACCGTCGCCGCGCTGCGCTCGATACTGCCCAATCTCAGTCGCCGCTTCCAGCTCGGCGCGCTCCCGCCGGGTATCGACGCGCCACGGCGCCACGGGTTCGAACTCCCCGTCAAGCCGGGACAGGTCTAAGGCACCCGATACGGTGTTTGCCGTGACGTCTGTGCAGCCCGCCGTGGCGCGAATCGAGCATCTCTCGCCCACCGACGTGGAGGATGTGCTCGGGCTGGCGCGGGCGGCCGGCGACACCGACGGGGCGTACCCGCTCTCCGAGCACGTGGTCCTGCACATCCGGCACGGCGGTGACAAGCCAGCGGTACACCTGCTGAACCGGGACCACGACGGCGCGCTCGCCGGATATGCGCACCTGGACACCACCGACGCGGTCGAGGGCGCGGCGGCCGAGTTGGTCGTGCATCCGCTGCGCCGGCGGCATGGCCTGGGGCGAGCCCTGGTGAAGGCGGCGATGGCCGTCACCGACGAGGCCGACCCGCGGGGCCGCCTGCGGCTGTGGGCGCACGGTGACCACCCGTCGGCGAGCGCTCTGGCCCTCAGCCTGGGTTTCACCCGGTCTCGGGTGCTGTTTCAGATGCGGCGGTCGCTGTTCGCGGCGCTGCCGGAGCCGCAGGTGCCGGATGGCGTCGAGGTGCGCGCGTTCCGGCCCGGCGAAGACGACGAGGCCTGGGTCGATGTCAACGCGCGCGCGTTCGCCGATCATCCCGATCAGGGGCGCTGGACGCTGCGCGACCTGCACGTGCGGATGGCGGAGCCCTGGTTCGACCCCGAGGGTTTCCTGCTAGCGGTGCACCGGGCGAGCAAGCGCCTGCTCGGGTTCCATTGGACGAAGGTGCACGGGCACCACCACGAGCACCCGCCGATCGGCGAGGTGTACGTCGTCGGAGTCGACCCGAGCGCGCACGGCCTCGGCCTGGGACGCGCGCTCACCGTGGCCGGCCTGCGCCACCTGCGGGGGCGCGGCCTCGACCAGGCGATGCTGTATGTCGATGAGTCCAACGCTAGAGCTGTGGCGCTCTATGAGGGCCTCGGGTTCGCGCGGTGGTCAACGGACGTGAGCTACCGGCGGAGCCAGTAGCTCACGTATCGGATATTTCCGTCACCAGTCTCTCGGTTCACGGAACGGACAACTCACCCTCAGCCGCGCGCAATCTTGGCGGCGGTATGAGTTCACCCTGCGTTCACCCACGCCCGGGAAGCCGGCTACCTGCCGCTTTTAGCGTCGGCGACGTCGGGCCGGCAGTGCCGGCCGATCCCTTAAAAGAGAGGCTTACCTGAGGTGAACCGCAACGTGCTTTCGCGGCGCGTCCTCGCCGGTGTCGCGCTCGTCGCGACCATCGCGCTTGCCGGCTGTGGCGGCAATGACGACAACAGCGGCGACACCGGCACCGACGCCGGTTCGGGCTCGAACGAATACGCGAACCTTTCCGGCGAGCTCAAGGGCGGGGGCGCGAGCTTCCCCAACGCCTTCTACACCGAGGCGATCGCCGAGTTCAAGGGTGTGGCCTCGAAGCTGACCGTCACCTACAACTCCGTGGGTTCCGGCCAGGGCAAGAAGGACTTCGGTGCCAACCTCGTCGACTTCGCGGGCAGTGACAGCCTGGTGAAGGACACCGACGGCGTCGCCGCCGGCTCCTTCCTGTACGTGCCGACCGTGGCCGCGCCGATCACCGTCTCCTACAACCTGAACGGCGTGGACAAGCTGCAGCTCAGCCCCGACACGCTGGCCAAGATCTTCCAGGCCGAGATCACCACGTGGAACGACCCGGCAATCGCCGCGGACAACCCGGGTGTGACCCTCCCCGCCACGAAGATCACCGTGGCGCACCGCTCGGACGGCTCGGGCACCACGAACAACTTCACCAAGTACCTAAAGGCCGCCGCCCCGAGCACCTGGAAGCTCGACAGCGGTGACACCGTCAACTGGCCGGCCAGCACGCAAGGCGCCGAGAAGAACACCGGCGTGGCGCAGCTGATCAAGTCGGCCGACGGCGGCATCGGCTACGTCGACTTCAGTGACGCCAAGGAGAGCGGCCTCAAGTTCGCGGCCATCAAGAACAAGGACGGCCAGTTCGTCGAGGCCAGCCTCGACGGCGCGACCGCCGCTCTGGCTGGCGCGACGATCAAGGACGACCTCACTTACGACCCGCTGAACGCGGCTGGCGCCACGACCTACCCGATCACCGCGCCAACCTACATCCTGGTTCGCACGAAGTACGACGACGCGGCCAAGAAGGACCTGGTCAAGGGCTTCGTCACCTACATCCTCAACGAAGGTCAGACGCTCGCGCCGGAGGTGGACTTCGCGCCGCTGCCGGCCGAGTTGAAGACCAAGGCGCTCGCCCAACTCGACAAGATCCAGTGAACGACCGATAGCTGAGTTCAAGGGCGGGATCGCTGATCCCGCCCTTGGCGGCGCCACCAGCCCCCCGGAGTTGAGAGCGTGACGACTGAGACGCAAACCACCCTGACAAGTCGCGGCGGCGGACCACGGGCCGACCGCGCCTTCATGATTTTGGCGCTCGCTGCCGGCCTGCTGGTGCTCGCCGTACTGGCGCTGATCCTCATCACCACCAGCCGCGAGGCATGGCCGGCGTTCAGCCACATGGGCCTTAGCTTCATCACGGATCGCACCTGGGATCCGCCCGCCGAGGTGTTCGGTGCCCTGGCGTTCATCTACGGCACGGCGCTCGTGTCGCTGATCGCCCTGATCTTCGCTGTGCCGGTCTCGATCGGCATCGCGCTGTTCCTCACCGAGCTGGCGCCACGCCGCCTGCGCGGGCCGGCGATCACCGTGATCGACCTGCTCGCCGCCGTACCGTCGGTGGTCTTCGGCCTGTGGGGCGTACTGGTCGTCGCACCCAAGCTGGTGCCGGTCTACCGGTGGTTCCACGACGTACTCGGCGGCATCCCGGTGGTGGGCAGCGTCTTCGCCGAGCCGGTCGGCAGCGGCCGCAGCTTCATGACCGCCGGCCTCATCGTCGCCATCATGATCGTGCCGATCATCACGTCGATCTCGCGCGAGGTGTTCAGCACCGTGCCGCGGGCCGACAAGGACGCGGCGCTCGCCCTCGGCGCCACCCGCTGGGAGATGATCAAGGGCGCGGTCTTCCCGCACAGCTTCGGCGGCATCGTGGGTGCGGTCATCCTCGGCCTCGGCCGGGCGATGGGCGAGACCATCGCCATCACCCTGGTCATCGGCGGCTCCACCCAAATCACCCCGAACATCTTCGCCAGCGGCAACGCGATGCCATCGGTCATCGTCAGCCAGATCGGCGAGTCGACCGGCACGTTCACCGCCGCCCTGATCGGCCTCGGCGTCGTGCTGTTCGCGATGACCGTTCTCATCAACACGCTCGCGCAAGCCATCGTGCGGCGCGCGGAGGCTCGCATGAGGGGAGCCACGGCATGACGACCACCCTGGAAAGGACGAGCCGCGGCGCCCCCGATCTCACCCGCCGCGCGCTCTCCAGCCGCCGCCGGATCACCAACCAGGTCGCCCTGGGCGCGATCGCGCTGGCGCTGCTGGTCGCCATCGTCCCGCTGGGCCTGGTCGTGTACTCGGTCATCTCCAAGGGCGGCGGCATCATGAGCGGGGAGTTCCTCACCGAGGACATCTCCTTGTCGGTGCGCAGGGCCGGCGGCGGCATGGGCCCTGCGATCATCGGCACGCTCCTCATCACGGGCGGCGCCGCGCTGATGGCGATCCCGCTCGGCGTCCTGGGCGCGATCTACCTGAACGAGTACGGCAAGCAGCGTCCCCTGGCCCGGCTGATCCGGATGCTGGCCGACATCATGACCGGCGTCCCGTCGATCATCATGGGCCTGTTCATCTACACGATCTGGGTGCTGACGTTCGAGGCACGCAGCGGCTTCGCCGGCGCGCTCGCGCTCGCCTGCCTCATGCTGCCGGTGGTGATCCGCAGCACCGAGGAGATGCTCAAGCTCGTCCCCGACGAGCTGCGGCAAGCCAGCCTCGCACTGGGTGCCCGTAAGTGGCGCACCACCGTCACCGTGGTGCTCCCCGCGGCGATCTCGGGCATCACCAGCGGCTCGCTGCTGGCCATCGCCCGCGCCGCCGGCGAGACCGCGCCGATCATCTTCGTGGTCGGCGCCGTCAACGCCACCAACTTGAACCTCTTCAGCGGTGAAAACACCGCGCTTCCGGCACAGATCTTCAGCAACGCGAGCCAGCCGTTCCAGATCGCGCAGGACCGGGCCTGGGGCGCCGCATTGACCCTGATCGCGATCGTGTTGATCTTCACGATCATCGCCCGTTTCATCGCCAACCGCTTCGCGATTAAGGAGCGCTGACCATGACCACCCCCCGTTACGAGGCAGCCACCGTGACCGATCGCCCCTCCGTCAGCATCAACGCCCCGAACAGCGGCTGGGGAGCCCAGGACACGCCGTACGCGGCCGGCACCCCGGTCATGGAGCTGAAGGACGTCAGCGTCTTCTACGGCAGCTACGAGGCGGTCCGCGGCACCTCGATGCCGATCCGGCAGAACCAGATCACCGCCATGATCGGGCCGTCCGGCTGCGGCAAGTCGACCATCCTGCGCTCGCTCAACCGGATGAACGACCTGGTGCCCGGCGCCCGCGTCGCTGGCCAGGTGACCTACCACGGCCAGGACCTGTACGCCAAGGACGTCGACCCGATTCAGGTGCGGCGGCGGATCGGCATGGTCTTCCAGAAGCCGAACCCGTTCCCGAAGTCCATCTTCGACAACGTCGCCTACGGCCTGCGCATCAACGGGATGAAGGACAACCTGTCCGACCGCGTCGAAGAGGCGCTGGTCGGCGCCGCGCTGTGGGACGAGGTGAAGGACAAGCTCAAGATGAGCGGCCTGTCCCTCTCCGGCGGCCAGCAGCAGCGGCTGTGCATCGCCCGCACGATCGCGATACGCCCTGACGTGATCCTCATGGACGAGCCCTGCTCGGCTCTCGACCCGATCGCCACCGGCAAGATCGAAGACCTGATGCACGAGCTGGCGAAGACCTACACGATCGTCATCGTCACGCACAACATGCAGCAGGCCGCGCGGGTCAGCCACTACACCGCGTTCTTCACCGCCGAGGTCGACGACAAGCAGGTGCGGCACGGGCGCCTGGTCGAGTTCAACGAGACCGGCCGGATCTTCACCAACCCCTCGGACAAGCGCACGGAGGACTACATCACCGGCCGCTTCGGCTAGATCTTCAGACGCACGGTGCCGTCCGGGGCGACCTCCGCGCGCGGCTTCACTGCCGCCGCCGCATCCCGGTCGGCCGCCGCGCGCAACACGTCAGCCACCATCCTGTACGCGGACAGCTGTCCCAGCATCACGATGGTGGGCGGGAGCATGGCCAACTCGCCCGCCTCATACCGCGCCACGGCCTCAGCCGGACGCATCCACGTCGTGTAGTCCGCCTCGCCCGAGACGTCCTGCGCGCGCTGGTCGTCCGGCAGGGCGGCCACGAAGAAGTACGTGTCGAAGCGGCGCTCCTCGAACTCGGGCGTGATCCAGCGCGCCCAGGCGCCCAGCAACTCCGACCGCAGCACCAACCCGCGCCGAGACAGCAGCTCGGCGAGGCCCAGCTCGCGGCGGACCAGCGACTGCCTCTCCGCGTCCCCGGCGTTGCCTGGCCCGGCCAGTAGGACGCCGGTCTCCTCGAAGACCTCGCGGACCGCCGCGCAGACCACCGCTTGCGCCTCTTCACGCGACCGCCCGAGCCGCCGCGCCCACTCGTCTGGGGCCGGCCCCGACCAGGCCAGGTCGGCGGTGGCGTCGGCGGGGTCGACACTCCCGCCCGGGAACGCGTACATCCCGGAGGCGAACGCCATCGAGGCGGCGCGCCTCAACAGGTACACCTCGAAGCCGGCATCGGCGGGCCGAAGCAGCACCACCGTGGCCGCGACTCGCGGCACCGGCACCGGCCCGGCCCCACCAGCGGCGAACTGCCGCGCCCGCGCCACGAGCGCGTCCGGCAGCCGCCATCCGTCCTCGTCCGTCATCCCCGCCCGTCAATCTCGTCGGCCCACCGCACCAGACGCTCCTGGAGGGCCGCCACCTCGGCGCCCGTCAGCCGGTACGGCTCGAACGCGCTCGCCGGCAGCCGCCGCACCGCCCGCAGCGCTTGGGCGAACATGCCGTCTTCGAACCCCGGGTCATGATCGGCCGCGAGCCGCAACAGCGCATCGCCGGTGTAGCGACCGGATATCAGCGCGCCGTGCACGTCGACATAGTCCCGGACCTCCGCACGCCCGAAGAGGGCGCACACCTTGTTCGCCACCGCGTCGTCGGGTGTAGGACTGGCCCGATCGCGAGACGCACCGGCGGATATGCGCGCCAATCGACGCCGAGCTCGACGATGCTCGCCGCCTTGGTCTCCGGGTCCGTGACCGCCAACCGGCCGAATGTCGGCCCCTCTCGCTCAATGCCGACTTCCAACCCGTCGGCACGATACGCGGCGATCACATCTGCGAGGGCGGCTGGAAAGTCGGCTGCCGCGGCTGTGTCGGTGAAGAGGTCGATGTCCTTGGAGAGTCGCTGTACGAGGCCGTGTGCTTGGACCGCATACCCGCCGGCCAGGCAGAAGCCGTATGCGGCGGACGCGGCGAGGCCGACGCGGGCCAGGCGCTCGTGGAACGGGTCCATTCCGCTAGGCCGCATGGAGGCCGCCGAACCGGCCCTCCCACAGGGCACGAACCTGGCGCGGCAGGTAGAGGCGGTGCCATATCCGCGTCAGGGTGGTCCCGTCGAGGTAGGCGCGGAGGTCTTCCACCCTCATCGCCTCGCGAATCACCCGCTCATACATAAGGCATAGCTGCCGAATGTCCGAAAGGTCGTAGCGGCCCTGCTCGGACCAGTCCAGGCGCAGTGGCAGCTCGACAACCCCGCGCGTCGGGCCGGTCAGCTCCTCAAGCGTCTCCGGCACCGTGTACGGACGGCCGTCTTCATAGCGAATCCGCGGCTGCGCCATAGTCACAGTATGCCCGTACGATCGGGCTTCATGAGTGAGCGCGTGCGATGGGGAATCCTGGCCACCGGCGGCATCGCCGCCACGTTCGTCGAGGATCTGAAGCTACTGCCCGACGCCGAGATCGTGGCGGTGGGCTCGCGTTCCAAGGAGGCGGCGGAGGCGTTCGCGGGCCGCTACGGCATCCCACGCGCGTACGGCTCGTGGACAGATCTGGCGGCGGACGGCGACGTCGACGTGGTGTACGTGGCGACGCCGCACTCCGCGCACTACGCGGCCACCCGAATCTGCCTGGAGGCGGGGCGGGCGGTGCTGTGTGAGAAGCCGATGACGCTCGACCTGGAGACCAGTGCCGAGCTGATCGCGATGGCCCGCGACCGGGGGATCTTCCTCATGGAGGCCATGTGGATGCGCTGCAATCCGGTGGTCCGGCGGCTGGCCGAGGTGGTCGCAGAGGGCGCGATCGGCGACGTGGTGTCGGTGCACGCCGACTTCTCCATCGCGGGACCGTTTGAGGCGACGCACCGGCTGCGGGCGCGCGAGCTGGGCGGTGGCGCGCTGCTGGACCTGGGCGTTTACCCGATCCATCTCGCTCACCTGCTGCTCGGGGCGCCGGACCACGTACGGGCTTGGGCCAAGCTGACTCCCGAGGGCGTCGACGAAAACACCGCCATGATCTTCGGGTACGACTCTGGGGCGCTGGCGGCGCTGACCTGCGGCATCGTGCGCGGTACCCCCATCACCGCGCTGATCACGGGCAGTGAGGGGCGGATCGAGCTGCCGCCCGCGTTCTTCGCGGCGCGAGAGTTCGTCCTGCACCGCGACGGCGCCGAGCCGGAGGTGTTCAAGGGGCCGACCGAGGGCCGCGGCTACCAGCACGAGGCCGCCGAGGTGCAGCGCTGCCTGCGCGAGGGTCTCCTGGAGAGCCCGCTGGTCCCGCACGCGGCGACCCTGGAGGTCATGCGCCTGCTCGACGAGATCCGCGCCGAGGTCGGCGTCTCCTACCGCGACTGACTCGACGCCCTCCCCGTGATCAGGGCGTCCCTCACGTCGCCCTAACGACGTGAGGGATGCACGGTCCGAGTCGCTGCGCGGCGCTCGCGCCCGACGGTGTATGCGACTCGGACTGTTCACAGCCCTGATCACGGAGGGAAGTGCGTCAGGTGAAGAGGGGGCGGACCAGGAAGTAGCTCAGGCTGGCGATCAGGCCGGCGGCCGGGAACGTCAGGATCCAGGCGCCGACGATGTTGCCGGCCACGCCCCACCGCACCGCCGACAACCGCTTGGTGGCGCCAACGCCCATGATCGCCGAGGTGATCGTGTGGGTGGTGGAGATCGGGGCGCCGAGCACCAGAGCGTTGAAGTACAGCACCGAGCTGGCGACCGTCTCGGCGGCGAAGCCCTCCGGCGGCCGCAGGTCGATGATCTTGCGACCGAGCGTACGGATGATCCGCCAACCACCGGCGTACGTGCCGAGCGCCAGCACCGTCGCCGACGTCCAGAACGCCCACTCGGGGATCGTCTTGGCGTCGTCCTGGTATCCGCCCACGTAGAGCGCGAGCACGATGATGCCGATCGTCTTGGCGGCGTCCTGCATGCCGTGCCCGACCGACATGGCGGCGGCCGACACCGTCTGCGCCCATCGGAAGCCCCTGTTCAGCTTCCCCGGGTGCCCGCGGCGGAACAGCCACATCACGGCAAGCATCACCAGGTAGCCGAGCGCGAAGCCTACCAGCGGCGACAGGATCATCGGCAGGATGACGCTCTCCAGGATGCCGTCCCAGAGCACGGTGCCGGACGCGGCGATCGTCGCGCCGACCATGCCACCGATGAGCGCGTGCGACGACGAGGACGGCAGCCCGAAGTACCACGTGACCAAGTTCCAGACGATCGCGCCCAACACGCCTGCGAACACGACGCTGAGACTGGCGCGGCCGGTGGGCAGCTCGACCAGGCCGCTGCCGACCGTCTTGGCCACGCCCGCGCCGAAGTGAGCGCCGATGAAGTTTCCGATGGCCGCCATGACGAGCGCGACCCGCGGCGTCAGCGCGCGCGTCGACACGCTCGTCGCGATCGCGTTCGCGGCGTCGTGGAAACCGTTGGTGTAGTCGAACGCCATCGCGATCACGATCACGGCGATGACGGCGGCAAGCTCCGCGCTCAAGGGCTATGACTCCTTGACCGCGATTGTCTCGATCGTGTTGGCCACGTGCTCGAAGGCGTCGCAGGCGGCCTCCAGCTCGTCGGCGACCTCCTTCATCTTCAGCACGGTCAACGCGTCGTACTCACCGGAGAAGAGCCGGACCAGCAGCATCCGGTACGCCCGGTCGCCGTCGTTCTCCAGCCGGTTGCACTCGATCCAGTAGTCCTCGAGGTTCTTCATCGCGCGCAGCCGGGGCATCGCCTCGGCGGTCAGCTTGGCCTGGGCGTCCAGCACCGCGATCAGCTCGTGCATCTCGCGCGGCAGCGAGGGCAGCTTGGTCAGCCCGTACAGGTAGAGCAGGCTGCCGACCGCTTCCAGGTGGTCCATGATGTCGTCCAGGCCCGAGCCGAGGCGGTAGATGTCCTCCCGGTCGAAAGGCGTAATGAAGGTCGAGTTGATCTTCTTGTACAGCTCGTGGGTGATCTGGTCACTGTCGTGCTCGACCTCGGTCAGCCGCTCGCTGACCGACTGCACGTCCACTCCGGGCAGCGCCAGCTCGTTGAGCAGCTCCGTACCACGCACCAGATTCTGGGCGGCCTTGGTGAAGAGCTCGTAGAAAGCACCCTCGACGGGGCGGAAGGAAAACTTCACGGCGCCAACCTCATGCCAGTGGTGGACGGTACGGGTTCATGAACTCGGGGGAATGCTAGGTAACGCCTTCGCGGGGATGAAAGGCGGCTACCCCCTACCACCTGCTGATTCATCCGCCGTTTACCTGTCGTTCACCTTAGGCCGCGGCGGTCGCACGGTCGGCTTCCAGGCGCCGACGCTCCGCAGTGATATCGAAATCGGCCTTCGGGTACGACAGGTCCATGCCGGCGAGCGCCTCGCACACGATGGTCGCGACCGCCCAGTCGCGGTACCACTTTCGGTCGGCCGGCACCACATGCCACGGCGCGTGGTCGGTGCTGCACCTGCTCAGGGCGTCGTTGTAGGCGGCCTGGTAGTCGGTCCAGCGGGCCCTGGCGTCCACATCACCCGGGTTGTACTTCCAGTACTTGGTCGGGTCGGTCAGCCGCTCCAGCAGGCGCTCGCGCTGCTCCTGGTACGAGATGTGCAACATCACCTTGACGAGGGTGTAGCCACCGTTGACCAGCTCGCGCTCGAACCCGTTGATCTGCCAGTACCGCGACCGCCAGGTGCGCTCGGGCACCAGCGAATCCACCCGGGCCACCAGCACGTCCTCGTAATGTGACCGATTGAACACCCCGACCTGTCCGGCGTCCGGCAACGCCCGCCGGATGCGCCACAGGAAGTCGTGCGCGCGCTCCTCCTCGGTCGGCGGGCCGAAACCGACAATGTGCAGGCCGAGCGGGTTCATCGCGCCGGCGACCTTCTTGATGGTGCCGTCCTTGCCACCACAGTCCATCGCCTGGAGCACCAGCAGCAGGCGCCGCCGGTCACCGGTCGTCTTGGCGTTCGCGTACAGCATCTCCTGGTACCGAGCGAGGTCGGCACCGATGCTCACCAGCCGCTCGCGGGCCCAGGTCTTGGGGTCTTTCTTCTTGGGCAGTCCCGGCGTCGATCTCGGGTCGATGTCCATCAGATCGACGGTTGGCCCGACACGCAGCAGATCACCCAGTGAATTCATGACCCGATCATCGCGCACACTTGTAGCCGTGGGGGATCTCGCGGCGGAGTTCGAAGCGGAACGCGATCACTTGACCGGGGTGGCCTACCGGATGCTGGGCAGCCGCACCGAGGCCGAAGACGCGGTACAGGAGGCGTGGCTGCGGTACGCGGACGCCCTCGCCGACCCGGCCGCCCGCGCCGAAGTGCGCGACCTGCGTGCCTGGCTCACCACGACGGTCGCCCGGATTTGCCTGGACGTGCTGCGCTCCGCGCGGGTGCGGCGCGAGGCGTACCGCGGCCATTGGCTGCCGGAGCCGCTGGTGGAGCGGACGCCCTCCACCCAGCCCGACCCTTCCGACGTGGCGACCCGCCACGACGAGGTCAGCATGGCGCTGCTCGTGGTGCTGGAGCGGCTGACGCCCGAGCAGCGGGTCGCGTTCGTACTGCACGACGTCTTCGCGGTGCCGTTCGAGGCGATCGCGGACGTGCTCGGCATCAGCGTTGCCTCCGCCCGCCAGCACGCGTCGCGTGCCCGCAAAGCGGTCGCTGAGGGCGGCCCGCGGCACACCGCCAACCTGGCCGAGCAGCGGCGAGTGCTGGCCGCGTTCACAGCGGCCGTGGAGTCCGGCGAGATCGACCGGCTGCTTGCTGTGCTGGCCCCAGACGTCGTGATGGTCGGTGACGGGGGCGGCGTCTTCCCGGTGGCCGGGCGCCCGCTGCACGGGCCTGTCGAAGTGGGCCGGCTCCTGCTGGGCCTGGTCCGCACGCTCGGCCGCGACACGCAGTCGATGCGCACGGCAGTGGTGCTGATCAACGGCACGCTTGGCTTCCAGATGGAAGGCGTCTACAAGGACGGCCGGCCGCTGCGGGCGGTCATGTCCATCGCGATCGCCGACGGCCGCGTCACAGCGGTCTTCAACCAGCTCGACCCGGCGAAGGTGGCGGCGGTGCCGCCGCTGCCGGCCGAGGCCGGCCCCTGGCCGCCCAAGGCCTAGACCACGAGGGCGAGCCACTTCCGGTACGTCGTCGCGAAGGGTTCGGTGCCGTCACCGAGTGCCTGGTACAGCCATTCGGCGGCAGCCCGGGCCTCGGCGACCAGGTCTTCCGGGTACCCGAACCGCTGCCGGTGCTCCTCGAACTCGTCTTCGTCGCGCAACTCGACCGCGCCGGTCACACGGCGGCGCACCACATCGAGGTCGAGGTCGACGATGTGCACCGTGTCACCTGTCCACTCCGCTGGGGTGGCGATGTCGCAGTACACCTCGCTGGTGCGCGGCGGTGGGTTGAACATCCCTGTCCACCACGCGTCGTGCGGCACCAGCAGGACGAACGGGATCTGCTCCACCGAAGGGCGGCCATGGTAGACGGACCGCGTGCCGGCGGTCACGCCCAGCCAGGTCCCCATGTCGTCTTCGGCGAGCCGGCGCGCGGGGTAGTCACGATGCGCTGTGCCGTCGTACTTGCGGTAGACGACCCGGACCACGTCGCTCGGCATGCACCGCACCCTAACCGAAGCAATCACCAACCCGTTCGGCCGGCCAATCGTCATCTGAAGCGAACCACCCTGTGGATAACCGGGAGTCCGTCGGTGCAGACCGGTACGGTCGCAGCGTGACCGCCGCACCCGCTACCGACGCTCCCAGTACACCTCGACCGCGCACCGCGGGCCGGCCCACGGCCGACGAGTTGCTCGCGGCGGCGGTGGGCGCGGTGCCCGGCGGGGCAGCGCGTCCCGGTCAGCAGCTCATGAGCGGCGCGATCGAGCAGTCGATCGAAACCGGCCAGCACCTTCTCGTGCAGGCGGGCACCGGCACCGGCAAGTCCCTGGCCTACCTCGCACCAGCCCTGCTGGTCGACGGGCCGGTGGTGGTGTCCACCGCGACACTGGCGCTCCAGTCGCAGCTCGTCGACCACGACCTGCCACGGTTGGCCGACGCCGTCGAGCCGGTCCTGCGACGCCGGCCCACGTTCGCGGTGCTCAAAGGGCGCCACCACTACCTGTGCATGGCTCGGCTCGATCACTCCAATGAGGACGAGCCAGACGATGCTCTCTTCGACACGCCATCGAGCGGTGGCGGCACGAAGTGGCTCGGCGAGGCGGGCCGGTTGGGCAAGCAGATCCAGCGGTTGCGCGAGTGGGCGATGAAGACCGACACCGGCGACCGCGACGAGCTGGACCCCGGAGTCGACGATCAAGCCTGGCGGCTGGTCTCGATGCCGGCCCGCGAGTGTGTCGGCGCCACGCGCTGTCCATACGGCGCGGAGTGCTTCGCCGAGGCCTCTCGAGCCCGCGCCCGCGAGGCCGACATCGTGGTGACCAATCACAGCCTACTCGCCGTCGACATGCTCGCCGGCCGCCACATCGTCCCGCCGCACAAGCTGCTCATCGTCGACGAGGCCCACGAGTTGGCCGACCGGGTGTCGTCGGCGTCGCAGGCCGAGCTGACCCCCGACCTCATCGAGCGGGCGGCCCGGCGGGCACGCGCGTTCGTTCCGCCGCAGGCATACGAGTCGCTTGTGGAGTCGGGCGACGCCCTGACGGTTGGCCTGGCCGAGACGCCCGCCGGCCGCATCACGGCTGGGCTCCCGGCTGCCCTGCGCGAGGCGTGCACGCTGCTCGACGCGGCCACCCGCGCTGGGCTCGACGGCATCGGCGACATCAAGGCCGACGACTCCGACCCGGTGCGCAAACAGCAAGCCAAGTCCGTGCTCGACGAGCTGTCCAAGACGGCACAGCGCCTGCTCGAAGAGGCCGACCACGACGTCGCCTGGGTCGAAAAACCGGAGGGGTTCGCCGCTGGCCGGCGCGCGGTCGTGGTGGCGCCGCTGTCCGTCGCGGGCACGCTCGCCACGCACCTGTACGACGAGCGCACGGTCGTCGCCACGTCGGCGACGCTGGCGCTCGGCGGCCGGTTCGACACGGTGGCCCGGGCGTTGGGCCTGGCGTCGGCGCCCGCCCCCGCTCCGGGCTCTGCGGTCGACGACGCCTCGCGTTGGACGTCACCCGCCGGCGGGCTGCCGGTCGACTACCCTCGCCCCGGCATCCTGTACGTGGCGGCGCACTTGCCCCGGCCCGCGGCCTCCGGGCTGCCCGAGGCCGCTGGCAACGAGCTGCTGACGCTCATCGAGGCGCTCGGTGGGCGCACCCTCGGCCTCTTCTCTTCCCGGCGTGCCGCGCAGCAGGCCGCGGAGCTGGTCCGGGCCCGCACCGACCTGACCGTCCTGCTTCAGGGCGAGGAGGCGCTGCCGCTGCTCGTGCGGCGGTTCCGCGACGACCGGTCGAGCTGCCTCTTCGGGGTGATGTCGCTGTGGCAGGGCGTCGACGTGCCCGGCGACGCGTGCCAGCTCGTGGTCATCGACCGGCTGCCGTTTCCCCGGCCCGACGAGCCCTTGGCCGCCGCCCGAGCGGCTGCGGTCGACGCGGCCGGCGGGTCCGGGTTCGCGTCGGTGAGCGTGCCGATCGCGGCGATACGGCTGGCACAGGGTGTCGGCCGCCTGATCCGGTCGACAGGCGACAAGGGCGTGGTGGCGGTGCTCGACTCACGCCTGGAGACGGCACGCAGCTACGGCTCGTTCCTTCGCAAGTCTCTGCCCCCGTTCTGGTACACGACCCGGCACGAGGTGGCGGTCGGCGCCCTGAAGCGCCTCGCCGGCTCCTAGGGCGGGCTGGATGCCACCACGACGGCCTCTGGGGGTGCCTCGGGACGGCGG
The DNA here is from genome assembly GCF_026130045.1 of Micromonospora sp. CPCC 205371. Classification (GTDB taxonomy): domain Bacteria; phylum Actinomycetota; class Actinomycetes; order Mycobacteriales; family Micromonosporaceae; genus Phytohabitans. The sequence continues at coordinate 16,253 of NZ_JAIBNX010000102.1, forward strand.
CGGGTCAGGCGGCGGATGCCGGTGTTGAGCACGGCCACCAGCGGCACCGCCACGAGCGCTCCCACGATCCCTGCCAGCACCACGCCGCCGGCGATCGCCACGATCACGGCGAGTGGGTGGATCGCCACCGCCCGGCCCATGATCAGCGGCTGCAACACGTGCCCTTCGAGCTGCTGCACCGCGATCACGGCGCCCAGCAGGATCAGTGCGGTGACCCAGCCGCTGTCGACGAGGGCGATCAACACCGCCACGGCGCCGGAGAGGGTAGCGCCGACGATCGGGATGAAGGCGCCAAGGAAGACCAGCGCGGCGAGCGGGAGCGGGAAGGGTACGCCCAAGATCCACACGGCAACGCCGATGCCGACGGCGTCGATGAACGCCACCAGCACGGTCGCCCGCACGTACGCCACCAGGCTCAGCCAGGCCGCCCGGCCCGCGTCGTCGACCTGCCAGCGCGCCCGCACCGGCAGCAGCCGGACGATGAAGCGCCAGATCCGGCGGCCGTCGCGCAGGAAGAAGAACGTGGCGAAGAGCACCAGGAACATCCCGGTGAGCACCTCGAAGACCGTGGTGGCCGTGGCCACGCCCGCGTCGGTGAGGGAGGCGGTGTTTTCGCGCAGCCAGTTTTCCCCGCTGTCGATGTAGGTGTCGAGCTGGCTGTCGGACAGGTGCAGCGGTCCGGTCTGTAGCCAGTCCTGAATCTGCCGAACACCCCGGGTGGCGCTGTCGGTGAGCTGAGGCAGCCCGTCGATGAACTCGGTGATGACCAGCGTCAGCGTGAGGGCGACCGCCGCCAGGCCGCCGATGAGAACGACGGCGGTGGCCAGCGACTTCGGAAACCGGGCGCGCAGCAATGACTCCACGGCCGGCGCGAGCAGCGCCGACAGCAGCAGCGCGATCACCAGCGGCACGATCACGATGTGCAGCCTGCTGATGACTCGGAGGAGCGCCCATCCGAGTACGCCGATCACGATCAGCCGCCACGACCAGGCGGCGGCTATGCGGAGGCCATGCGGGACGTCGGCGTCGTCGCGGCTGGCCGTCGTCGGGTGCGACTCGGCAGGCGGTCCGGCGTCCGGCGGCGGCTCGTCACGGAAGCCGTTGCCGTTGCCATTGGCGGCCTCGACACGGCGCGCGCGCACAGACTCCTTACCGGCTTCGTACGCCCGGCGCAGATTCGCCCGCACCCGCTCTACCCGGCTCAAAAGGCTCCTCCTCGCTGGAGAAATCGGCTTCCTAACGGTAGCCCGGGGTAACCGGCCGATCCCGCCCATTAGACCCTGAGTCTTCCCCCACATCACGGGGGCCTACACCCGCAGCGGCCAGGTACTTGACACGGTAGCGTTCGGTCGTGACCGCCGATCCCGACATCGAGCACGGGCTGCCGATCCGGCTCCTGCACGACCGCGTACTTGTCCGGCTGGAGGGCAACGACGGAGAGCGCCGATCAAGTGTCGGCATCGTCATCCCCGCCACTGCCTCGATGGGACGCCGTCTCTCGTGGGCGATTGCGGTGGGCGTGGGTCCACACGTCCGGTCCATCGTGGCCGGAGACCGGGTGCTCTTCGATCCAGACGACCGTTCCGAGGTCGAGTTGCACGGTCGGGAGTACGTGCTGCTGCGCGAGCGCGACGTGCACGCCGTGGCGGCCCAGCGCGTCGAGCCCGACGCGACCGGCCTCTACCTGTAGCCCAAACCGGAATCCGGGTCGAGCACCGTCGCGGTCGGCACGGCTCCTACCAGGATCGGAAGGTCCCTGGGAACGGCGGAGGCGGGGGCAGGGGCGGCGCCAACACCACCGGGATCGGCACGACCGGCTCGTCGGGCGCGTCGACCGTGCGGGTGACCCCGTCGGGAAACATCAGGTGGTAGTGGCTGCCGTCCCAGACGGCGCGCGGCGCCTGCGGGTCGCGGCCCACGAAGACGCTCCGGTATCCGGCGATCTCTTGAAGCAGCCGCTGCTCCTCGTCGACCGCCCGTGCGGCGCCCTTGGGCGTGCGGTCGAGGCCACGCCGCGTCTCGTCGCGCAGCAGCGCCAGCCGGGTCGCGGCGAACTGGTACCCACGCATGGCCCGCAGCCCCTGGTCGCCCGCCACCCGGCGGGCCCACCGCCGCGCGGAGTGTCGCCGGCCGAGGCTGCCCAGCGCGGCGACCTCGGGTGGCGACAGCCAGCCGGCCTTCACGTAGTCGGGCAGCGTGCGCTCGGTCAGCCGGCCCTCCCAGCCGCGCAACCACACCGCGAAGCCCACCATGGCGAAGAAGATCGGCACCATCACGCCGATGTACCCGTACAGCAAGATAAGGTTCTCCCCCGTCACCTGGACCAGCGTCGGCACCAGGTTCCACGCGCCGTGCAGCATCATCGCGAGCAGCAGGCCGGCGATCGGGGCGAGCAGGCGCACCCGGCGGTCGCCGGAGCGGGCGGCTACGCCGAGCCCCACACCGGTCATCGAGGTGAAGAGCGGATGGGCGAACCCGAAGATCAGGATGCGGCCGATGAACAGCGCGAACACCATCTGCGCCCCGGTCGCCGGCCCGTACTGGTCAGCGCCGGCCGCATAGCCGTGCCCGCCCAGGTACAGGATGTTTTCCACCATCGCGAACCCGACTGCCGACAGCCCGCAGTACACGATGCCGTCCGTGATGCCGGACCACTCCCGGCGCCGCCTGAGCAACAGCAGCAGCGGGCCGAGCGCCTTGGTGATCTCCTCGATGAACGGCGCGACCAGCACCGCGACCAGCGCGTCCGGTATGCCCACGCGCTCGAAGAGGAACGCGCTCCCCGAGTTCACGAGCAGTGACGCCAGGGTCGCGACGAACGCACCCCACGTGAAGCAGAAGACGAGGTACTTGATGGGCTCCGGCTCGTAGCGGTCGAGCCACAGGAAGCACGCGACCAGTGCCGGCACGGGCAGGATGGCCGCCACCAGGCCAACGATCAGGCCGGTGATCCCGATGTTGTATCCAAGGAACACCAGCATGCCGATCGCGCAGATCGCGATGAAGGCGATGACCGCCCCGATCTGGAGTCCGCGCTTCAGCCCGCGCCGCGCGGGCGTGGTCGGCAGCGGCGGCGGGAGGGGCGGAGCTGCGACGGCCATGCGGCCAGCCTAGCGAGCGCGCGCCGCCCGCAGACCGCACAAAGCGGCGGGAGCGCAGCGACCAGAGCGACTGCGGTCTACAGGGCGGCCTTCGGGCGCGCGAGCGACCCGAGCAAAGCGAGGGCATCAAACACAGCGCGCGGGGCGGGCCGCTATGCTGGCCGCAGGTCACGAGCGCCAGCGTCAAGCCCCGGCTTGCTGGCCGGCAACCCTCGTCGAGTTCGCGGTGGGGTGCCCCGGGTGATGACCGGGTCCGGCCGGACGGTCCGCCGGACAAGCGTGACTCGGAGGCATCATGACCGCCGTTCTCGGCGTACCCGGCCAGATCAACCTCGACTACGCCGCCACCGCCCCGTGTGCCCAGGCCGCCGCGGACGCCGTCGCGGAGCTCCTGCCCTGGTACGGCAGCGTGCATCGGGGCGCGGGCGCGCTGTCGCGCAGGTGCACGCTCGCCTATGAGCGGGCGCGGGAGGCGGTCGGCGACTTCGTCGGCGCCCGCCCCGACGATCACGTGATCTTCACTCGAAACACCACGGACGCGCTCAACCTGCTGGCCCGCGCGCTGCCCCCGGGTACACCCGTGGTGACGTTCGGTGGTGAGCACCACGCCAACCTGCTGCCCTGGCCGGTGGGTTCGGTGCGGCTGCCGGTACCCGACTCGCCCGGCGCGGCGATCCGCTCGGTCGACGCCGCGCTGGGGGAGTTGGACCGGCCCGCACTGGTCGCGGTGACCGGCGCGAGCAACGTCACCGGCGAGCGCTGGCCGATCGCCGACTTGGCCGCCGTCGCGCGGCGGCGCCGTGCCCGGATCGCGGTGGACGCGGCGCAACTGGCCCCGCACGCGCCGATCGACATCGCCGCGTTGGGCGTCGACTACGTGGCGCTGTCGGGGCACAAGCTGTACGCGCCGTTCGGCGCGGGCGTGCTCGCCGGGCGCGGCGACTGGCTGGACGCGGCGCCGCCGTACCTGGCCGGCGGCGGCGCCACCACGCACGTCGGCGCCGCGACCCACGACGTGCGGTGGGCGGCCGGTCCGGCACGGCACGAAGCGGGTACACCCAACCTGCTGGGCGCCGTGGCGCTGGCGGCCGCGTGCACCTCACTCGACTTCGTGGCGTTGCACGAGCGGGAGCAGGCCCTGCTGCGGCGGCTGCGGTCCGGGCTGGCCGAGATCCCGGGCGTGTGCGAGCTGCGCATGTTCGCACCTGACGCCGACCGCGTCGGCATCGTGTCCTTTGTGGTCGCTGGACGGGATTCCGCCGAGGTTTCCGCCGAACTGGCCCGCGACCACAACATCGGGGTACGGGACGGGCTGTTCTGCGCGCATCCGCTGGCCCGCCGGCTCATCACGGAGGCAGCCGCGCGCGCCGGGCGGCGTGACCTCCCACCGACGGCCTTGCGGGCCAGCATCGGACTGGGCAGCACACCGTCCGATATAGACGCGCTACTCGTCGCCCTCGACAGCCGCCGAGGGCTGGGTCTCGCCGCCTGAGCGGCCGACCGCGCGCCGCACGAGCCGGCGTGCCTCGTCCGGCTCCAGACCAGACGCGCGCACCAGGTCGATCGCCGTCGACCGCACCTGCGCCACGATCACACTGCCGGAGAAGCCCACACCGGCGGCGTACGCGAGTCCGGCCTCGCTTGCCGCCCGCAGGGCCCGCTCGCGGCAGGCGACCGGCTCCTGCGCCTCGGCCAGCTCCTTCTCCAGCCAGCTCACCGCCTCCCCCAGGGAGCGGACCGCCTCCACCAGCTGCCCGGGTGCACTCTCGCCGTCGTCGATGAGCGCGATCGCCCGCCGCACCAGCACCCGGCCGTTGCGCAGTGCCCGCGCGGCGTGCTCCGCACCGTCGACATACTGGTTGAGCGCTCCCCGCGTGCGCCACCGCGCGGGCGCCAGCGACGCGGTCTCGCTGGCCGCGTCGATGGCCTCCTGGAGGCGCCGCACGTCGCCCTCCGAGGCGCGCAACCGCGCCAGCACCGCCTCCGCCCGCTCGCCGTCGCGCGCCGCCAGCGCGTCAGCGGTTTCGATCAATCCATGAGCGAGTACGCCCAGCGCCGGTCGCGCCGCGCGGCCGACGACCGTGAGGGGGTTGAGCGGCAGGAGCAGCGCCATCACTCCCAGGCCGACGAGGCCACCGATCAGGGCGTCCACGAACCGTCCGTAGGAGATTCCGTTCGACGGCGGGGTGAGGGTCGCCACGAGTACCGCCGACGAGGCGGCTTGGGTGATCAACGCCGACCCGCTGCCGACGAAGATCGCGGTCACGATGGCGAGCGAAACCACAAGCCCGATCTGTGCCGGTCCGGTGCCGATCAGGTAGATCAGCACGTCGCCGACCGCGATGCCGATGGCCACACCGAAGACGAGTTCGAACGCGCGCCGCAGCCGCTGGCCGACGGAGACCGCCAGCGTGATGACCGCGGCGATCGGCGCGAAGAACGGCGCCCGGTGCCCGACGGCATCGTGCGCGACGAACCACGCCAACCCGGCCGCCACGCCGGTCTGCACAGCGAGCAGCAGGTTCACGCGTACCCGGTGCAGGCGGTCGCGGAGCCGCGCCCTGGTGCGCCTGACCAGTGTCGCCGTGCCCGCGGTCATGCGCCGTCTCCCGCAGCCGCCACAAAGCGGAGGGAGCGCAGCGACCGGAGCGACTGGCGGCTACAGGGAGACCCAAAGGGCGCATGACCTGTGCGAACGCAGTGAGCGCCAGTTAGCTCGGTCATGCCGGGCACACTACCGGGCATGATCGGGTGATGAGCCTGATCGACCGGTGGCGGGCCGCGCTGCGGGACGCCGCGTGCCCCTCGGGCGCGGTGGATGGCGTCGGCGAGGCCCTGGTCGCCCGATGGCGCGAGCCGCACCGCCGGTACCACACCGTGGCCCACCTGACCTCGATCCTGTCCATTGTGGAGTCTTCTCCCGCGCCCGTGCGACTCGCGGCGTGGTACCACGACGCCGTGTATGACCCGCGGGCCGCCGGCGACGCCAACGAGCGGGCGAGTGCCACGCTCGCCGAGCGCGAGCTGACCGCCCTGGGGTTGCCGGCACCCGTGGTCGCGGAGGTGCGCCGGCTGGTCCTGCTGACAGGCACGCACGCCGTGGAGCCGGGCGACGACAACGGCGCCATGCTCTGCGACGCCGACCTGGCGATCCTGGCTTCCCCACCGGCGGACTACGACGCCTACGCGGCAGCGGTCCGAGAGGAGTACGCCCACGTCCCCGACGAGGCGTTTCGTGCGGGGCGGGCGGCCGTCCTCTCGCACTTGCTGGCACTTCCCACGCTCTACCGGCGGCACGCGGAGTGGGAGCGGCCCGCTCGCGCCAACCTGGCACGCGAGCTAGCGGTGCTTCGGCCGTCGTAGTCCGGCGCCGTGCAGCAGGCGGACGATCTCGCGGCTGGGCACCACCCGGGCGCCGAGCCACACCGCTGCCGCGAACCGCTCCGACGGTATGTCGTAGTGGTCCCGGTCGAAGCCCCGCCGAGGCGCGCCCAGCATCTCCGCGAACGCGTGCAACTCGGCGTACGACACGTCACTGATCAGGTGTGACCACAGCCGCCCTCGGGCCGGCCAGGCGGGTGGGTCGACGTACACCATGGTCGTCACCGTAACGCGAAGGCTAGCCTGCGAGACATGGCCGACCTCATCGACGATCTACGCGCGGCGCTGCCCGACGGCGCCGTCCTGACCGATCCCGACCTGCTGCGCGGGCACCAGCGCGACGAGGCCGACCTGTGCGAGTACGGCATGCCGGCCGTGGTCGTCCGCCCGCGGACCACCGACGAGGTGGCCGCCGTGATCAAGATCGCGGCCGCTCGCGGCGTACCGGTCGTCCCGCAGGGCGCCCGCACCGGGCTGGCCGGGGCCGCCAACGCGATCGACGGCGCGATCGTGCTCTCGACGACGGCGATGGACCGGATCGTCGAGGTCGACCCGGTCAACCGGATCGCGGTCGTGCAGCCCGGTGTGGTCAACGCCGCGCTGGCCGCCGAGGTGGGCCGCCACGGGCTGCGGTACCCGCCCGACCCGGGATCGTGGGAGTCGTCGACGATCGGCGGCAACGTGGCCACTAACGCGGGCGGCATGTGCTGCGTCAAGTACGGCGTCACCGCCGAGTATGTGCTGGGGCTGGAGGTGGTGCTGGCCTCGGGCGAGGTGCTGCGCACCGGCCGGCGTACCGCAAAGGGCGTGGCCGGGTACGACCTGACCCGGCTGTTCGTCGGCTCCGAGGGCACGCTGGGCGTGATCACGGAGATCACCCTTGGCCTGCGGCCCGCCGCCGAAGAGTCGCTGACCCTGGTCGCGGTGTTTCCCTCGACAGCCGCCGCGGGTGCCGCGGTCGCCGCGATCTCCGCTCGCGGGCTCACGCCCAGCCTGCTCGAACTGCTCGATCAGACCCACCTGATCGCGCTGGAGGCGTACCGGCCGATGGGGCTGCGCACCGACGCGAAGGCCCTCCTGCTCGCCGCCGCCGACACGGGCCCCCGGGCCGCCGCAGACCTCGAACAGATCGCGGCGCTGTGCGAGGAGGCCGGCGCCGACGAGGTGTACGCCGCCACCGATGCCGAGGAGGCGGCCGCCCTGCTCCAGGCTCGCCGAAACGCGCACGGCGCGATGGAGAAGTACGCGGCGGATGCTTTTCCGAACGGCAACGGCGGCCTGATCATCGACGACGTCGCGGTGCCGCGTTCGGCGCTGGCGGCCTTGCTCGACGGCACCGAAAAGATCGCCGCCGAGCATGGGGTGGCCATCGGCGTCGTCGGTCACGCCGGCGACGGCAACATGCACCCCAACATCGTCGTCGACCGCGCCGACCCGACCAGCGTGGCGCAGTGCCGGCGCGCCTTCGACGACATCATGGCCCTCGGCCTGTCCCTCGGCGGCACCTGCACCGGCGAGCACGGGGTGGGGCTGCTGAAGCGCGCCTGGCTGGCCGAGGAGATCGGCCCAGTCGGCCTGGCCGTCCACAAGGCGATCAAGCAGGCGCTCGACCCGGCGGACCTTCTCAACCCCGGCAAGATCTTGTAGACCTAGAAGGGCGTCGCGTCCGCCAGGAGCTCGACGATCTTCGTCGCGGTCGGCGGAGACGTGTCGCCGCAATCGGTCCAGATCACCCGCGTCGAGCCGGTCGTCAGCGAGTACATGAAGGCGTCCGCGCAGCGGGGATCCAGCCCGCCGCCCTCCCGCCGCAGCGCGGGGTCCGAGAGCAGCTTCCCCAGTTCCGCGCGCTGCGCCGGCGTGAACGTGCCGGTTGCCGGCCCGGAACCGCCGCCATCGCCCTGGTACTTCCACGCGCCGCTGGGCTCCACGACGACGACCTGCATCACGCCCGCGAACCCTCCACTGCGCTCGACCGTCACCCCCGCGGCGCTGCCCACCGGCGCGGACGGCGAAACGGTCGGCGCTGCGGAAGGCGCTGCGGTCGGCGTGGCCGGCGTGGCCGGCGTTGAACCAGCAGGCGATGGCGACGCCGCCACCTGCGGAGCGTCCGAGCCGCCGCACCCCGCGAGCGCGACCAGACCCGCAACCGCCACCGAAGCAACCCACCGCACGCCCATCCGACGCACCGTACGCCGCACTCGTTCCCCACCACGCAAGCCCGAGCCCGCGCGGGCGCTACGTCGGGAGGGCGCCGCGGTCGGCGGCGAAGCCGCGCACGTCTGGGGCACCAAGTCGAGCGGCGTCCGCGGTCGCGTCGTCGGGCATCGTCTGGGACTGCCGCTCAGCCTCCACCCGAGCCAGGTAGTGCTCGACCTCGCGAGCCCGCACCGCCGCATCCCACCCGAGCACCCGCCCCATGATCTCGGCGGCGTGCTCGGCAGACTCCGCGCCCCGGTGCGCGGTCTCGAACGAGATCCGGGTGCGCCGGGTCAACACGTCGTCGACGTGGAGAGCACCTTCGGCCTGCGCCGCGTACGCCACCTCGGCGGCCAGGTATTCGGGCGCCCCGGCGAGCGGGCTGGCCAGCAGCGGCTCTGCCTGGATCATCTCGAGGAGGTCGAGCGAGAGCGTCCCGTACCGCTCCAGCAGGTGTTCGAGCACTCCCGCTTGTATACCGTGACGCCGCGCCAGGTCGAGCCGGTCACGCCAGGTCGCCTCGAACCCGTCGGCGCCGAGCAGCGGCAACTGGTCGGTCCGAGAGGGCCGGGTCACGCCGAGGCGCCGGGCGGCCCGGTCGACGACGTCGGCGGGCATCACCCGGTACGTCGTGTACTTGCCGCCCGCCACCAGCATCAGGCCGGGCATCGGCTCGACGACGGCGTGCTCCCGGGGCAGCTTCGACGTCGTGTCGGCCTCACCGGACAGCAGCGGCCGCAGCCCCGCGTACACGCCCTCGATGTCGGCGGTCGTCAGTGGCCGGTCGAGCACGGTGTTGACGTTGTCGAGCAGGTACTCGATGTCGCTCGCCGACGCGGCCGGATGCGCTCGGTCGAGCCGCCAGTCGGTGTCGGTCGTGCCGATGATCCAGTGACCGCCCCACGGCAGTACGAAGAGGACAGAGCGCGCGGTACGCAGGATCAGCCCAGCATCACCGGTGATCGCCGAGCGCGGCACCACCACGTGCACGCCCTTCGACGCGCGCACCCGCAGCCCGGGCCGCACGCCGACATCGCCGAGCATGCTCGATATGTCGTCGCTCCACACGCCGGTGGCCGCGATGACGGTGCGCGCGCGTACCTCGAACTCCTCGGGCGCCCCGGAGGAGCCGGCCTCCATGTCGCGTACCCGAACACCGGTGACCTCACGCGCCTGCCGGACCATGCCGACGGCGCGCGTGCTGGTCACGACGGCCGCGCCCAGGCTGGCCGCGGTGCGCGCCAGGGTGACCACCAGGCGGGCGTCGTCGACCTGCCCGTCGTAGTACCGGATGGCGCCGGTGATGACATCGGGTCGCAGGCTCGGGAAGAGCCGCCGGGCGCCGTCGCGCGTGAGGTGCTTGTGCAGCGGCATCCCTCGCCCGCCACCGAACACTCCCGCGAACGCGTCGTAGGCCGCTACTCCCAGCCCGTAGTACGCGCGCCGCCACGCCCGCGCGGGCAACTCGCGCACCGATTGGTCGCCTGGCAGCGGCACGAGGATCGGCACCGGCCGCACGAGGTGCGGCGCCAGCCGGGTAGCGAGCAGGCCACGTTCGGTGAGCGCCTCGTGCACCAACCCGAATTCGAGCTGCTCCAGATACCGTAGCCCACCGTGGATCAGCTTGCTGGACCGGCTGGACGTGCCCGCGGCGAGGTCGCGCGCTTCGACGAGCGCCACCTTGAGCCCGCGGGACGCCGCGTCGACCGCCGCACCGGCACCGGTCACGCCACCACCGATGACGAGCACGTCGAAGCGCTCGGACTGGAGCCGGCGCAGGTCAGCGGCCCGGCGTGCCGGGGAGAGCTGGCCAGCGACGTTTCGAGATACGGCTGGATCACGCACCCCACCACGGTATCCGTAGTCTGTCGGGCATGAGGAGCAGTCCCGGCTCGGTGGTCGCGGCCGTGCTGGTGGGACTGTGGGCGGTGGGCGTGACGGTCGTCACGCAGGCGCTGGGCTGGCTGATCGACCAGGTGCTTCTCGTCTCTGGGCTCGCCACACCCGCCTGGATGTGGCCATTCATCGGCGTCGTCAACGCAGTGCTGGTCGGTGTACCAGCGGCTCTGCTCGCCGCGATCCCGCAAGGAACGGCGGTTCGCTCGGCGGGCCGCGCCTGGCTGATCGGTGCCGTGGCGCTCGGCGGCCTCGGGCTGCTCCGAGCGGTACCCATGCCTCAAAACGAGATCTACCTTGCCTCCCTCACGCTGCTCGCGCTGGTCGGCGCGGTCGTGTTGCGCCAGCCGCGCCCGGAGATCTCCCTGCCGGCCGTGGCCGGCGGGCTCGCGATGCTGCTGCCGTGGTTCTGGACCGGCGCCCTGGGCGGCGCGCTGGAGACGAGCGTCGCGGTAGCCGCGGCGGTAGCCGTGGGCTGGTTCGCAGCCAGCGTGCTCGACGGCGCCTACCAGGGCGTCTTCGTCAGCGGCCTGGTTGGGGGCGTCGCGCTTCTGCTCATCGCCGCGGGCATCGGCCAGAGCGGAGCGCAGCTCGCCGCGATGCTGGTGCTGCCGCCGCTTGGCTTCGCGGCCGCCGCGCTGCGGCAGACCTGGGCACTCGTCGCGCTCGCGGCCGTGGGCCCGCTCGCCTTCGTCGACCCGGAAGAGATCAGCCTGCTGCTCAGCACAGGCAGGGACCAGCCGGTCTGGAGCGCCATCGCCGCCGCCTGCTCACTCGCCATCGCGGTCCTGCTGGCCATCCTGTACGCGTCGACGCGCGGCCTGCGGCCCCGGCGATCCGTCGCGGCGGTGGCGACCGTCGTGGTGGCCCTGGCGGGGGGCGCGGTGTACATCGGACTCGGCCAGCCTGGCCTGTACGGTGAGCGACTCTTCGTAATCATGAAGTCGCAGGCCGACCTGGGCGGCATCACGGGCATCCGCGACGCCCGCGTCACCGAGGTGCACCGCCGCCTCGTGACGCACGCCGAGCAGACCCAGGCCGACCTGCGGGCCGACCTGGACCGCTGGCATGTCGATTACACCCCGTACTACCTGGTCAACGCCGTCGAGGTCAGCGGCGGCCCGGCGGTGCGGCGCTGGCTGTCCCTCCGCGACGACGTCGACCGGGTGCTGCTCAGCCAGCAACTACGCCCCCTGCCAGCCGAGCAGGGCGTGCAGCACGGCGACGACGCGGCACCGGCCACGCCACCGTGGAACATCACGATGCTCGGCGCCGACCGGGTCGCCTCGCAGCTCGGGGTGACCGGCTCGGGGATCGTGGTCGGCACCTCCGACTCGGGTGTCGACGGCCAGCACCCGGCGCTGTCGGGCGGGTACCGGGGCGGCGCCGACTCCTGGTTCGACCCGTGGAACGGCACCCGCACACCAAACGACCGGGCCGGCCACGGCACCCACACGCTCGGTTCGGCCGTCGGGCGTACCGTCGGCGTCGCCCCCGGCGCGCAGTGGGTGGCCTGCGCCAACCTCGACCGCAACCTCGGCAACCCGGCGCGGTACCTGGACTGCATGCAGTTCATGCTGGCGCCGTTTCCGCTGGGCGGCGACCCGTTCGCCGACGGGCGGCCGGAACGCGCCCCGCACGTGCTGACCAACTCGTGGGGCTGCCCGCCGATCGAGGGCTGCGACACCGGAGCGCTGACCGCCGCCACCGCTGCCTTCGAGGCGGCCGGCGTCTTCTTCGTGGCCGCCGCCGGAAACACCGGCCCGTACTGCGAATCGATCGACGACCCACCCGCACCGTACGCGGACGTGCTCACCGTCGGCGCGGTCGACGAGGACCGCGCGGTCACCGACTTCTCCAGCCGCGGTCCCGGCTCCACGGGCACCTCCAAACCCGACGTGGTGGCACCGGGCAACGACGTGCTCTCGGCCATGCCCGGCGGCGGATACGCCCGGCAGAGCGGCACCTCCATGGCGACCCCGCACGTGGCAGGCGTCGTGGCGCTGATGTGGTCGGCGAACCCGGCGCTGGTCGGCAACCTCGCACGCACCCGCCAGATCCTGCGCGACACCGCCACCGGCGCCACCCTCGGCGACGACACCGACGACTGCGGCGATCCGGCCAACCTCACCGGCGCGGGCCTGGTCGACGCGTACGCCGCCGTGCGCGCTGCTCAGGCCGCCCGCTAGGGTCCACCACCGTGGACTTCTCGATCACGCACCTGGCTGACGAAGACGTACCCCGGATCGTCGAGCTGTGCCGCACGGCCCTCGACCTGGAGGAAGATGCTGCCGAGGCAGCGCAGATCGTCGCGCGCCTACGCGAGCAGCCGGGTACGGGTTTCGTGGCGACCGTCGACGGTTTGGTTGCCGGCGTGGTGCTCGGATCAATCGCGCATCGGGACAAATCGGTCGGTCACATCGACCTCGTGGCGGTACGGCCAGACGCCCGGCGCCAAGGCATCGGGCGAGCGCTCATCGGGCGCGCCGAGGCCGCACTCGCCGGGCTGGGCGCGACCGAGGTGCTGCTGGCCGGCAACCCGCCGTACTACGCGTGGCCAGGGATCGACGTCCGGTACACGCCAGCCGTGTGCGCGGCGATGGCGCTAGGTTACGAGCAGGACCGCACGGCGTGGAACATGACCGCCGACCTGTCCTACGCCGAGTCTCCGGCGCTGCGCCCGACCGAGCCGGCCGAGCAGCGCTTGGCGGCCAAGGGCATCACCGTACGTCGTGCGACAGCCGACGACGCGAACGCGCTGGTGGAGTTCGCGCGAAGCACGTTCGGGGCGTCCTGGGCGGGCGAGGTCGCCCACTCGATCGACCGCGAGGGTGCCGGCCTCCACCTGGCGGTCCGAGGCTCCGTCTCAGGTGGCGAGATTCTCGGCTTCGCCGCGTTCGGATCGTCCCGCCCGAGCTGGTTCGGCCCCATGGGCACCGCGCCCACCGCACAGGGGCTAGGCATCGGCGGCGTACTGCTCCGCCGCTGCCTGCGCGAACAGCACGAACTCGGCATCACCCGCAGCCAGATCGGCTGGGTAGGCCCAGTGCCCTTCTACGCCCGCAACGCCGGTGCATGGATCGAACGAGTCTTCTTCCTGTACCGCAGACAACTCTGACCACACGAGCACGCCCCCGAGCGCCACGCCGCGCGGCAGG
>NZ_JAIBNX010000103.1:0-23020 GCF_026130045.1 Micromonospora sp. CPCC 205371
CGCGCTCGTCGCGGTGCCGGCCGCGGCGGAGGTACCGGCAGACCGCGTGACGCCGTTCGGCGGCGGCACGAGCAAACCGCGGATCGGGTACAAGCGACCGGGTGTCGCCACCGAGCTGGCGCGGCTGCGCACGGAGCAGGGGGCGGAGCCGCTAGTCTCCAATGACCCGTGGCGCGGCACACCGTCCATGGTGGGCACCCGGAGTCGGCTGGACGGCGGCGTGCCCGCGTGGATGAACCGGCACGCCAGCCTCTTCGGCCTCGCCAACCCGGCCAACTCGCTGCGCCCCCAGCGCGAGCGGCGCGACGCCACCGGCGAGCGGCACCTTTGGTACGAGCAGCACGTCGGCGGCGTACCCGTCTACGGCTCCCGTGTGGGCATCCACCTCGACCGCACCGGCCAGTACGTCGAGTTCGTCACCAACGGAGCCGAGCCCGCGCTCGACGTGAAGAGCACGCAGGCGACCGTGCCCGCCGGTGACGCGCTGACCACCGCGCGGCTGGCGATGCCGAACGGCCGCCTCGTCGAGCCCGCGAAGCTCTACCTGCTGCCCTCGAACCCGCAGCCCGACCGGGCCACGCCGACCGTGCTGGCCTGGCACGTGTGGCTGACCGACCTGGACACCGGCCTGTCCAACGCGTACTTTGTGGACGCTCGCGAGGGCCGCCTGGTGTACGCGATGCCGATGTCGGTGCAGGCCCGGGACCGCAAGATCTACGACGCGAACAAGCTCACCGAGCTGCCGATCGTGCCCAAGCGCACCGAGGGGGAAGGCGCGACGGGCATCGAAGACGTGGACGACGCGTACGACTTCCTTGGCGACACATACGATTACTACAAGTCCCGGTACGGGCGGGACAGCTACGACGGCAAGGGCGGCGACCTGCGCGCGTTCGTGCGGGTGCGCAGCAAGGCGAACGAGCCGATGCGCAACGCGGCCTTCATCCCCGACGACATCGACACCATGGTGTTCGGTGAGGGCATGACCAAGGTGGACGTCGTGGCGCACGAGCTGACCCACGGCGTGACGTTCAACAGCGCCGGCCTCTGGTACATGTACCAGTCCGGTGCGCTGAACGAGAGCTTCTCCGACATCTTCGGCGAGGCCGTGGAGAACTACTCGAAGGGTGCCCACGACTGGCTGGTCGGCGCGCAGATCCCGGGCGGAGCCCTGCGCAGCATGGCAGACCCGACGCTCTACGGCGACCCCGCGCACTACAGCGACTTCGAGTCGAGCTGCTCGGACTGGGGCGGCGTGCACACCAACAGCGGCATCCAGAACAAGGCGTTCTACCTGCTGACGCAGAAGATCGGCATCACCAAGGCGGCGGCGATCGCGTACATGACGCTGACGACGTACCTGGGGGAGCGGGCGCGCTTCACCGACTCGCGGGTCGGTTTCATCGAGTCGGCGAACAAGCTCTACGGCAAGGGCTCCACGGAAGCGAAGGAGACCGCCGCCGCGTGGACCGCCGTCGGCGTGGACGGCGTCTTCGAACAGCCACGCCAGGACTGCCCGTGCTTCGCGGACGAGTCGCTGGCCGGCGCCGGGGTCGACGGCCTTGACCCGCAGGGACCGGGCGTCGACGCGGTCCTCGCCGCTCTGCTGCACGTGCGTGACCTGTTCTCGGCCGCGCGCACGCCGGCCCTGGCCTACTACGAGGTCGTGTACGTCACCTACGGCCAGCGCGCCATCGAGCTGATGACCGCCGACGACGACCTGCGGCGGCGCACCGCGCACGCCATGCAGACGCTGCAGCCCGCGCTGCGCACGGTCGGCACGGCGGAGGGCGACTCCACAGTGGTCAGCCAGGACATGCTCGACGAGCTGCGCGACCTCATGAACGACTACGCGGCGGCCGACGTGGCCGCGGGCGGTGGCGGTCTCGCCGAGCGGATCGGCCAGGAGCTGGACCGTGCGGCGTTCGACCAGCTCGCCGGGAAGACCGTCAACCAGGCGCTCGCGTTCCTCGACACCCGGGTCGGGTGACGGGAGTGCGCCGGGTCCTGCTCGCCCTGCTCCTCGTGGCGGCCGGGGTCGCGGTGCCGGCACAACCGGCCACCGCGGCTCCCAAGCCACTGCCGCCGGAGACCGCCCAGGCGCTCGCCGGCGGGCGCCGCGCAGACCTCGTGGTGGCGCTCAAGGAACGCGCCGACCTGAGCGGTGCCCGCGCCCGCAAGACGCACGGGCAACGCACCGGGTACGGCCGGCAGCGGCTGGTCGACGTGGCCGAGCGCAGCCAGCGCGGGCTGCGTGACCTGCTCACCGAGCGCCGGGTGCCGCACCGGTCACTGTGGATCGTCAACGCCGTGCACATCAGCGGCGCCGACGCGAAGCTGGCCGCCGAGCTGGCCGCCCGTCCCGAGGTGCGGTCGGTGACCCCGGCCCGCACCTACGCGCTCCCGGCCCCGGTGGCGCAGCCCGCCGACGCGGTGGCCGCGGCCGCCGACGGCGTGGAGTGGAACGTGGCGAGCACGGGGGCGGACAAGGTCTGGTCCGGGTACGGCGTGCGCGGCGAGGGCATCGTCGTCGCGAGCATCGACAGCGGTGTCCAGTACGATCACCCGGCTCTCGTCGAGCAGTACCGGGGCAACCACGGCGACGGTACGTTCGACCACACCTACAACTGGTACGACCCGTACGGCCAGTGCCCGCTGGACACCGGACCCTGCGACACCAACGGCCACGGCACCCACACGATGGGCACGATGGTCGGCGACGGCGGCATCGGGGTGGCACCGGGCGCCCGCTGGATCGCCACCCGCGGCTGCCAGGGCAACGGCTGCGCCATCCTCGCCCTGCTTCTCGCGGCACAGTGGATAGTCGCGCCGTTCGACGCCAACTGGCAGAATCCGCGCCCCGACCTCGCGCCACACGTCGTCAACAACTCTTGGGGCGCCGCATACAGCGACCCGTTCTACACCGAGGCGGTCGACCGCTGGGTGCAGATGGGCATCATGCCGGTCTTCGCCGCCGGCAACGACGGGCCCTCCTGCGGCACCATCGGCTCCCCGGCCGACTACCCGACCACGTACGCGGTGGCGGCCTACGACTCGACCGGCGCGATCGCGGACTTCTCCAGCCGTGGCTCGACCAGTAACACGCTGGTCAAGCCGGACATCGCCGCGCCCGGTGTCGCGGTGCGCTCCAGCCTGCCCGGCAGCCGGTACGCCTCCTTCAGCGGCACCTCGATGGCTACGCCGCACGTCGCGGGCGCGGTGGCTCTGTTGTGGTCGGCCTTGCCCAGCCTCATCGGCAACGTATCGGGCACCCGCGCACTGCTCGACGGCACGGCGGTCGACGTCGACGACACCACGTGCGGTGGCACCGCCGGCGACAACCGGGTCTGGGGCGAGGGCAAGCTCGACATCCACGCCGCCGTCGGGCGCTCGCCGCTCGGTCCCTTTGGGACGGTCACCGGCACGGTGAGTGCGGGCGGCGCCGGCGTCTCCGGCGCGCGCCTGCGGCTCGTCGGCACGAATCGGGTCGAGCGGGTGGCCACCACGGACTCCACCGGCCGGTACCGCGTCCGGGTGCCGGCCGGCTCATACCAGGTCACGGCGTCCTCCTTCGGCTACGCGACCGCCTCGGCGGGACCGGTGACCGTCACCGCCGACACCACGGTCACCGCCGACCTCGCCACGTCACGGCTGGCCCGGCACTCGGTCAGCGGCGCGGTGCTCGACACCAACGGCGTACCGGCGGCGGGAATCACGCTCCGGCTGCTGCGTACCCCGCTCGCGGCCGTCACGACCGGCATCGACGGCACGTACCGGTTCGACGGCGTGCCCGCCGGCACGTATCCGTTGTCGTTCAGCGCCGGCCGGTGCCTGACCGCCGGCTCGCGGCAGATCACTGTGGACGGCGACGAGGCGATCGACCTGCGCCCCAGCGCGCGAGTGGACGCCGCCGGCTACCACTGCCACGGTGTCACCACGCCGTTCGTGGGCGGGACGACCGTGTTGCCGCTCACCGGCGACGACGCCTCGCTGGAGATCGCGCTGCCGTTCGAGGTGCCGTTCTACGGTGGCCGGTACACCAAGGCGTGGGTCGCCACCAACGGCTTCCTCACCTTCGACCGGGCCGCCGACAACTCCATCAACCGCGAGGTGCCGAACTCCTCGTACCCGAACGCGGCCATCTTCGCGCTCTGGGACGACCTCATCGTCGACTCGCAGGCTAGCGTGCGCACCGCGACCCTCGGCACGGCGCCCGACCGGCGGTTCGTGGTGGAGTGGCGCAACGTGGCCTTCTACGACGCGCCCGGCCGGGCCACGTTCTCGGCCGAGGTGTCCGAGCACGGCGGCGTCACCGTCCACTACGGACAGCTCAGCGCCGACCCGGTGGCGCGCGGTGCCGGCGCCACCATCGGCATCGAGAACATGACCGCCACCACCGGTCTGGAGTACGCCCGCGACGTCGAGGTGCTGAGCCCCAACTCAGCCGTGGCGTTCCGCACCTCGGCGACCCTCCGCGGCACCGTCACCAAGCCGGACGGCTCGCCCGCGAGCCGCGCCACTGTGCAGGTGCGGGCCGGCGACGCGCCCGCGATCGCCACGACCACCGCCGGCGACGGCACATACGTGCTGCACGTGCCGCTCGGCACGTTCACGTTCGAGGCGTCGCTGGTCACCTTCGGCCTGTACCGGACGACGCTCACCCTCGACACAGACGGCGCGACCGTGGTGCACGACGTGCGGCTGGCCGCCAACGAGCGCACCGTCAGCGGCGTGGTCCGCGACGACCTGGGCAACCCCGTCGAGGGTGCCGAGGTGCGGCTGGCCAGCAACGGGCTCTACCTCACGTACGCGCGCACCGGCCCCGACGGCGCCTACCGGTTCGAGAAGGTCCCGGAGGCGGACGTGACGTCGGTCGTCTACGCCGGTGTGCCCAAGTGCATGCGGGACGGCCGGGAGTACATCGAGGAGATCCTCGGCGGCGACGTCGTCCGCGACATCACGGTGATCGCGACGTACAGCGTCGTGGAGGGCTCCGACAGCCACGGCTACCAGTGCCGGGTCACCGCGGCGAACCCGGTCACCGCGGGCACCCCGGTCGCGGTGACGGCGAGCGGGCCGACGACCGCTGTGGCGATGCCGTTCGCGTTCCCGTTCTACGGCCGCACCTACACGACCGCGTACGTGGCCACCCACGGGTATCTGTCGTTCGTGCCGCAGGACTGGCAGTCCACATCGAACGAGAGCCTGCCGGCCGACAACAGTGGCTCCCCGGACGCGGCCGTCTACGGGTTTTGGGACGATCTGACCGTCGACGCGAGTGCGAGCGTGCGCACCGGCACCAGCGGCACCGCGCCCAACCGCCGGTTCACCGTGGCGTGGCACGACGTGCTCATCACCGGCACGTCGACGCGGATCAGCTTCGACATCGTCCTGCACGAGAACGGGCGGATCGCCATCGAGTACCAGGCGCTGCCGGAAGACCCGGACGCCCGCGGGGCCTCGGCCACCGTCGGCATCGAAAGCCACGACGGCGAGCTCTCCAACGAGTACTGGTACTACGTCTCCGACGACGTCGAGACCGGGCTGCTGCGGCCGGGCGGGTCGATCACGTATCTTCCGCCGGGCACGATCAGCGGTCGGGTGACCACCGCGGGCACGGGTGCCCCGGTGGCCGGCGCGACGGTCCAACTGCTCCGCTTGGACGATGTGGAGCACGAGGTCACCACCGACGCGTCGGGCATGTACACGGTGCGGGTGCCGTTGGGCTCGTACGCCCTGACGGTCGCCCACTCCGGCCACTACCCAGCCGAGGCCGGCCCGGTGGTCGCCGACGCCCCATACGCGACGGTAACCCGCGACGTCCCCCTAACCCCCCGCTGAGTGATCAGATCAGGTCGGCGGCGGCCAGGTACTTGCCTACGCTCGCGATCTCGTCCTCGTTCAACGGAATCTGGGGGACTGCCGTGGTCGGGTGTGCGATCACGCCGCGCAGATACAGGGCGGCCTTGAAGGCGCCGAGCGCCGAGGAACTCCCGCCCATCCGCGTGCCGCCCACGGTCACGAACTGGAACAGGCGCAGCAGCCGCTCCTGCTCGACCCGGGCCGCCTCCCAGTCACCGGCCCTCGCCGACCGGTAGAGCCGGGCGTATCCGTGCGGGTCCACATTGCCCAGTCCGGGCACCACGCCGTCGGCGCCCATCCACAGTGCACAGTCGACGGTCAGCTCCCCGCCGGTGAGCACGCTGAACGACTCCAGACCGGCACGCTCCCGGCGCCCCACCAGGATGCCCCGGAACGCGCCCTCGTCGCCGCTGGAGTCCTTGACCCCGGCCAGCACGCCCTCGGCACCCAGGTACAGCAGCAACTCGCCGCCGAGCTTGCTGTGCACCGACACCGGCAGATCGTAGGCGTACACCGGCACGCCGGCTCCGCCCGCGACGGCCCGGAAGTGTGCCTCGATCTCGGCCGGGTGGGTCCTGGTGTAGTACGGCGCGGTGACCACGATGCCGTCCGCGCCCAACCGCACCGCCTCCCGCGCGTGGTCCAGCACCCGCAGCGTCGTCATGTCGATGGCGCCCGCGAG
The DNA here is from genome assembly GCF_026130045.1 of Micromonospora sp. CPCC 205371. Classification (GTDB taxonomy): domain Bacteria; phylum Actinomycetota; class Actinomycetes; order Mycobacteriales; family Micromonosporaceae; genus Phytohabitans. Next base: position 6,545 of record NZ_JAIBNX010000103.1, read on the forward strand.
CACGGGCACCTGCCCCGCCGCGTGCCCCACGACGGTCTCCAGCACGACCCTGCGGTGGCCGTCGGGCAGGAACGCCACCTCCGATGTCGAACCGAGCACGAACAGCCCGTCCACCCCACCCTCGATCAGGTGGTCGACCAGCCGGACCAGCGACCGCGTGTCGACCGCACCGTCGGGGGACAGCGGGGTACAGACCGGGGGGATGACGCCGGACAGGGCCGTGGCGGTCACGCGCCGCCTCCCGCAGCCGTCACAAAGCGGAAGGAGCGCAGCGACTGGAGCGACTGGCGGCTACAGGGAAGGACAAAGGGCGCATGACCCGCGCGAGCGGAGCGAGCGCCAGTAAGCAATGTCATGATTGTCATGAACGCTCCTGAGCTTGGGCGATCAGTTCCAGGTCGGTGGCGCCGCCGTCGACCGGGTGGTGGCAGCGCAGGACGTGCACGCCGTCCGCGCGTGGCGGCGGCATCTCGGCGGCGCAGGCGTCGTCGGCGCGCCAGCATCGGGTACGGAATGGGCAGCCGCTCGGCGGACGAGTGGCGGACGGCACGGGGCCGACGAGCGGGATCGGGTCGATCGGCGACAGCAGGCCGGGCGTTGCGGAGAAGAGCGCCCGGGTGTACGGGTGGCGTGCCGCGTGTGGCACAGCGTGTGCCGGCGTCTGCTCGACGATCCGGCCGAGGTACATGGTGACCACCCGGTCACTCATCCTTCGCACGGTCTGGATGTCGTGCGACACGAAGACGAGCGCCAGCCCGAGCCGGTCCTTCAGGTCCAGCAGCAGGTTGAGGATCTGCGCGCGCACCGATACGTCAAGCGCGCTGGTGGGCTCGTCCGCGACCAGCAACTCCGGTGCGAGAGCGAGCGCCCGGGCGATGGCCACCCGCTGGCGCTGCCCACCGGAGAGCTGGCCGGGCAGCACGTCGGCCGCGCTGTGCGGGAGCCCCACCTGGTCGAGTAGCTCCCGTACCCGGTCGTCGCGCTCCCGCACGGTGCCGCGCCGGTGCACGTCGAGTGGGTCGCGCAGGATCTGCCGCACCGGCATGCGGCGGTTCAGCGCTGTGGCCGGGTCCTGGAAGACCATGCCGACGTTCGAGCCGATCAGGTGGCGGCGCCGCGCGTCGGGCAGTCGCCACAGCTCCTCCCCCCGGTAGGTGACGCTGCCGGCGGTCGGTCGTTGCAGCCCGACCAGCACCTGGGCGAGCGTCGACTTGCCGCATCCGGACTCGCCGACGATGCCGACGGTTTCGCCGGGCGCGATGGCGAGGTCGGCGCCGGTGAGGGCATACACGCGGTCGCGGCGGAACAACCCACCCGAGCGTGCCTTGTGGACAACGTGCACATCGGACAGTGTCAGCAGCGCGTCCATCACAGCACCTCCGTCGCCGCGACGGCCGGTACGGCCGGGTGGTGGCAGGCCACCTGATGGCGGCGCTCCGTTCCTGCCAGCGGTGGTGCCTCGGTGCGGCAGAGGTCCGTCGCCATTGGACAGCGGTCGGCGAACCGGCACCCGGCGGGGAAGTCCGCAGGCGCGGGCACGACGCCGCGGATCTGGGTCAGCCGCTGCGCACCGGCCTCAAGGGACAGCACCGAGCCCAGCAGCCCGCGGGCGTAGTGGTGCGCCGGGGCGCCGACGACGACCGACGTCACACCGGTCTCGACGATCTGGCCGCCGTACATCACGACCACCCGGTCGGTGACGTCGGCAACGAGCGCGAGGTCATGGGAGACCAGGATGAGCGCGAACCCCAGCTCGGCCCGCAACCGCAGCAGCAGCTCGATGACCTGAGCCTGGACGGTCACGTCCAGCGCCGTCGTGGGTTCGTCGGCCACGATCAGGCGGGGTCCGCGCGACAGAGCCATCGCGATCAACACGCGTTGCCGCTGGCCTCCGGAGAGCTCATGAGGGTACGCGGATAGCGTCCGCGCCGGATCCAGGCCTACCAGCTCCAGCAGATCCTCCGCGGTGCGCGTGCCGCCGCGCCGGATGAGCTGCTTGAGCTGTGCCCGTACGGTCATCGCCGGGTTCAGCGACGACAGCGCGTCCTGATAGATCATCGCCATGTCGTGCCCGAGCAACCGGCGCCGCGCGGTGCGGGGCATGGTCAGCAGATCCTGACCGCGGAAGCGGATGGTGCCGCGCACCCGGGCACCGCGCGGCTGCAGGCCCATGACGGTCAGCGCGGTCAGCGACTTGCCGCAGCCTGACTCGCCGACCAGGCCCAGTACTTCGCCGGGGCGCACGTCGAACGAGATGCCGTCGACGATGTCGATGCCGCCGTGCCGGTCGTCGAAGCCGATGGCGAGGCCGCTCACCTCCAGGATCGGCGGCCCTTCCGGCAGCGGCCGGGCGCGGGCGGCCAGCCTTTCGGCGGCTTCGGCCAGGCCCGGCAACTCCGTCACCTTGCCCTCGCTGGCGGCGGCCGCTGCCTTGACGGCCGCCACCGTCCGTTGTGGAGCTCGGGACGCGGGCGCCGCCCACGCGTCGGAGACGCCCTCGGACAGGATGTTCAGCGCCAGCACGGTGACCAGGATCATCAGGCCCGGGAAGACCGTGGCCCACCAGCCACCGAGCAGCACCATGTTCTTGCCGTCCGCGATGACGCTGCCCCACGACGGTGCCGGCGGCCGCACGCCCGCGCCGATGAACGACAGCGACGCCTCGAACACGATGGCATCGGCCACCATCACCGTGCAGAACACGAGCACCGGCGCGGCGCAGTTGCGGGCGACGTGCCGCAGCAGGATGTGTGGCGTCCGGGCGCCGATGACCCGCTCGGCTGCCACATAGTCCTCGCCGTACTGGGCCAGCACGTTGGCGCGTACCACGCGGGCCACCGACGGCATGTAGAGGAAGCCGAGCGCGCACACCAGTACCGGGATCGCGCCGCCGAACACGGCGACCAGCACCGCCGCGAGCGCGATGCCCGGGAACGCCATGATGACGTCGAGCATCCGCATGAGCGTCTCGTCCAGCCACCGGCGGGACGTCGCGGCGATGGCGCCGACGAGAGCGCCGACGGTCAGCGCGAGCCCGGTCGCGCCCAGGCCGATGACCAGCGACCAGCGCGCCCCGTACAGCAGGCGGCTGAAGATGTCGCGGTTGGAGCTGTCGAGGCCCATCAAGTGGCTAGCGGATGGTCCGCCGCCGGTCGCCTCCTGGAAGTACGGCGAATGCGGCGCCAGGAGGGGTCCGAACAGCGCGGCCACGCCCACGACGACGACCACGGCGAGCGCCGCCCACGACAGGGGTGGGAGCCGCCGAAACCTGATGCCGGGCCGGGACAGCCGGGCGGTCAGTCCACGTCGCATCAGCCAGCGCTCCTCAGTCTCGGGTTGACCAGCAGGTAGAGCACGTCGACCACGAGGTTGACGACGATGAAGCCGGAGGCGATGGTCAGCACCACGCCCTGCACGACGGCAGGGTCGCCGTCTCGCACCGCGTTGATCATCAGTTGACCCATCCCGGGCAGGGAGTAGATGGTCTCGATGACCACCGCGCCGCCGAGCAGGTACCCGATCCGCAGGCCCAGCACGGTCAGCGGGTTGATGAGGGCGTTGCGCAGCACGTTCCGCCCGACCACCACGATCGGCGGCAGGCCACTGCCGATCGCGGTGCGCACGTAGTCCTTGTCGAGCTCTTCCACCACCGAGGTGCGGATGATCCGGGTGAGCTGGGCGGCGACCGGCAGCGACAGCGACAGGGCGGGCAGCGTCATCGAGCGCAGCCACCCGCTCAGCGAGTCGGCCGGGTTGATGTACCCACCGGTCGGGAACCAGCCCCAGTCGACGGCGAGCCACTGGATCATCAGCAGGGCCAGCCAGAACGCCGGCGCGGCGACCCCGATCAGCGACACCACCCGGATCAGGTGGTCCGGCCACCGATCCCGGTACAGGGCCGCGGTGACGCCGAACAGCAGCGCCAGCACCACCGCGACGAGCAGCCCGAGGAGGGTGAGCTGCATCGTCAGCGGCAGCGCGGTCACGACCGAGTCCAGCACCGGCCGCTTGGTGAGCACGCTGGTGCCCATGTCCCCCTGCAGGAGGTCGCCGACGAAACGCAGGTAGCGCAGCGGCAGCGGATCGAGCAGCCCGTTCTCCTCCTGGAACTGGCGGATCTGCTCCGCGGTGGGGTTCGCGCCCTGGAAGTACGCGTACTCCGGCTTGCTGTCGGAGAAGCGCATGACGATGAACACGAACGCCACGACGCCGAGCAGCAACGGGACGAGCACGAGGATGCGGCGCACCAGCATTCTGGCGATGACGGCCACTGACTACTCCTAAAGGCGCTTGACCTGAAGCAGGTTGATGCCGGGGTACCCCTGCGGGCGTACGCCGGACAGCTTCTTGGGGTCCCACGCCGTCATCAGCTCGGTGTGCACCACGGGGTAGAGCACCGCCTGCTCCGCGATGGTGTCGAGGTACTGGTGGACGAGGGCCAGCTTCTTCTGCTTGTCAGGTTCCTGCGTCGCCTTGTCCATCGCCGCGAACAGCGCGGTCGCCTGTGGGCTGGCGTCCCACTTCGTGTACTTCATCCACGAGCCGCCGCGCGTGTAGTTGTACCGGAGGATGAGGTCGGCATCGAGCCCGAACTGGTTAGGGTTCGACGCGGCCGCGACCACCTGGTAGTCCTGCGACTGGTCCATCTTGGTGAACAGCGCGGCGGTGTCCTGCGGCTGGAGCGTCGTCTTGACGCCGATGGCCTCCCACGAGTTGGCGATGGTGGGAAGGCAGTCGGCGATCCAGCTGACGTTGACGGCCATCAGCGTGATGGACAGGTTCGTCACGCCGGCGGCGGCCAGCAACGCCTTCGCCTTGTCGGGGTCGTGGCTGTAGACCGTCTTCGCCTTGGCGTACGAGGGATTCTGCTCGTTGAGGAAGCTGCTCGCCGGCGTGCCGTGACCCTTGAGCGCGACGTCGATCATCGTGCGCGTGTCGATGGCGTACAGCAGCGCCTGGCGCACGCGGACGTCGTCGAACGGCTTGGCGCCGGTGTTGAACATCAGGAACATGTGGTTCATGCCCTTGCCGCCCTCAACGGTGAGGCCGGAGCCCTTCAGCTGCTCGATGTTCGAGTACGGCACGTTGTCGGCGATCTGCGCCTCGGCGCTGCCGCCAGAGATCTTCGCGACCCGCGCCGAAGCGTCCACAATGGTCAGCCAGTTCATCTTCTTGACGGTGGCCGGCCGCGGGCCGTTGTAATCGGCGAACGCCTCGAAGGTGGTGTTCGACTTGGGCTGGTGCGAAGCCTGCTTGTACGGGCCGGAGCCGCACGTCTTGCCGCCCTTGGCCGCGTCCCAGGCGCCCGGTTCGCTGAAGACGTGCTTCGGCATGATCTTCACGATCGACAGCCGCTGCACCGCGTCGGGGAACGGGAACTTGAAGACGAGTTCGACGCTGCGGTCGTCGACCTTGCGAACCTCGCCGAGCCAGGCCCGGAAGAAGTTACCGACCAGCACGTTGGCCTTTGGGTCGAGCACCCGCTGGTAGGTGAAGACGACGTCGTCGGCGGTGACCGGCTTGCCGTCGTGCCACTTGGCGCCCTCGCGCAGCGTGAACTTCCAGGATGTCGCGGCGGTGTCGCTGGGCAGCGCGGTCGCCAGCGCCGGGTACGGCTCGCGGGTGATCGGATCGGTCTCCAGCAGACCCTCGTAGATGTGGTTGATGGCGGCCATCGCAAAGGCGGAGGCCGTCATGGTGGGATCCCAGCTTTGGTCGTTGCCGTAGCCGATGACGGCGGTGATCAGATCCTTGTCGCCACCGGCGCCGACGCTGCTGGTGGAGGCGGGACCGGAGCAAGCGGAAACGGTGGACGCGACCGCGGCGGCGGCACCCATCGTGGCGGTGTAGCGCAGAAAGTCGCGGCGGTTGAGCACGAACCGAGAGTCCGGGGCGCGCACGGCTACCTCCTAGGTGTGGGGAGCAGGACATTGGACGTCCCACGTCCTACGTCCTGTACGGTGGAGGTTATGGTCGAGCCTCCCCGCGGTCAAGAGCAGGTTTCCGGACTGTTACCGGGGAGCCGGCGGCTGAGCCGGTCGATCGAGGTCCAGCAGGCCGTCAAGGACCTCATCCACAGTCGCGGGCTCGCCGCCGGAGATCCGCTGCCCACCGAGTCGGAGCTGATGGCGCAGCTCGGCATCGGGCGCAACTCGGTGCGGGAGGCGCTCAAGGCGCTGCAGGCGGTGGGCATCGTCGAGATCCGGCACGGCTTCGGCATGTTCGTCGGTCGGATGTCGCTGACCGGCCTGGTCGACGAGCTGGCGTTCCACAGCCGGATCACGCTGCAGGAGGGACGCAATCATCTGGCGCATCTGATGGAGATCCGCGAGGTGCTGGAGAGCGGCCTCGTCCAGCGGCTGATCGATCATCGGTGGAAGCGGCGGGTGGGCCTGGAGAGCCACAATGACGCCGACCTGGCACCGGTGGCGGCCGTCATGGCGCGCATGCACGCCGAGTCGGCCACCGGCCTGGTCTCGCCCGAGACCGACCGTCTCTTCCACGAGGTGCTGTACCGCCCGCTCGGCAACCCACTCGTCGGCCAGCTGCTGGGCGCGTTCTGGGACGTGTACCACCAATTGCGCGACGACCTCGGCGCGCCGGACGAGACGCCCGTCGACGTGGCCCGCAGGCACGGCGACATCTACGACGCGGTCGTCGCCGGCGACAAGGCCGCCGCGGTCGCCGCCATGCAGGCCCACTTCGAGGGTGTACGCTGCCGCCTCGCCCGCCTCCGCGGACATAGGATGTCGCCGTGACCAGACGGAACGGTGTGATCCTCCAGCAGCGGATCGTCGCGCTGATCCACGATCGCCAGCTCACGCCCGGTGAGGCGCTGCCGACCGAGCCCATGCTCATGGACCTGCTCGGCGCCAGCCGCAACAGCGTCCGGGAGGCGATCCAGGCGCTACAGGCGCTCGGCATCGTCGAGATCCGGCACGGCCACGGCACCTTCGTCGGGAGTGCGTCGCTCGACGTGCTGTCGCCGTCGTTGGCCTTCCGGGTCCGGTCGCGCACACCGTCGGGCATCGGTGCCCTGCACGACCTCGTGGAGGTACGGGAGCTGATCGAGGTCGGCCTGATCGGGCAGGTCGCCGGCACTCTGAGCGAGGCCCGGCTGGCCGCCCTCGACGCCCTGGTGGCGCGGATGGCCACCGACCTGTCTGCCGACCGCGCCTTCCACGCGCTGCTCTACGAGTCCTTCGGCAACGAGCTGGTGCTGCAGCTCATCGCCCTGTTCTGGAACGTCTACCACGATCTGGAGGCGTCGCTCGACCCGCCGGAGGACCGGATCGCCGACGTCGTCGCGAACCACCAGCGCATCGTCGACGCGCTGCGCGGCGGCGACGCGACCGAGGCCCGCGCCGCGATGCGCGCCCACTTCACCGACGTGAAGGAGCGGGTCGCCCGGGCGCACACCTGGGCAGCGCGCTAGCTCTTGCGGCACCACGATCGCCAGGCGTACGGTACGCCAGCATGACATCCCACGTCCTACGTCTCTTACGTCCGTTGTGGGCGTCCGTCGCGATCGCCGGCACCGTCCTCGCCGCGGTCGCCACTCCGGCACGCGCTTCGTCCGGCGGGTCTCAGCCCTTCTTCACCGAACAGATCCTGTATCAGCAGCGGGACGCTGGCGGCTACGCCTGCTACCGCATCCCCGCGATCGTCCGAGCCGCCAACGGCATGGTCCTGGCCTTCGCCGAGGGCCGCGTCAAGGACTGCGGCGACGATGAGGACATCGACATCGTGCTGCGCCGCTCCACGGACGGCGGGCGCACCTGGGGGCCGGTCCAGGTCGTCTCCGAAGGCAATGGCACGACCCACGGCAACCCGGTGCCCATCGTGGACAGCCGCACCGGCCGGGTCGTGCTCGTCAGCACCCACAATGGTTCGGCGCCGTGCCCCAACGGCTGCGACCGCGACCCGTACGTCCAGGTCAGCGACGACCACGGCGCGACCTGGACGGCGCCGCGCGAGCTGACCGAGGCCAAGCGTCCAGAGTGGAACCACTGGTACGCCACCGGGCCGATGCACGGCATCCAGCTCACCCGCGGTGTGCACGCCGGGCGCCTCGTGGTCGGTGCGAGCTTCGAGAGTTACGACGGTGCCGGCGGGCCACACGTGTACGGCACGCACCTGCTGTACAGCGACGACAGCGGCGAGACCTGGCACATCGGCGCGCAGACCAGCCGCGACGACGGCCGGGTCATCGCGCAGGAGGTGACCGTCGCTGAGCTGGTCGACGGTCGGATCTACGCGCTGGCCCGCGAGCGCGGCACCGACCCGGGCAACCGGGCGTACGCGACCAGCAGCGACGGCGGCGCCACGTTCGACGCGCCGTTCCGGACCATCCCGGCCCTCGCGATGCCGGACGTGCAGGCGTCGACGCTGCGGTACAGCGCGCGGAGCGAAGGCGCGGTACGCAACCGGATTCTGCTGTCGGCGCCGGCGCACCCGGCCGCACGCGAGGTGATGAGCATCCGGTCGTCCTACGACGAGGGCCGCACGTGGGACACATGGCAGCAGGGCAAGGTTATCCACTGGGGACCGACGGCCTACTCCGACATGGTGCGGCTCGACGGCGACGAGGTCGGCCTGCTGTACGAGGCGGGCGCGGCCACCCCGTACGAGACGATCCGGTACGCCCGCTTCAACGAGGCGTACCTGTCGACGCCGAACGGGACACCGCCCGGGATTCCGCCCGCGCCGGCGCCCGGACCGACGACGCCCGACGTGACGTTCAACCGCAATCCCGCGTACGTGCGCGGTGGCGCGCAGCTCACGGATGGCCGGTTCGGTAAGGGATTGGCGCTGGACAGGGTCGACGACCGGGTGGAGGTACCGTTCGACGACTCCATCGACCTGCGCGGTGACGACTTCACGCTCGCCACGTGGATCCGGTACGCGGAGACGACCGGCTCGCACGCGATCCTTTGGGCGTACCGGATGGGCAGCGGCACCACGCCGCAGATCTGGCTGCGCGCCGAGCCGGCGAGCAACCGGATCAGGGCGATGATGGTGGTGGACCGGTTCACCGTCTCCGTCGCCTCGCCAACCGCGTACAACGACGGCCAGTGGCACCATGTGGTGCTCCAGCGCGTCGATGGCCGGTTGGTGCTGCGCGTCGACGGTGTCGAGGCGGCGGCCGCGACCGCGCCACCGGGCTCCGTGACCGCGGGCAAGGAGTTCGGCGTCCACGGCATCCACATCGGACAGCGGGTGGACGGTGCGGACCGCTTCCGCGGCTCGATCGACGACGTCCGCGTCTACCGCCGAGCCCTGTCCGTACGCGAGCTGGACCTGCTCCGCACGAAGGCAACCCCGATAGGCGGCCGCGCCGCCCTGTGGCTCCCATTCGAGTCAATCCACTAACCCATCCACGCCCGGGCCCGCGCCCACGCCCGCGCCGGCCCGCGCCGGGTCGCGCCGGGTCCGGCGGTCCGCTCCGCGGCCCGCCCCTTCCGCCGATCAAGGGCGAATGCACGTGGTTTGATCTCCGATCCACGTGCGTTTGCCCTTGATCGATGGAGATCTCCTTGATCGGCGCCAGAGGCGCCGCTACTGCCGGACGAACCCCACGCGCTCTTCTGAGCGCTACGCGACAACGCCGCCGCGATGCGGCTGCTCGGCTCTACACCCTCTCGCGCACGAGGGTGAGCATCTCACCCACGGAGCCGGCGGGATCGGTGATCGGGTACTGCACGGCGCGGATGACGGCGTCAGGGTCCGCCAGCAGGCTGAGCCGCTTGAGCCGGTGGGCGCCGCCAGCCCGGAACGTCGGCAGCAGCAGCCCGGCCGCGAGCTTCATGTCCTGATCGGACAGGAGCGGGTACGGCAGCTTCGCATGCGCGACGAAGGCGGCCAACTGGTCGGGCCGTTGCGTGCTGACGCCGCGGACGGCAGCCCCGGACGCCTCGAAGTCGGCGTGCCGTGACGCGTACGTGAGCGACTCTAGCGTGCAGCCCTTGGCGCCCGGGATGTCCGCCCAGCCGGGCGGATACGCCTGCGGGCCGGGCGCGAAGGCGCCGGGGAAGAAGTAGAGCACGGTCCACGTGTCGCCCGAGGCGCTGGGCGGCACCCGCTCGCCGTCGTGCCGTTCCAGTACGACATCGGGCAGCTTGCGACCGATCAGGTCGTGCGTCCGCCGGGCCTCGGCGGAGCCGCCTTCACTGGCGGCGGTCAGCGTGCCGTCGCCGATCACGTGCCGGGTGCCCCAGTCCTGGAGAGCGATCAGCGCGGGCAGCAGGCCCTCGCCCTTCGGGGTGAGCAGATAGTCGTACCGGGGTGGGTGACGGGAGTACGCCTGCTTGCGTAGCACACCGTGCGAGACGAGGTTCGCCAGGCGCTCGGTGAGGGCGCGCCGGCTGACGCCGAGCTCCCGCTGCAGGGCGTCGAAGCGGGTGACGCCGCCGGCGATGTCACGGATCACCAGGAACGTCCACCAGTCGCCGATCACACCGAGCGCCTGAGCGATGCCGCAGTCGGCGTCGGAAAGATCACTGCGCTTCACACACCAACTATAGTAAGTTCCGTTTTGGAACTCACCTGGGGAGGTGCGGGGGATGACGAGCGTCTTCTGGCGGTGGTGGACGGCGGGCACCACCAGCGCCGTCGGTTCGGCGGTGGGGGCGGTGGCGCTGCCACTCACCGCGCTGACGGTGCTCGACGCCTCGGCGTTCGAGATGGGGCTGATCGCCGCCGCCAGCTATGTCGCCTGGATCGTGATCGGCCTACCGGCCGGGGTGATCGTGCAGCGGCTGCCCATGCGCGGTCTTCAGATCGGCGCCGACCTGGCCCGCGCGGCTGCCGTCAGCTCCATCCCCCTGGCCTGGTGGACGGGTCACCTGACGGTGGCGCAGCTGGTGATAGTCGCCCTGGTCGTCAGCTTCGCCAACGTCGTATTCGACGTCGCCAACTCGACCTTCCTGCCGGCGATCGTGAGCAAGGAGCAACTCCAGTCCCGCAACAGCCTCACCTCCGGTACCCACGCCACCACCCAGCTGGGCGGACCGTCCGCCGGCGGCCTGGTCGTACAGGTCCTCGGTGCGGTGCCCACCCTGCTCGTCGACGCCGTCAGCTACCTCGTCTCGGCGCTGCTGCTGCGGACCCTGCCCGAGCGCCGCGCCGACGCCCCCGACCGCTGGCCACCGGTGCGCGCGATGATCCGCGAAGGATGGCGGTTCGTCGTGCGCCACCCCGTGATGGGTCCGTGCATGTGGGCCGCGACCGCGGCGAACACCGTCTGCGGGGCGCAGCACGCGCTGTACGCCCTCTACCTCGTGCGCGAGTTGCACGCCGAGCCCGGACTCGTCGGCCTGCTGCTCGCGGCGGACGGCGTGGGCACGCTGATTGGCGCGGCACTCACCAACCGCATCACGGCTCGATTGGGTACCGCCCGGGCGCTGATCGCCGCCGGCTTCGTCGCCGTCGCGGGCGCCCTCGTCGTACCCATCGGCGCCGGCTGGCAGGGCTTCGTCGCGTTCGCCGTGGGAAACGTGGTCTTCTCCATCGGCGTTGTGGTGCTCAGCGTGGTCACCCGCACGTACCGGCAGATCGCCAGCCCGCCGGACCTTCTGCCCCGCGTGATGGCGACGGTCCGCTTCGTGTCCTGGGGAGCGATCCCGATCGGCGGGATCGTCGCGGGAGCCGCCGCCGGTGTCCTTAGTGGACGGATCACGCTGTTCATCTTCGTCGCCGCGGCAGTGTGCATGCCGCTGGTGCTGCTGGCCTCACCCGTGCGCCACTTGCGCGACCTGACCGACTACCAGCCCGAGGAACTGGTGACCGTTCGCTAGCGCAAAATCTTCTGCGCCGCCGGACGCGATCCCGTTAGATGAGCGCGTGCGTCCAGAATTCACTACTTCCCCCAAGGTGACCGCCGGAGACAGAGTGGCGGTGGTCTCCCCGTCGTTCGCCGCGCCCGGCATGTTCCCGGCCGTACACGAGGTCGCCATGCGGCGGCTGCGTGACGAGTTCGGCGTCGAGCCGGTGGAGTATCCGACCACGCGCCGCCTGGGCGCCACACCCCAGGACCGCGCGGCAGACCTGATGGCGGCGTTCGCCGACCCCACCATTCGGGCCGTGCTGGCGAGCATCGGCGGCGACGACCAGTTGACGGTCCTGCCCTACCTCGATCCGGATGTCGTCGCCGCCGACCCCAAGCCGTTCTGTGGCTACAGCGACAACACCAACCTGCTGAACTGGTTGTGGGGCTTGGGCGTCGCGAGCTACCACGGCGGATCCACCATGGTGCATCTCGGGCGGGGCGGTGGGCTGCATCCCGTGTCGGCGGGCTCGCTGCGCGCCGCGCTGTTCACCGGCGGAGACCTGGACCTGCACGCGGTCGACGTGTTCAGCGAGGACGAACTCGACTGGAACGACCCGGCGTTGCTGGACCAGGTCGCGCCCACGATCGCCGCGCCAGGGTGGCACTGGCACCAGCCGGACCAGGTCGTCACCGCGCCGACGTGGGGCGGCTGCCTGGAGATCCTGCACTGGAACCTCGCGGCGAACCGGTGGATGCGGCCGGTCGACGACTACGCGGGCTGCGTACTGCTGCTGGAGACGTCCGAGGAGATGCCGTCCGCGACCGAGGTGTTCCGGATGCTGCGCAACGCCGGCGAGCGCGGGTTGCTGGCTCAGTTTCCGGCGGTCGTCCTCGGCACCGCCAAGGCCAGCAACCTCGAACGCCGCACCGGCGCGGAGGAGCGGCAGCGCTACCGCACCGAGCAGCGCGAGGCGATCCTGCGCGCGTTCGAGCGTTACAACCCCGAAGCCATGATCGTTTTCAACGTCGACTTCGGCCATACCGATCCCCAATGGGTCCTGCCGTACGGCGGCACGCTGACCGTCGACGGCCCGGCCCGCCGCATCACCGCCCACTACTGACCGCGCGCCGATAGGCCGCGCGTCGATGCGCCGCACGGACCGCGCCGATCAAGGCCGATCGCATCGATCAAGGCCGAATGCACGTGGAAAAGAGATCGAACCACGTGCGTTCGCCCTTGATCGACGGGAGAGGGGGCGCGGCGCCCGCGAGCCCGGCGAGCCCGGCGGGCCCGCGCGGCGGGCGGGCGGGGCGTGCGGGGCTTGTGCTGGAGCGGCGTGTGGTGAACCTTTGCGGCATGACCTCGCTACTTACCTGTGATGGAGTCTGACGACGCGGCGCTGCTCAGCCGGGTCGCGCGCGGAGACAGCGGCGCGCTGACCCGGCTGTACCAGGCGCACAGCGGCCGGCTGTTCGGCTACCTGCTGCGCCTGGCGGGCGACCGGATGACCGCCGAGGAGATCCTGCAGGACACCATGCTCGCGGTCTGGCGGTCGGCCAGCACGTACGCGGGCGGGTCCACGGTGACGACGTGGCTGTTCGGGGTGGCGCGGCGGCAGGCGTACAACCGGCTGCGGGGCACGCCGCCGCCGTCGCCGTCCGAGCCGCTGGACCGGGCCGATCCGGCGCCGGGCCCGGACGAGCTGGCCATCGCGGCCGCCGGCGGCACGCCGGTGGCGAGCGCGATCGGCGAGCTGCCCGACCACCACCGGGAGGTGATCGGGCTGGTGTTCGTCGCCGGCCTGCCCCTCGCCGAGGTCGCCGCCGTGCTGGGCGTGCCCCTCGGCACGGTCAAGAGCCGGCTCCATCACGCCCGGGCCGCGGTGGCCCGCACGCTCGCCACCCAGGGGGTGCCGGAATGAACGACATGTTGGTGGAGTACGCGGCGGGCTCGCTCGGTGCGGCCGACCGTGCCCGGGTCGAGGAGCACCTGGCCGGCTGCGCCGACTGCCGAGCCGACCTGGCCGGGTGGGCGGTGCTCGCGGAGGCGGCGGGCACGGCCGCCGCCCCTCCAGGTCCTGATCTGGTACGCGGCGCGCTGTTGCGCGGCGCCCTGAGCGAGCCGGAGCCGGTGACCCGGCGACCGGCATGGTTCTCGCTTTCGCTGGCGCTGGCGGAGGCCCGCCTCGTGCGCGTCTCCGTGCTCGTGGCGTCCGCGCTGGTCATGGCGCTCGGCGTGGTCATGGCTTCGATGCCGCCGGCGTACGACGGCTGGGCCGGCGATGTCCTCGCGCTCGTCGCGCCCGTGGTGGCCGCCGCGGGTGTCGCCGGCGTGTACGGGCCGCGCCGCGACCCGGCGTACGAGGTGGTCGCCGCGACACCGACGTCGCCCCGGCTGATCCTGCTCACCCGGATCGCGCTGGTGTTCGCGTACGACCTGGTGCTGGCGTTCGCCGCGACCGGCGTGGTGGCCGCCGCCGGTGCCGACCCGTCCGGCGTATGGGAGCTGATCGCCGCCTGGCTCGGCCCGATGGCGCTGCTGTCCGCGCTCAGCCTGGTGCTGGTGGTCTGGGTCGGTCCCGACGTCGCGCTCGGCGTGGCGGTCGTGCTGTGGTCGCTGCGGGTACTGGCCGGCGGCGTGCTGGTGGACGTCGGCGGGGTGCTCGACGTGGTCCGCGCGGCGTGGTCGACGAATCCCGCCACCGGCCTCCTCGCGGCTGGCCTGGTGGCGGTCGCCGTGGTTTTCGCCGGTCGCGGTGAACCCTTGCGCCGGTCCCGCGCTACTCACCTCTCGTGAGACCACTTCCGTTATGGCGGCACGAGGCACGGCGCGCCGGGTGGACAGCCCTGCTGACTCCGCCGCTTGCCGTCGCCGCCCCCGTCCTCATCGCGTTCGTCGACGCCAGCGGCAACGCCTCCGACCACGAGATCGCGCAGAGCCTCTTCGGTGCCCTGGAGATGGGCGTCCCGCTCGCCGCCGGGATCGGCGCCGCGTCGCTGGTCGGCCGTGACCCGGCTGCCGAGCTGCTGCTGACGACGCCGGCCGGGTACCGGGCGATCCTGCTGCGCCGGCTCGCGATCACCGTCGGCTGGACCGCGCTGGTGGCCGTACTCCTCGCCGGGTCGATGATCGCGACCGGATGGTGGGCGAAGTGGCCGGCCAACCACGGCGCGCTGCCCGGCCAGCTCGTCTGGCTCGCACCGACCCTGGGCCTGGCCGGGCTCGGATTCCTGGCCGGTGCCGCGTTCCGGGGCCCGGCGGCGGCCGGCGGCCTGGTGGCGATCTGCTGGATCTTCCAGCAGCTCTTCGCCGACGCGGCGCAGGAGCACGGCTGGTCGCGCCTGCTGTACCTGTTCGCGACCACGCGAGGCGCGATGCCGGCCGACTGGACCGCGAACCGGATCACGCTGATCGCCGCGGCGGCGGTGCTCGGCGCGGTGGCGTGGCTGCTGCTCGGCCGCACCGAACGCCTGCTTCAGGGGGTATCAGAATGAAGCACCCAGCGATCGCCACCGCCCGGTACGAGATGGCGATGATGCTCCGCAAGCGGTCGATGTGGGTCACGAACGCGGTCATCGTGCTGCTGCTGGTGCTGCTCAACCTCCGCGGCTGGGGCGACGTGCTGCGCGATCCGGACGTGCGGGAGACGGTCGCGTCGACGGTGTTCCTGATCAACCTCATGCTGCCGGTCGGGTACGGCTGCCTGCTCGCTGACCGCCTGATCCGCGACGGCCGGCTGGGCGTGGCGCCGATCCTGGACGCCACGCCGGCCTCGCCGACCGGCCGCCTCGCCGGCAAGTACCTCGGCGTGTGCGCCGCTGCCGCGGTGCCGCTCGCGGTGGTGCTGTTCGGCTTCGCCGCCGTGTACGCCGTGACGGCGGGCCAGCCCGTCGCGCTGGCGTGGGCGGCTGTGGCGTTCGCGGTCGTCGTGCTGCCGGCGGTGCTTTTCGTGGGCGCCTTCGCCCTCACGGTGCCGCTCATCATGCCGGCGCCGCTGTTTCGCGTGCTGTTCGTCGGCTACTGGTTCTGGGGCAACGGGATCAGCCCCACGGTGATGCCGACGACCTCGCAGAGTGTGCTTTCGCCGGCCGGTGTCTACACCAACCAGGAGTTGGTGGGTCTGCGCGGCGACTTCACGCTGGCCGGACCGGTGCCGGGCGCCACGCTCAACTTCCTGCGCCCCGAGGCCACTCCCGCCACCGCGTGGCTGTCCATCGGCGTCCTGCTCGCGGTCGCCGCCCTCGCGCTCGGCGTGGCTCAAACGCTTCGCCTTCGCACCACTCGATAGGAGACGCTTCCCCATGCGGATCGAGATTTCCGGCCTGACGAAGGTATACAAGGGAAAGGGCCGCGCGCTCGACGGCCTCGACCTCATCGTGCCGACCGGGATGTTCGGCCTGCTCGGCGCCAACGGCGCCGGCAAGACCACGCTGATGCGCATCCTCGCCGGACTGTTGCGGCCGACCGCGGGCACGGTGCGGGTGGGCGAGCACGACGTCATCGCGCGCGCCGGACGCCTTGCCGTGCAACAGATTCTCGGCTACCTGCCGCAGGACCTCGGCGTATACCCGGACCTGACCGCGCGCGAGTTCCTCGACTACATCGCCTTGCTCAAGGGCATCGACGACCGGGCGGGGCGGCGGCGCCGGGGCGGGGAGGCGCGCGAGGTGGGGGGGGTGGCCGCCCCCGCCCGTCCGGGCCCCCGCGG
>NZ_JAIBNX010000103.1:23030-29893 GCF_026130045.1 Micromonospora sp. CPCC 205371
CGCCTGGCACAAGGCCCTCGCGGCGGGGGGGGCGGGGCGCCGCGGGGCGGGCGCGCTGCTCGAGGTGGTGGCGTTGACCGCAGACGCCGATCGGCGCCTCCGCGGCTACTCAGGCGGGATGCGGCGCCGCGTCGGCATCGCGCAGGCCCTGCTCGCCGATCCACGGCTGCTGATCGTCGACGAACCCACCGCCGGGCTCGACCCGGAGGAGCGAATCCGTTTCCGCACCCTGCTGTCGCAACTCGCCGGCGAGCGGACCGTACTGCTGAGCACCCACATCGTCGACGACGTCGCGCAGACCTGCCGCGAGCTAGCGGTGCTCGCAAGTGGACGGCTGGTGTTCCGCGGCACCGTCGGCGACCTGACCCGGCAGGCGGATGGTCGAGTGTGGACGGTCGTGACCTCGGGGCCGGCGCCGGCGAGCGGCACGGTCGTTTCGGCACTGCCCCACGACGGCGGCATGCGCTACCGCGTCGTGGGCGATTCACCGCCGGCCCTGGACGCCGACCCCGCCGCCCCCAACCTGGAGGACGGCTACCTCGCTCTCGCCCAGAACACCCCGTGATCATCGCGCGGGGTTCATGATTGGGGGGTGATCCGGGACTGGCAGGAGGCTCGGGACGGCTTCTACGCGGCCGCCCAGCGCGGGCCACTGTCCGCCGACGACCTGGACGCCTGGGCGGACGCTGCCTGGTGGCTGGGGCTCGTCGACGAGTCGATCGCCGCCGCCAGCGAGGCGTACCGGTTGTTCCTGGCGGACGGCCGGCCGCAGCGGGCGGCCACCGCGGCGGTAGGGGTTGCCGTCAACCACTTCCTGCGCGGGGAGGGCGACGAGGGCGCCGGCTGGGTCAGCCGGGCGCAGCGGCTGATGGAAGGGGCGCCGGAGAGCGTCGACCAAGGCTATCTGCGGTACATGCTGGAGGTGGAGGGTGCGCTCGACGGGCCCGACCTCGACAGCGTCGTCGCCACCGCCCGGGAGCTCAACGCACTCGGGCGGCGCCTCGGCGGCCCCCATCTCGCGCCCGCGGGGGTGCGTGGGGGGGGCCGCGCGCTCGTGCGCCAGGGGCGGGTGCCGGAGGGCATGGCCGCGCTCGATGAGGCGATGCTCGCCGCGCTCTCCGGCGACCTGAGCCCGGAGTGGGCGGGCAACATCTACTGCCACCTCGTCGCGGCCTGCTATGAGCTGGTCGACCTGGGCCGGTTCGGGCGGTGGGTGGCGGCGACCGAGCGGTGGCTGGCGACGCTGCGGGCCGCGGCCGTGTTCTCGGGCATCTGCCGCGTTCACCGCTGCCAGCTGGAGCAGATCCGCGGCAACTGGGCGGCGGCCGAGCGGGAGGCGGACCGGGTACGCGAGGAGGTGGCCGGCATCGCCGTGGCGACCGCCGCCGAGGCCGCGTACACGGTCGCCGAGATCCGCCGGCTCCGCGGCGATGCGGCGGGGGCCGAGCACGCGTACCAGATGGCGCATCGCCTCGGCCGTGACCCGCAGCCGGGCCTTGCCCTGCTTCGGGTGCGGCAGGGCCGCACCCAGGCCGCCGCGGCGTCGATCTCGGCCGCGCTCGCGGCCGAGACGAGCAACCAGCTCAGCCGGGCCCGGCTGTGCGCCGCGCAGGTGGAGATCGCGCTCGCCGCGGGCGACGCCGGCACCGCCCGCACGGCCAGCGACGAGCTCGGCCGGATCGCCGGGGCGTACGGCACCGCTGGCCTAGCGGCCACCTCCGGCCTCGCGCGCGGGGCGGTGCTGCTGGCCGAGGGGCGACCGGCCGAGGCGCTGGGCGTGCTGCGCACCGCCTGCCGCCAGTGGCGGGAGCTGGACGCCCCGTACGAGGTGGCGCGCGTGCGGCAGCTGCTCGCGGGCGCGTACGAGCGGCTCGGTGACGCGGACACGGCGGCCCGTGAGAGCGCGGAGGCGCGCGCGGCTCTTGAGCGGCTCGGTGCGGCAGACGCATCTCACCCGAACGGGCTCACCGGGCGCGAGGTCGAGGTGCTCGGGCTGGTGGCGGCCGGGCGCACGAACCGCCAGATCGCCTCCGAGCTGGCCATCGCCGAGAAGACCGTGGCCCGGCACCTGTCCAACATCTTCACCAAGATCGACGTCGGGACGCGCACCGAGGCGGCGGCGTACGCGTTCACCCACGGCCTCGTGCGTGGGTAATACCACCCACGCCCGGCCGGCAGCCCTGCGCACCTCGCCCGATGAGTCTTCCGCCGGCGCGTTCCTACCGTGACGTCATGACTACTCTCGTATTGGATCAGGCGCGAGCCGAGGAGTTCGCCGGCCGCCTGTTCGAGCTGTACACCGGGGGCCTGCTGACCTCGCTCATCGACATCGGGTTCCGCACCGGCCTCTTCGAGGCCGCCGCGCAGGGCCCGACCACCAGCGCCGGGCTCGCCGAGCGCGCCGGCCTGAACGAGCGCTACGTCCGCGAGTGGCTGGGCGCGCTGACGACCGGCGGCATCATCGAGTACGACGGGAGCGCTCGCACCTACACGCTGCCGCCCGAGCACGCGGCCAGCCTCACCGGTGCCGGTGCTGCGAACCTGGCCCCAAGCAGCCAGATCATGGTCCTGCTCGCCGAGCAGGTCGACGGCGTCACGCGGGCGTTCCGGGAGGGTGGAGGAGTGCCGTACGAGCGGTTCCGGCCGCGGTTCACCGACGTCATGGACACGCTCGGCCGCGGCACCTACGACGAACTGCTGATCGCCGAGTTCCTGCCGCTCGCCGGCGACCTCACCGCGCACCTGGAGCGCGGCATCCGCGCCGCCGACGTGGGCTGCGGCACCGGCCACTGCGTCAACCTGATGGCACAGGCGTACCCCGCGTCGGCGTTCGTCGGCTACGACCTGTCCGCCGAGGCGATCGCCCGCGCCCGCGCCGAGGCGGCGGAGCTCGGGCTGGCGAACGCGACCTTCGAGGTGCTCGACGTCGCCGCGCTGCCGGCAACACCGGGATTCGACGCGGTGTTCGCGTTCGACGCCATCCACGACCAGGCGGCGCCGGCGACGGTGTTGCGCCGGGTGTACGAGGCGCTCACGCCCGGTGGCGTCTTCTTCATGGTGGACATCAACGCCTCCAGCGACCTCCAGTCCAACATGGACAACCCACTCGCGCCCATGCTGTACGCCATCAGCACCCTGCACTGCATGACCGTGTCGCTCGCGGCGGGCGGCGCGGGCCTAGGCACCGTATGGGGACGCGAGCTCGCCGAGCGGATGCTCGCCGAGGCGGGCTTCCTCGACACCACCGTGCACGACGCGCCCGGCGACCCGCTCGACCTGGTGTACGTCACCTACAAGCCGGACGAGCCCCGGTGAACCGTTTCGGGGTCCGCGCGCGATGAAGGGGTGTGACCACGCCAACCGACGGTGAGCTGCCTGACGGCGAGCTGCTCAGCCGGGTCGCGGCCGGCGACCGAGACGCCTTCGAGGCGTTCTATCGCCGGCACGCGACCTGGCTGACGTTGCGGCTCCGCCACCGATGCGCCGACGGCAGCGTGGTCGACGACGTGGTGCAGGAGACCTTCCTGGCCGTGTGGCGGGGCACGGCGCGCTACCGCGAGCAGCAGGCCGGCGACGTGACCGGCTGGCTGTGGCGGATCGGTTCGCGCCGGCTCATCGACTCGCTGCGCGGGCACGGCGTGCGGGAGCGGCTGGCCGGGTTGCTGGCCCGGCGCCGGTTCGCCGACGCGCCGTCGGCCGAGGAGCAAGTGCTGCACGGGGTCGAGCACGGCGACCTGGCCGGTGCGCTGGCCCGGCTCTCGCCCGAGCTGCGCGCCGTCGTGCAGGCGACCGTGCTCGACGGGCTGACCACGTCGGAGGCGGCGGTGCTGCTAGGCATCCCCGCCGGCACGGTCAAGACGCGGGCCATGCGGGCCCGGCGGCAGTTGCGCCAGGAGCTGGCGTGACCGGCGAGGAGGAGACGCCCATGGGCGGGCTCGGGTGGCACATCCCAGACGGCGAGCTGCGGCGATACGCCGACCGGGCGCTGGCGCCGCCACTGCTGTGGTCGACCGAAGCGCACCTGGCCGCGTGTGCCCGATGCCGGCATCGGCTCACCGTCGCGGTCGGCCCCGAGCCGGTGGACGGCGGCTGGGACCGGCTGGCGGCCGAGATGGACGCGCCGGCGCCAAGGCCCATCGAGCGCCTGCTGACCCGCGCCGGCGTGCCGGAGCACACCGCCCGGCTGCTCGCGGCCACGCCGGTGCTGCGGCTGTCGTGGCTGGCGGCGGTGGTCATCACGCTGGCTCTGACCGCGTTCCTGGCGCACCTGGCGCATCCAGCGGTGTTTCTCGCCGCGGCGCCCCTGCTGCCGGTGGCCGGGGTGGCACTGTCGTTCGGCCCGCGCGTCGACCCGACGTACGAGATCTCGGTCGTGGCGCCGATGCACACGTTCCGGCTGCTGCTGTTGCGGTGCGCGGCCGTGCTGTCCGCCACCACCGGGCTGAGCGCGGCGGCGAGCCTGGCCTTGCCGGAGTTCGGCCTGGCGGCGGTGGGCTGGTTCCTGCCGGCGCTGGTGCTGACGACGCTCAGCCTCGCGCTGACGCCCCGCTTCGGCCCGGTGCTCGCGGCCGTCGCGGTCGGCGCCGGCTGGGTCGCCCTGGTCGCCTCGACCTGGGGTGCCGGCGAGGCCGGCCCGGCCGTCTTCGTGCCCGCCGGCCAGCTGGCCCTCGCCCTTACCGGCGGCCTGGCCGCCCTGACGGTGGCCCGGCTGCGCCGGGCCTTCGAAACCCCGAGGAGGATTCGTTGACCATCGCCGCGACCATGCCCGCGGTCCGCGCGTCGGAGCTGACGCTGCGGTACGGCCGGACGCTCGCCCTGGACGGCGTGGCGTTCACGCTGCGCGACGGCGTGACCGGGCTGCTCGGCCCGAACGGCGCGGGTAAGACGACGCTGTTACGGATCGTCGCGACCGCGCTGGCACCCGACAGCGGGCAGCTGACCGTGCTGGGCGCCGACCCGCGCACCGGGCCGGGCCGGCTGGCGGTCCGCCGGCGTCTCGGCTACCTGCCGCAGGACCCCGGCTTCCATCCGGGTTTCACCGCGTTCGAGTTCGTCGACTACGTGGCGATCCTCAAGGAGCTGACCGACCGGCGAGCGCGGCACCAGGAGGTGCGCCGGGTGCTGACCGCGGTCGGGCTGGAGCGCGAGGCCGGCAAGCGAATCCGGGCGCTGTCCGGCGGCATGCGCCAGCGGGTGGCGCTGGCCGCCGCGCTGGTGGGCGATCCCGACCTGCTGATCCTCGACGAGCCGACCGTGGGCCTCGACCCCGAGCAGCGGATGCGGTTCCGCGAGGTCATCGCCGAGTTGGGGGAGCGGCGCACGGTCCTGCTCTCCACGCACCAGACCGAAGAGGTGATGGCGCTGTGCCAGCGGGTGATCGTGCTGGATCGGGGCACCGTCCGCTTCGAGGGCCAGCCGGCAGAGCTGGCCGACCTGGCCGCCGGCCGGGTCTGGACCAGCGGTGCCCGTGAGCCGGGGGCCCTCGCGTCCTGGCGCACCGGCAGCGGCCTGTACCGCCACGTCGGCGACCCGCCACCGGACGCCGACCTGGCCACCCCGACCGTCGAAGACGGCTACCTGCTGTTCGTCGACCCGGGCGCCACGCAGGGTGGGGAGGGCGCGTGAGCACATCGGTCATCGAGCGTCCCGAGGCGACCACCGCCGCCCAGGCGGCCGACCCACGCGGGGCGATGCTCGCCCTGGCCCGGGTGGAGTCCCGGCGGCTGCTGCGGCACCCCGTCACGATCGTGGGCCTGCTGCTGTTCCTCGCACCGATGGTGTACCAGTGGGCCAGCGGCGGTGCCAACCGATTCCCGGTGCTGCACGACGAAGACTGGTCCAAGCAGTTCATCGGGCTGCTCACGCTCGGCGGTGCGGCCCTCGTGGCGGCCAACCTGGCGGCGCTGCGGGCACACCGGCACGGCACGACCGCCCAGTACGGCGTGCTGGTCCTGCCCGACGCCTGGCGCACCGGCGCGTTCCTGCTGGCGGTCGTGCCGTTCGCGGGCGTCGTCGCCCTGCTCGTCGTGGTGCGTATCGGCCTGCTCGCCCTGCTGCCCGGCGCGGCGGGGAGCCCCAACCCTGCCGAGCTGGCCGCCTTCCCGGCGATGGTCCTGCTGCTCGGCGCGCTGGGCGTGCTGCTGGCCCGGGTGATTCGCACAGCCGTGGTGGCGCCGTTGGTCCTGCTCGGTCTCGTGGTCTTCACGTTCGCCGGCGTCCTGCGGCCGGTGGCGGCCATGCGATACCTGCCGTGGCTGATGCCGGTGTCGGTGGAGGAGCCGCTGATGCCGTACCCGATCGACATGATGGCGCGCCCCGCCGGCCGGCACCTGGCGTACCTCGCCGGGCTGGTCGTGATCGTCGTCGTGGCCGCGCTCGCCGTCACCGGTGCCCGTGGCCGGCGACTGACCCTGGCCGGCGCGGCGGGCCTCGCGGTCGCCGTCCTCGCCGGCTCAGCGCAGTACCTCCCCGCGAGCGACGCGGTGAAGAAGTCCCGCGTCGAGGCCGTCGAGCGCCCGGCCGGCATGCAGACCTGCCGCACCATCGACCAGGTCACGTACTGCGCGTTCGACGACTTCGCACCGTGGATCGACGGATGGGACACCGTGGTCCGTGGCGTGCTGCGGGCAGTCCCCGACCAGGAGGCGCGCAGGCCGCTCGCGGTCCGGCAACGAGTGTCCACGGAAGACACTCGGGCGGATGGCTTCGTGAGCGGCCCCGAAGACCGGGCCGCGGCGGCGGAGGCGTGGCGGCGCATCGACGACGCGGCCGGCACGCCGAACGCCCGGGCCGGCCGGACCCGCCGGGGGGGGGGCGGAGGCGAGATCGGGTTCGCCGGTGGGGTGGGGGCTCGGGTCGGGGCG
>NZ_JAIBNX010000104.1:0-16270 GCF_026130045.1 Micromonospora sp. CPCC 205371
GCCACCCCAAAATTTTCGTCCCTCCCGGACGGCCGCGCGCGGCCACGGTGGATCAAGGGCAAATGCACGTGGAAGAGAGATCAAACCGCGTGGATTTGCCCTTGATCGGCGAAAGGCGTCGCGCCGGGCGGGGTCAGTCGAAGAGTTCGCCCAGGAAGCCCTTGCGGCGCTTGTGGCGGTAGTGCCCGTGGTAGCCGTACTGGCTACCGTGGCCACCGCCGTACGCCGGGGCGGGCGGCGGGTAGCCGTGCGACGGGGCGGGCGGGGGAGGCGGGGGCGGAGCGTACCCGGGCGCTGGCGGCGGTGCGTAGCCCGGCTGAGCCGGGGGACGCTGGGCGGCCGCGGGCGTGTGCTGCTGGTTCCAGTTCTGCTCGGCGTCGAAGAGCTTCTCCAGCTCACCGCGGTCGAGGAAGATGCCGCGGCACTCGCCGCACTGGTCAATCGTGACGCCGCTGCGCTCGTACTGGCGCATTTCGCCGTGACACTTCGGACAGGTCATCATGCCTTCGAAGGTACCGGGTCGGTTCACCGAACGGCTGTCAGCGCCGCCCTTACCTCTTCATCAGTCACTTGATGGAAGTCGCGGTAGTAACGGCTTACCGCGCCGAAGTCGCGTGGGCGCAGCGGGCACACCAGCTCGTCGACGACGCGGCTGAGATCGCCGCACGCCTCGGTAGAGCCGACCGGTGCTGCGAGTACGACGCGGGACGCGCCCAATTGGTAGGCGACGGTGGCGGCGGCGCGGGCGGTGGCGCCGGTGGCTAGGCCGTCGTCGACCAGGATCGTGGTGCGGCCGGCGAGGTCGATTGGCTTCCGGTCGGCCCGGTACCGCTCCTCCTGCCGGCGCTGTTCGATCGACTCGCGCTCGGTCACCTCGGCGATCTCGTAGGGCTCGAGCCGGCTCGCGATGTCGTCGTTGAGCACCTGAACGCCACCCGGGCCTAGCGCACCGAACGCCACCTCGCGCGCCCACGGTACGCCGAGCTTCCGAACGACGAGCACGTCCAGCGGGACGCGGAGGCGTGCCGCGACGACCGCGGCCATGGGTACGCCGCCGCGCACCAGTCCGAGCACGACCGTGTCGGACCGGCCGGCGTACCGGGTCAGCCGGTCAGCGAGCGCCACGCCGGCGGCGAGCCGGTCGCGGTACACGTGCGGCACACCTACAGTGTCCGCCCGATGTGCCAGCCAAGCGCGGCGACGGCCAATCCGGTGCCGAGCGTCAGCGCGACGTTGAGCAGCGCGTACAGCCGGGCGCCGCCCCGGGCGAGTTGCACGGTCTCGTTGGAGAAGGTGGAGTACGTGGTCAGGGCTCCGCAGAACCCGACGCCCACCAGGGAGCCGACCCAGCCGGGAAGGGCACCGCCGAGCCCGGCGATCAGCCCGAGCAGCGCCGAGCCGGCCACGTTGACCGAGAGTGTGCCCCACGGCAGCACCGGGTCGAACCGGCTTCGGACCGCGAGGTCCGTGAGGTATCGCGCGGACGCGCCGACTGCCCCACCTACCAGCACCAGAAGGAGAGTCACGCCCGCCTCACGATCGCGCGAGCGGCGAGCATGCCGAGGTACAGGGCGGTGAGCGCTCCGATCAGCGTGCCGACGGCATACGCCACGGCGGTCCCGGGCTGACCGTCGGCCCAGAGCACCCGGGTCTCGACCGCGTACGTGGAGAACGTGGTGAACCCGCCGAGCACCCCTGGGCCGAGAAACAGCCGCAACAGCCGCTTCCGCGCGGGTACGGCCTCGACGACGAAGCCGAGCACCGCGCATCCGACCAGGTTGACGATCAAGGTGGCAGTCGGGTGTGGCCAGATCAGCCCTGCGCCGTACCGGGCCGCCGACCCGAGCGCTCCGCCCGCCGCGACGGCCGCGAGCTTCATGATGGCCGCCGCAACGCGGGCACCCACATCAGGAACGCGACCGGGTACAGCAGGTACCCGAACCGTGTCGACGGCATCAGCAAGATCGCCGCCAGCAGCCCGATCCCGCACACCTTGGCCGCGTCGGCTGCGGTGCGCGGCGGGCGGCGGATCATCCAGACGGCTATCGCGATCCCCGCCGCCACCAGGAGCGCAGCGGCGATCGCCCGGCCGCCGGGGAGGTTGTCGGCGATCAGGTAACCCGGGAACGGCGACTGGGCCGGGCTCTCGACCACGCCTTCGCCCAGCGGGAAGCGCACCACGTTGTCGAGCAGCGCGGTCGAGTCGAGCATGGCCGCGGGGATCAGCGCGAGGATGGGCAGCGTGATCGCGCCGATCGCTAGCCGCCAGCCCTCCGGCCGGCGCAGCCACGCGTGCACGAGCAGGACGAGCGCGACCGGCCAGGCGAAGAGCTTGAGAGCGGCGGCCACCCCGACGGCGGCCCCCGCCGCGCCGTAGCGCGCCGCCGCGCACAGGGCCAGAGCCAAAAGGCACAGCGCGAGTACTGGGATGTCGTCGCCGCCGGTGGCGAGGGTGAGCGCGCAGACGGGCAGCACGGTGGCGAACTGCATGGCGCGCAGGAGGGCGTCGCCCCGGAGGAGGAGCGTCGCGGCGAAGCCCAGGACGACGGCGGTGACCAGGGCGAACCAGATGCGGGCGTCGGTCCACCAGGCCACGCCGGCGAGCGCGCGGGGCAGGCCGAAAAGCGCCATGCCCGGCTGGTACGGCAGGTAGCCGAGCAGCTGCTCGCCGAAGTGCAGTGCGGCGATCTCGTCGGTGCGCAGGTACGGGGTGCCGTGGTCGAGCAGGCGCTGGCCGCCATGCTCGATGACGACGACTTCCTCCTGCGCCCGGTCGGTGCGTCCACCCGCCCGCTGGGCGGCCTGGATGACCACGGGCAGCAGGGCGGTCGTGGCCCACGCAAAGGCGCTCACCAACGTGCGGGCGGGGAGGCTCTCCGCGTATCGGCTGAGTAGCAGGACCACCGCGGCGCCGGCGGCGATGGTGTATCCGACGACGGCGACCGCGCCCCATGCGCGGTGCGGCACCAGCGTGGAGGTCGCGGCGGTGACTCCCGCGAAGGCCGCGGAGAGCGCGTAGAGGGCGAGGTCACCGGCGATCGCGCGGCGGCCTGTGGTGATCACGCGGGCAAGTGTGGCAGACGGTCGTTGCGGCCCCGGCCATTGGTGCGGCGGTTCGGTGAGAGGCGGATGACCGAGCCCTCGTCGTGTATGGCGGGTGCGAGCGTGCCGGGGCGGCCGCCGGAGCCGCGGTGGAGGGCGGCGAGCAGGCGGGCCGACGGCATCGGTCGGGCGAAGAGGTGGCCCTGGCCGGCGGTGCAGCCGAGCTCCCAGAGCGCCTTGCGCTGCGGTTCGCTCTCGACGCCCTCGGCGACCACGACGAGGTCGAGGCTGCGTCCGAGGTCCACAGTGGAGCGGATGACCGCGGCGGCCTCGGCGGAGGTGTCCATCGCGGTGACGAAACCACGGTCGATCTTCAGCTCGTGGACTGGGATTCGGGAGAGCACGGACAGCGAGGAGTACCCGGTGCCGAAGTCGTCGAGCGCAAGCTTGATGCCGGCGTCGCGGAGCTGGCTGAGCACCTGGTCGACGACTTCGAGCTGGCTGATCGTCAGGGTCTCGGTGAGCTCCAGGAAGAGCCGGTCGGGCGGCAGGTCGTGCGCGCGCAGGCGGGCCACCACGGCGCTGGGGAAGCGCGGGTCGAGCAGGCTGCGCGGCGAGACGTTGACCGCGACGGGCAGGTCGAAGCCGGCGTCGCGCCAGGTGCCCGCAGCGACCAGCGACTGGTCGAGCACCGCGTCGGCGAAGGCGGGCAGCAGGCCCGAGCGCTCGACGGTCTCCAGGAAGCGCAGCGGGTCGAGGTTGCCACGATCGGGGTGGCGCCAGCGTGCGAGCGCCTCCGCGGCGACCACTTCGCCGGTGCCGAGGTCGACGATGGGCTGGAAGCTGACGGTGAACTCGTGCTGGGTGAGCGCGCGCGGCAGGTCGCCGCCGAGCGCGAGCCGGCCGACGTCGGCGGTGTCGCGCGCCCGCGCGTACGTTGCGATCTTCTGGCCGTTGCGCTTTGCCTGATACATCGCGACGTCGGCGCGGCGCAGCAGTTCGGCCATGCCGCCGCTGCCTGGCGCGACCGCGATGCCGCCGCTCGCCTCGACGCTGATCCGCATGCCGTCGACGGAGAGCGGCACGTGGAGCGCGGCCAGCAGCCCTTCGGCCCGGTGTGCGGCGATGGCCGGCGCCGGCAGTCCGGTGATGAGCACCGCGAACTCGTCACCACCGAGCCGGGCCACCAGGTCGTCGGGGCGGGCCTCCCGGCGCAGCCGCTCGGCGACCTCGATCAGCACCTGGTCGCCGGCGGCGTGACCGAGCGTGTCGTTGACCTCCTTGAAGTGGTTGAGGTCGATCAGCAGGAGGGCGGTGACGCCGTCGACACGGCGGTTGCCGAGCAGCTCGGCGCCGCGGTCCATGAGCTGGCGGCGATTGGCGAGGCCGGTGAGGGTGTCGTGCGCGGCGGCGTGCGCGTGCTCCTCGGCGACCCGGGTCAACTCCTCGTAGGCCGAGGCGTTACGCACCGCGGTGCAGAGCGCGGAGGTGAAGGTGCGCAATGTGTACTGCTCGCGCTCGGAGAGCGTGACCGGCCCCCGGAAGCGCAGCCGGAGGACGCCGACGTCGGCTGTGCCGTCGTGGCCTTCGAGGGACGTCAGGATCACCGAACCGGTCATGGCTGGCGCGTTGGCCGACGGCCCGTCGTAGGTGATCGTGTCTGCGTTTCCGCGGATGAGCCGCGGGGTGATGTGCAGCTCGATCTCGACCTCGTCGACCGAGAAGAGCTCCGCGGCCCGGGTGACGGCGGTGGAGAGGACGGCGTCGAGGTTGACGTCGTTGAGCGCGTCGGTGGTCTGGGCGAGCCGCTGCCAGGCCTGCCGCTCCTCGCGGCTGCGGATGCGCGTGGAGTAGGCGAGGTGGACGCTGAGAATGAGCGGTGGCATGGCGAGCAGCAGACGGTTGTCGAACTGCAACAGAGCCAGCGTGCTTATCACCACGACGAAGCGGACGCCGAACCCGACCAGCCTCAGGTCCCAGTTGCTGCGGAAGCGCTGCAGGACGTTGGTGCGGGTGGCCAGGGCGATCACCGGGATCGCGAGCAGGTCGTCGAGGAGTGCGGCGGCGAGGTAGGCGACCGCCAACGGGCCGATGACGTCAAGCGGCCGCTCCGGCGGAGCGTTGATGCCGAACGCGTACAGGACGGAGCCCGCCGCGGCGGCGACCAGCGTCTCCTTGGCGATGCTGAACGCGGCCTTGAGCGGCGACAACCGCATGATCACACGAACGACGGCCACCGCGATGGGTGTGCACACCACGACCCAGGGCACCGGCGCGACGGCCAGGCTGATGACGATGGCGGCTTCGGTCCAAGAGATGCCGTGTGTGGTGGCTTTGATCCGGACCCGGACCACGACGACACAACCGACGCCGATCAGAAAGGTGGCGGCTCCGAGGGTGCGGAAGCTGGGGCGACCGCCCTCGGCCAGGATGACGGCGACCGCACCCGCCACGGCGATGGCCGCCAACACGACGACGAGACCGACTAGCAGCAGAAGCCGCTGATCGGTCCCAGTCTCGCGTCGTGCTGTGCGAATCACACCCGCCACTCGGCACCGTTCCGTCGATCGCAGTGCGCCGCGGATAGCCTACGGGTGCTCGTTGCCCGGTGACACCCCTTCAGAGCCAGTCGCTGCCGCGCATCACGGTGCTCCCTTCGTGGCGGGCCACTTTCGCAACCGTTGTTTGCGTGCGTGGCTTTTTGGTTGCCTTGATGGAAGGGAAGCCTAGGATCACGTTCGCGGTTTTGCGACTAAAACCTGTCCCTATGCGCACTATGAGGAACTATGGACCGATTTGTCACGTTCTGTTTCTGCAAGGAAACGCAGTGTGTATATCGGCCCTCAGTGGCTTTGTATTTTCTCTTTTATCACGGTCGCATGGAACACTCGATCTTGTAGACGTCCTGATCACGCCCGGTGGTTGAGGTGATCTCTGCGACTGTTCCGTCCAATTAGTCCCACCTGACTGCGTGGTTCATCCGTATGGTTGTTCGAATAAGGCGTGCAGGCGACTGCAACTGGGTGAATTGCAACCAGTGGGCCGCAGATGTTCCCCCTCCCGAGGGTCTGGTTCATTGATCGTTGGCATTGGAAACAACAGTGTTGCCGTAGGGCTTGGTGCGGGTAAACAACCGTCGATTCTGCCCGCACTCCGGCCCGGCATCAGTGGGCCTATAGGCTCACTTCGTGAAGCTCACCCATGTGGATGATGCGGGCGCCGCGCGGATGGTCGATGTCTCGGCCAAGTCGGTATCCGCCCGCCGCGCGGTGGCCGCCGGCCGCTTGCACACCACGCCCGAGGTGCTCGATCTGCTCCGCCGCGACGGCCTGCCCAAGGGCGATGCGCTAGCCGTCGCGCGAATCGCCGGCATCATGGGCGCCAAGCGCACACCCGACCTGGTGCCGCTCTGCCACCCCATCGCGCTGCACGGGGTAACCGTCGACTTCGCACTCGGCGACGACACGGTCGAGATCACCGTCAGCACCAAGACCGCCGACAGGACGGGCGTGGAGATGGAGGCGCTCACCGCCGTGGCCGCGGCGGGGCTGGCGCTCGTCGACATGGTCAAGGCCGTCGACCCCGCGGCCTCCATCGAGGCGATCCGGGTACTGCGCAAGGAGGGCGGCAAGACCGGAGATTGGGTACGGCCAGAGGACCGGCCTTGATCCGGGCGCGGGTCATCGTCGCCTCCAACCGGGCCGCCAGCGGGGTCTACGCGGACACCAGCGGGCCGCTGCTCGTCTCCGGTCTGCGCGACCTCGGCTGTGAGGTGGGCGATCCGGTCGTCGTGCCGGACGGCGAGCCCGTCGGTGAAGCGCTGCGTGCGGCGGTGGCCGATCGGGTCGATGTGGTCCTGACCAGCGGCGGCACCGGGGTGACACCCACCGACCGCACGCCGGACGTAACGCGGGCGGTGCTCGACTACGAGATTCCGGGCATCGCCGAGGCGATCCGGGCGTACGGGCGGGAGAAGGTGCCGGCGGCGGCACTGTCCCGTGGACTGTCCGGGGTGGCCGGGCGGACCCTGGTCGTCAACCTGCCCGGATCGACCGGGGGCGCCCGGGACGGGTTGGCGGTACTGGGGCCGTTGCTCGCCCACACGGTCGACCAGTTGCGCGGCGGTGACCACTGACCCCTATGACCGCCCGCAGGGTTAGGCTCGGCGAGTGAGTACATCTCCGGTCGATTGGGAAACGGCGCGGTCCCTGATGCACGCGGCCGGTCTGGCGGCCGCACCGCCGGCGGTCGACGTGCCGCTGGCAGAGACCGACGGCCACACCCTCGCCGCCCCGCTCACCACGCTCACCGACCTGCCCGCGTTTCCGACGTCCAGTGTGGACGGTTGGGCGGTGCGTGGGCCAGGGCCGTGGCGGGTCGTGGGGCGGGTGCTCGCGGGCGGCACCCCACCACCACTGGCGGACGACGGCACCACGGTGGAGATCGCCACGGGCGCGATGCTTCCCGAGGGCGCCACGGCGGTCCTGCGTGTCGAGGAGTCCAGCCGCACCGACGGCGGGCTCGTGACCGGTACGCCGCGCGCGCAGGCCGAATGGCGGACGCCTGGTGAAGAGGCGCGCCGCGGAGAGGCCCTCCTGCCGGCGGGTTCGCCGGTCAACCCGGGAGTCATCGGGCTGGCCGCCTCGTGCGGATACGACACGCTGCCGGTGCGCCGGCCGCCGCGCGCCGCGCTGCTGGTCTTCGGAGACGAGCTGCTCACCGCCGGGCTCCCCGGTGCCGGCCGGGTCCGCGACGCCCTCGGTGCGCCCGTGCCGGCCTGGCTGCGGCGGTACGGTGCCGAGCCGGGGCACGTGCACGGACCGGTCGAAGACACGCTCCCGGCGCACGTGGCCGCGATCCGCAAGGCGCTCGAAGGAGCCGACCTCGTCTGCACCACTGGCGGCACCATGCACGGCCCCGTCGACCACCTCCACCCGGCGCTGGCCGAGCTGGGCGCGGAGTACGTGGTCGACACGGTCGCGGTGCGGCCCGGGTTCCCCATGCTGGTGGCCCGGATACCCGGCCCTGACGGGCGGCCACGTTTCCTGGCCGGGCTGCCAGGCAACCCGCAGTCCGCGATCGTGGCCCTGGTGTCGCTCGTCGCGCCGCTGCTCGCCGGGCTACATGGCCGGCCTTCACCGGTGCTTCCTCGCGTCACGCTCGCGGAGGCGGTCCCCGGTCGGGGCGACTTCACCCATCTGGCGCTGGTACGCGTCGACCCCGTCGACGGCATCGCCCACCCCGTGCGGCACGTGGGGTCGGCGATGCTGCGCGGCCTCGCCCAGTCCGACGGGTTCGCAGTGATCCGTCCGGGCACCAGGGGAGAGCCCGGTGCCCGGGTGCCACTCGTACCCCTGCCGCTCCTGAACGGAGAACGGCCATGATCGAGCTAGTCGCGGTCACCACCGAACCTCTCGACCTGGCGGCACACGAGGCGGCCGTCGCTGGCCGGCGCGCCGGTGCGGTGGTGTCGTTCCAGGGCGTCGTGCGCGACCACGACCACGGTCGGTCGGTGACCAAATTGGAGTACGAGGGCCACCCGACCGCCGAGACGGTGCTGCGCGACGTGGTCGCCGAGATCGCGGCCGATCCAGAGGTGTACGCGGTTGCGGTGTCGCACCGCGTCGGTCCGCTGGAGATCGGTGACGTGGCGCTGGTGGCGGCGGTGAGCACCGCACACCGCGCGGCCGCGTTCGCCGCGTGCGCGCGGCTAGTCGACGAGGTCAAGGCCCGCCTGCCGATCTGGAAACACCAGATATTCGCCGACGGCACCGACGAATGGGTCAACTGCCCCTAGGCTCCGCGTTCTGCGTTACGGGCGGGTGCGGCGGCTTAGGTGGAGGGCTGGGGAGTCGCCGTAGAACGCCGGCTCGGCGCCCGGGCGCCACGGCAGCGCGGCCACCAGCAGGATGATCGCCAGCGCCAGCGAGTTCTCCATCAGCGCGCCGTACAGCCCGTCGGCGTAGTGCGACACATCGGGGAGCCGGTGCTCGTACGGCCAGATCGGCGAGACCACGAAGAGCACGTACAGCCCGACTGCGGCGGCCGCGTGGCGGAGGCCGGTGAGGGCCGGGAACCAGATCGGGGTACGCACTCCGCTGACCCCGCTCAACGCCTGGCTCGCGCCACGGCGGCGGAGTGCGGCGTCGGCGAGCACCAGCACCGCGGGGATCACGAAGACCAAGTGGTGCGACCATGAGATCGGGCTGATCACGTTGGCGGTGAGGCCCACCAGTGTGAAGGCGGTCAGCTCGTCGCCGTCGGCGTGCGCGTGGGCGGCCCGGGAAAGCCCGACGGCCAGCATCAGCAGCGAGAACGATAGCCACAGCAGGCCGGGCGTCTCGACCGAGTCGTACAGCCTGGCGAGCACGCCGGCGAGCGACTGGTTGGGCGTCATGTCGGCGGCGCCTACGCGGTCGGTCTGCCACAGCACGCTTGTGAAGTACCTCATCGACTCGTGCCCGGCGAACGCGAAGGTGGCGACGGTCACGCCGACGGCGGTGCCCACGGCGGTGAGCGCCACTCGCCACTGGCGGGTCAGCAGCAGGTACACGATGAACAGCGCGGGTGTCAGCTTGATCGACGTGGCTAGGCCGATGCCGGCGCCGGCCCATGCGCCGCTGAAGAAGAAGCGTGCGAGCGGGCCGCGACCGACGAGATCGTGGTTGGCCCGGCCACGGGCCAGCCAGCGCAGCGCGACCATGTCGGCCATGATCAGGGCGAAGAGCAGCAGGTTGACCTGCCCGTATCCGAACGTCTCGCGCACCGGCTCGGTGGCGGCGGCGAGCGGCACGGCGAGGCCGACCGCGAACCACCTCGGCCAGCCGCAGCGCTTGGCGATCGGGCCGACGAGCGCGGTGAGCACGATGGCGAGAGCGGCGATGCTGGCCAACACGTTGATCCAACCGGCCGCCGCTACGGGCAGCGTGGCCATCGGCAGCATCGCGAGGCCCGCGAATGGTGGGTACGTGAAGCCCAGCGTCGTGTCAGGCTGGATGAACTCGTAGAGCTCGTTGCCGCTCGCCCACCAGACGACCGCGCCGTGGTAGATCTTCATGTCGAAGAACTCGTACGGGCGTCCAAACGCTTCTATGGCAAGCCAAGCAGCGTAGAAGACACCGGCGACGATGCCGGCCCGCACGACCGTCCAACGGTCGATACCACGTGTTACGCGGCGGACTGTAGCGAGGCGGTCCATCCGTCCTTCGACGGTCGCCGGCATG
The DNA here is from genome assembly GCF_026130045.1 of Micromonospora sp. CPCC 205371. Lineage (GTDB taxonomy): Bacteria > Actinomycetota > Actinomycetes > Mycobacteriales > Micromonosporaceae > Phytohabitans. The sequence continues at coordinate 10,266 of NZ_JAIBNX010000104.1, forward strand.
GCGTGGCCACCCCCATGTAGTACTTCCCGCCCAGGTCCATCTAGGAGCCTAGAACGGCCTGTCACCCCAGTACCTCCTGCGTTACCCGACCGTGTCCGATCCCACACTGGTTCGCGACATTTCCGGCTGGTTAAACGCACCGGGCGTAGTTGAGGTAATTCGTCTGAGTTATCCGGGGAGGTGACGCGCTACGGAGGCGGATTTCCGGGCGATTCGGGCGTCCCTTCGGACGGCGCGTGCGCCGTGACGCACCGTGTACCGGAGGCTCGGCCGCCCCTCGGTGTCGGCGGCGGCGAGCAGCAGCCCGCCAAGCAGCCCGAGGTTCTTCATGAAGTGGATGCGTTGGTGGCTGCGCTCCATCGGGTCGTCGAGCGCCCAGAACGGGTGCCCGGCCACCGTGGTCGGGATCATGGTGCCGGCCAGGAGTGCGGCGGCCGGGCGGGTGAGGTGGCTGGTGGCGAGCAGCAGCCCGCCCACGAACTGGGCCGCGCCGTTGAGGCGTACCAGTGTCCGCGCGTCGTGAGGCAACTTCGCGGCATCCAGCAGCGGCATGGCCCGATCGGTGACCAGCTTGGCACGCGGTACCAGTGGCTCCGGGTTGGCGACGGCACGCGCTCCGCTGGCCACGAATATGGCACCCAGCATGGCGCGGGCTGCGCTGCGCACAGGTCTCATAGACCGTTCATACCCCCAGGTGGGGGCGGTTATCCCACGGTTCGTAGGTATCGGCCGAAGTGTGGCACGGTGAAGGCGACCGTGCCGCGTTCACCGGAGTAGATGAGGCCCTTTTTGATGAGCGCGTCCCGAGCCGGCGACAGGCTGGCCGGCTTGCGCCCGAGCGACTTGGCGATCTCCGAGGTCTGTACGGCCACGTCGTGATCTTCTTCCCAGAGCAGGGCGGCCATCGCGCGCATGTACTCCCGCTCGGCCGGGGTGGCCCGCTCGTACCTCGATCCGAAGAAACCGACCGCCAGCTCGGCCTCGGCCTCGGGTGCGGCCATCCGTACGTCCGCCGCGGTGATAGGGCTGCGTGGTGCGTGGTCCCAGGTCGCCTTTCCATACGCCTGCACGAAGTACGGGTAGCCACCTGACTTCTCGTAGAGCAGGTCGAGCGCCTTCTCCTCGTACTCGACGTCTTCACGGGACGCCGGAGCGCACAAGGCCTGGTCGGCCGAGATCCGGTCCAGCCGGTCGATCCGCTGGTACCGGAAGAGCCGCTCGGAGTACGACTTGGCGGCAGACAGCACGGCCGGCACGTGCGGCAGGCCGGCGCCGACGACGATGAGCGGCGCGCCGAGTTGCGACAGCTCGTGGCAGGCCGCGCACAGCGCCGAAACATCGGCCGCGCCCAGATCCTGCATCTCGTCGATGAACAGCGCGATGCCCGTGCCCACGTCGGTGGCGACGCTGGCCGCGTCGGTGAACAGCTCGACCAGGTCGATCTCGATGTCGCCGGAGTCCGCCCGGCCAGCGCGCGCGGGCGCGTCGATGCCCGGTTGCCAGCGGTCGCGGAGCTTGGCGTTGGCGGCGTTGGCCCGCAGCGCGAACGCCTTGAGCACGCCGAGCACCTCGTCGATGCGGTCGGGTGCGCGGTGGTGTGGCGCCAGCTCACGGATGGCCATGTGTAGGGCGGCGCTGATCGGCCGGCGCAGCGACTGGTCGGGCCGCGCCTCGATCTTGCCGGTGCCCCAGAGCCGCCCGATCGCCTGCGATCTCAGGGTGTTGAGCAGCACTGTCTTGCCGACACCGCGCAGGCCGGTGAGCATCAGGCTGCGTTCGGGACGTCCGCGGGCCACCCGCTCCAGTACGACGTCGAAGACGTCTAGCTCGCGGTCGCGGCCGGCCAGCTCGGGTGGGCGCTGGCCGGCGCCGGGCGCGTATGGGTTCCGGACCGGATCCACGATTGCACAGTATCGGGCCTTCTACCGCAGACGCTAGATTTACTTAGACGGGCCTAGGCGTGTCTAGCGACGCTTGAGGCAGAGCACGAAGTCGAGCGTGTCGAGCTCGCTGTCGAAGAAGTAGTGGAACTGGTACCCGGTCACGGTCTGGCACTTGCCCTTGAAGTCGACCGTGCCGTCGAAGCGGGCCAGCACCTCGAACGTCTTGTCAGCGCACTCGGCGATCTCGAGCTGCGGGTCGGCGTCGCTGCCCTTGTTGACGACGCACTGCCCCACCTTCACGAACCGCGCCTCCTGCGACGACTCGGACGTCGCCGGCGACGCGGACTCGGAGGGCTGCGCCGGGCCAGTCGGTGCGGTGGTGGGCTCGGTGGTCTCGGAGGCGGTCGTGTTGCCGCCGTCGTCGCTGCCCAGCTTGATCAGCGCTGCGGTGCCACCGCCCAGTACGAGCACCGCCAGCACCACGATCAACGCGATGAGCGGGGCGTTTCCCCGCTTGCGCGGCGGTTGGGGTGCGGGCTGGCTCCAGCTCGGATCGGTCGTGAATGTCGGCTCCGGACCGGGGGCCTGGGCGTATCCCGGCTCGTAATTCCGGGTGGAGGAGTAGCCCTGGTCGTAGCCGGGGTAGTAGCCAGGGTCACCGGTCGGTGAACCGGGGCCGCCGGGCGGCGACGATGACGGTGTGCCGCCCCACGGATCTTGCTCGCCCCATGGGTCGGACGGCTGGCCGTACGGCTCCTGCGGCTGCCGGCCGGGCCAGGGCTCCTGCGACCCCGGGTACGAACCGTAGTTCGACATCTGTCCGTCCTCCCAAAACGGTGCTGCTGACGTCACCGTAACCGGGCACCCTCATGGGCTCACCTCCCGGAACCGCGCCAATTCTCCGATGCGTCACAGGCGGCAACACTGGCGGGCCGCCACTTCGCCGGGTTGGTGTGACGGGATGGTCGCTTCGGGTAGTCGTAGCCGCTTGACACCTTGATCACCTTTTGGGTCCATCAGGTATCTGACACGCCCGCAAGACAAGCCATCCGGTTGCCGCCGGCCGGCCCCCCGGGCATCGCGCGGCCCAGCCTGTACCTGTTTAGCCCGATTTGAGATCGGCGGTCCGGTGGACCCGCTGTCGCCGTGGGATGTCATCGCCGGAGGACACGCCGCGCCGAACGGGGTCAGGCGAACACCGCTCTCCCGACTAGTGCGAGGTAGTGGCCATAGGCAGGCTTCCATCGCGGTCTTCGGCTGTCGATACGCACGGTCACCGCACAGGGAAACCGTTGAAGGGGGCAATCGATGCTCAAGCTCGTCATGTCAACCAGGAACCGGATGAAGGCGCTGCGCGCGCGGCGCGACCGCGGGGCCACCGCGGCCGAGTACGCCCTCATCGTCGCGGTCGTGATCGCCGCGATCGCCGGTCTCGTCACCGCCTTCGCGGCCGCGATCGGCGCCAACTTTGCCCAGGTAACCGGCCTCCTCTGAGGCACGGAAATCGCGGCGGTGGCGCAATGGGGAAGGGAGCGGGGGTGGCGCGGTCACACAGGATCACGAGGTGGCTCCGCCGCGACCGGGGCGCGACGGCCGCCGAGGCCGCTCTCGTGCTGCCGGTCATCCTCATGGTCCTTTTCGGGATTATCGACTTTGGCCGGTTGGTAAACGCGCAGATCGTGGTGAGCCAGGCGGCCCGCGAGGGTGGCCGCGCGGAAGCCGTCGGCGCCAGCGCGAGCACGCGTGCCAGCGACGCGGCCCAGGGCCTGGGCCCGGTCGCGACCGTGGTGCTGGAGAGCTGCGGCGACGAGCCCGACCCCGAAGACCACGCCCACGTGGTCGTGAGCCACGACTTCGAGTTCGTCACGCCGGTGGTCGCGCTCGCGGGGCTCGCGTCCGACTCGATCACCCTCGACGCGCACGGAGTCATGCCGTGCCGCGGATGACACTGCTCCAGCGGCTCGGCGGCGTACCGGGTGACCGGGGCGCGGTCGCCGCCTTGGTGGCGGTGCTGCTCGGTGGCGGCGCGCTGCTCGGGATGGGCGCGCTCACCATCGACGTCGGCTTGCTCTACGCCGAGCGCGAGGAGTTGCAGACCGGGGCCGATGCCGCCGCGGTTGCGGTCGCGAAACGCTGCGTCGCCGGCACCAGCCTCTGCTCGTCGACGGCCGGATCGCTGGCCAGCGGGTACGCGGACGACAACGCGCACGACGGCGCGTCGAGTTCGGCCGTCTGCGGGTACGCCCCGAACCTCCCGGGCACCGGCAACCTGCTCTCGCCGTGCGGCGCCGGCGGCGGCTTCACCGACTGTCTCGGCGACGTGCCCTCCTCGCAGCCGCACGTGGAGGTGCATACCGCGACGCAGAGCGCCGGCGGCGGCGGGGTCCTGCCGCCGGTGTTCGCCCAGACCGTCACCGGCACCACGGGCACCCAGGTGCACGCCTGCGCCCGGGTCACGTGGGGGCCGATCGAGCAGGTGGACGACGCGCTCGGCATCGCGATAGCCGAGGCGGAGTTTAAAAAGGCGATCGACCACGGCGGTGGATTCCAGCCGGCGCCTCGCGGCGCCGGCCGGGTAGACCCGGACTCTGAGATCGTGCTGCGGTTCCGGACCCCCAACTGCCGCGACGCCGACGACCCCCGCGACCCCCGCGACCCGCGCGACCCGCGCGACCCGCGCGACCCGCGCGACCCTGAGGACCCCCGGGACCCGCGTGACCCTGACGACCGTGATCCAGACGCGGGTTGCCCCTCGCGTGGCGCCTTGGGCGGGTTCGGCTTTCTCACCGGTGGCAGCTGCGCACTGGACCTCCGGGCTGGTAGCTCGCGGGACGGCGAGGAGAGGACACAGGTGCCCACTGGCTGCGCCGAGCGCATGCACAAACTGCACCACGCGGAGGAAGTGACACCGGTCGCGATCTTCGACAGCGTGTCGTCGGACCGGTTCAACATCGTCGGCATCGCGATGTTCATGATCACCGGCTGGCACTCGCCATCGGGATGGCCGGGGCGCGGTGACCTCGACCACGACCACGGTCCGGAGTACCGCGGCGCCTGCACGGGCGATCGCGTCTTCTGCGTCTACGGCTACTTCACCACCCGCCTTTTCCAGGTCGGTCCCAGAGACACGCTCGGCAAGAAGCACTACGGCGCCGTCCACATCCGCACCATCGGCTGACCCACCCAGAACGGACTTCAGGTCATGACCCGTCGCATCCTCGCCGTCTTTCTCGCGATCGTGCTCGCCGTCCTGGGCACCGCGGCGGTGCTCTTCTACGTCAGCAGGGCCGACGACCGGGCGGTGGCCAACGCCAGCCCGGTGGAGGTGCTGGTAGCCAAGCAGCGCATTCCCGCCGGCACCACGGGTGAGAACGTGCGCAAGCGTGACCTCGCGGAGCTGATGCGGCTGCCGGCCGGCACCCTGCCGGAGGGCGAGGTGCTCACCGAGATCCCCGGCGAACTCGACAAGCTCGTGCTCACCTCCGACCTCCAGCCGGGGCAGCTGGTGCTGCGGCGGATGTTCAGCGAGTCCACCCGCACCTCCGGCGGGCTCGCTATCCCGGAGGGCAAGGTGGCGGTCAGCTTCGAGGCCACGATGGCCGAGCAGGTGGCCGGGTACGTGCGACCGGGCTCGCAGGTGGCGGTCTTCGTGTCGTACAAGATGGTGCCGGACTCGAACATCAAGTCGATCGGTAAGGAATCCAGCGATGATCCGGAAGGCACCTCGGTGTTGCTGCCGAAGACCGAGGTGATCGCGGTCGGCACGTACGGCGGCGACGGCGAGACCACCACGACGCCGAGCGACGAGGAGGTCCGTGAGGAGACCGACAGCGAGCGGCGCACGGTGGTGCTCGTGACCGTGGCGGTGTCCGATGTGGAGGCCGCGAAGGTCATCCATGCTGCTCAGGGCGATGCCATCTACCTCGCGCTGCTCTCGGACAGCTCCCAGGTCAAGCCCGGCACGGGCGTGGACAGCTTCAACTTCCTGCGATGAGGCACGCATGACAGAACTAGTTGGCGCTCAATCCGTTCGCGCGGGTCATGCGCCCTTTGAGCCTCCCTGTAGCCGACCCTCCGCTCGGTCGCTGCAATGCTGGCCCCCGCTCCGCGCGGGCGGGTTGG
>NZ_JAIBNX010000104.1:16280-29837 GCF_026130045.1 Micromonospora sp. CPCC 205371
TGGTCCGCCCCTCTTGCCGCGCCCCCCCGCCCGGGCCCTGGCGCGCCGCCCCCCGCCCGCCGCGGCCCGGCTCGGGCGCCGAAAGCCGCCCTGTAGCCGCCAGTCGCTGCGGTCGCTTCGCTCCCTCCGCTTGGTGGCGACTGCGGGCGGCACGCCCTCACAGCTCCCTCGACTCCGGGCCGGCTGCGGGAGGCGGCGCATGACCATCTTGTACGAGCCGTCGCGCCAGGTCGCGCAGCACTTCGCCATGCTCGTCGGCGGCGACGTGCGCACCGCCGGCAGCCTCGGCGAGGCGCACGCACTGCTGGAAGAGGACCCCGACGAGCAGCTCATCCTCTTTGGACCGAACACCCCGGTGCTGGAGGCGGTCGGGTTCGCGGCCAAGTTCCGGCTGTCCCGGCCCTCACTGGGCGTCGTGCTGCTCCGGCATCAGCTCGAGGTCGGCGTGCTCGCCGACGCCATCCGCTCCGGCGTGCGCGAGGTCGCCGACGTCAACGACCCGACTAGCATCCTGGCCGCCTGCGCCCGCTCGCAGGATCTTTCCCGCCGCCTTAGCCTGGGCGGCGGGCGCGCGCAGGGCGGCGAACCTACCGCCGACGGCAAGGTCGTCACCGTGTACAGCGCCAAGGGCGGCTGCGGCAAGACCATGATCGCGACTAACCTGGCGATCACGCTGGCGGCCGGCGGCGCGAAGAAGGTCTGCCTGATCGACCTGGACCTCACGCTCGGCGACGTGGCGCTGATGCTCCAGCTCCAGCCGGAACGCACGATCGCCGACGCGGTGCCGGTCGCCGACCGGATCGACGAGACCGGCCTGCGGACCATGGTGTCGCCGTACTGCCCCGGCGTCGACGCGCTGCTCGCCCCGGTGGTGCCGACGGTTGCCGAGCAGATCAACCGGGAGCTGATCACCGAGATCCTGTACCTCGCCCGGAGCATGTACGACTACGTCATCGTCGACACTCCGCCGATCTTCAACGACCACGTGCTCGCCGCGCTCGACTCGTCCCACCTGTACCTGCTGGTGGCGACGCCAGCGGTCACCGCCATGAAGAACCTGCGCATCCTGCTCGACACGTTCGACGTGCTCGACTACCGCAAGGAGAACCGGCTGGTCGTGCTGAACCGGGCCGATCCCCGGCTCGGCGTCACCCCGGCGGACATCGAGCGGGTACTGCGCATCCCGATCACCAGCCACATCCCGGTGAGCCGCGACGTCTTCGTGTCGATCAACCGGGGCGTACCCATCGTGCTCGACTCGCCCACCCACCCCGTGAGCGAGGCGATCCGGCAGCTCGCCACCAAGCGGATCGGTGCAGAACCGACCACACCCAAGGGCCTGAAGTCACTGATGTCGCGGCGAACGAAGAGGTGATGTCTGATGGCTGAGCGAGGCAACCACCGGGTCGACGAGATCCCGCGGACCGGTAGCGGGTTTACCGCAGCCGAGATCCTCAAATTCAACGAGGACTCGTCGGCGCCCGTCACGGCGATCCCGGTGACCGCCATACCAGTGACGGCGTTCCCCACCACCAGCATCGTGCCGTCGTCCGGCGCGGGCGCGTTCAGCCGGCGCAACGGGCGGCGCACGTACGACCCGCTCGCTGACGTGCGGCGGCGGGCCCACGCGGCGCTGCTGGAGCAGCTCGGCCCGCAGATGTACGACAGCGGCGACGAGGTCGACGAACTGGAAAAGCGGGTACGCGAGGCGTTGCCCGGACTGCTCGCCAAGGAGGAGCAGCTCACCGCCGGCGACCGGGGCGTGGCGTTCCGGCAGATCCTCGACGAGATCATCGGACATGGGCCGATCGAGCCGCTGCTGCGTGACGCCGACGTCACCGAGATCATGGTCAACTCGTGGGACCGCATCTATGTCGAGCGGTTCGGGCGCATCCAGTCGGTGGAGACGGCGTTCCTGGACGAGTCGCACCTGCGCCGCGTGATCGACAAGATCGTGTCGCGGGTCGGGCGGCGGATCGACGAGGCGTGCCCGATGGTCGACGCCCGCCTGCCGGACGGCAGCCGTATCAACGCGGTGATCCCGCCGGTGAGCCTCGACGGCGCCGCGCTGACGGTCCGGAAGTTCGCGGCCCACCCGTACGGCGTGGAGGACCTGGTCGCGTTCGGCACGCTCACCGACGAGGTCGCCGCGCTGCTGGCGACCTGCATCCAGGGGCGCCTCGACATCCTGATCACGGGTGGCACCGGTACCGGGAAGACCACGCTGCTCAACGTGCTGTCCGGCATGCTGCCGGCCAACGAGCGCATCATCACGATCGAAGACGCGGCCGAGCTGCGGCTCGCGCAGGAGCACGTGGTCCGCATGGAGTACCGCCCGCCGAACATCGAGGGCAAGGGCGAGGTCACGATCCGCGACCTGGTGCGCAACGCGCTCCGTATGCGTCCGGATCGCATCGTCATCGGTGAGGTCCGCGACGGTGCCGCGCTCGACATGCTCCAGGCCATGAACACCGGCCACGACGGCTCGCTGACCACCGTGCACGCCAACTCGCCCCGCGACTCGCTCTCCCGCCTGGAGACGATGGTGCTGATGGCCGGTATGGACCTGCCTGTGCGGGCCATCCGTGAGCAGGTGGCGTCGGCGGTCGACCTGGTCGTGCACCTGAGCCGGCTCCGCGACGGCACCCGGCGGATCACGCAGATCACCGAGGTGACCGGCATGGTCGACGATGTCGTGACCACAGAGGACCTGTACGTCTTCGACTTCCGCTCCGGCGCCGACGCGTACGGGCGGGCGAAGGGTTCGCTGCGGCCGACCGGCAACCGGCCGAGGTTCCTCGAACACCTCACCGACCAGGGGCTGGACGTCTCGCCGCACCTGTTCAAGACCGAGTCCCGGACCGACACGGTGATCCGGTCATGAGCCGCCTCGACGAGGTCGACAACTGGCTGGTCCTGCTCGCCGTCGCGGCGTTGGTCTTCCTCGCCCTGCTCGTGCTCCTGCTGGTGGTCTTCGCGCCGCTGCTCGGCGGGGTGCAGCGGCGGCGCAGGCTCGCTCAGATCGACGACTACGGCCTCAACCTGGGCGCCGACAAGCCACAGCCGGCGCGGGTGGCCAACCCGCTCACCCGTGCCGGCCTGGCGATGAGCGCCGCCCTCCTGAACGCGGGCGGTCTGGAGCGTCGATTCGCGATGCAACTCGACCGCGCCGGTATGGCGTGGCGCCCGGCGGAGTGGGTGCTGCTGCGGCTGTCGGTCGCCCTCGGGCTCGGCGTGCTGCTCGCCCTGCCGATGCGCTTCGTCGGCCTGGTGCTGGGGTTCGTCATGGGCTGGCTGATCACCGCGCTGTACCACCGGCGCCGCGCTCGGCTGCGAGTGGAGAAGTTCGCCGCGCTGCTGCCCGAGGCCCTGCAACTGGTCATCGGCTCGCTGCGGTCAGGCTTCTCGCTGCCCCAGGCGCTGGAGGCGATGGCGAAGGAGGTGCCCGACCCGATCTCGACCGAGTTCAACCGGATGCTGGCGCAGGTGCGCCTGGGACTGGACCTCGAGACCGCGCTCGACCGCCTGGCCCGCCGGGTCGCCAACCGCGACCTGGGCTGGGCAGTCATGGCGATCCGGGTGCAGCGCGAGGTCGGCGGCAACCTGGCAGAGGTACTGACGACGACCGTCAGCACGATCCGGGAACGGGAGAACCTGCGCGGGCACGTGCGTTCGCTGTCGGCCGAGGGGCGCATCTCGGCGCTGGTGCTGCTGTCGCTGCCGATCGTCGTCGGCGCGCTGATGGTCGCCGTACGCCGGGACTACATCTCTCCCCTGTGGACAGATCCGCGCGGTGTGATGCTGTTGATCGTCGGTGCCGGCCTGATCACGGTCGGCGCGTTCTGGTTGAGCCGCCTGGTGCGGGTGGAGGTCTGACGTGGACACCGACCTACTGGTGCTCGTGGCCGGCCTTGGCCTGGTCTTTCTAGGGCTCGCCACGGCTCTGCTCACGCTGGCGCTCGGTGGAGGCGGGCGCACCGGGGTGGCGCGGGCGCTCGCCGACATCGATCAGGTGTACTCGCCCGTGTCCGTGACCGCCACCGAGTCGCTGACCGAGCGGACGCTCCGCCCACTGGCCGTCGTGCTGACCCAGATGGCGAAGGCGTTGACGCCGCAGGGCGCCGCGACCCGGCTGCAGCGATGGCTGGACTACGCCGGAAACCCGCCCGCTTGGCCGCCTGTGCGGATCATGGAGGCGCAGGGCGTGGGCCTGGTGGTCGTCGGCGGTGCCGGTGGCGTGGTCGGTTTTCTGCTCGCCCTCGCGCTGGGGTACCCGCTGGTCGCCTCGGTCGTGGTCGGCGTGATCGCGGGCGCGCTCCTCGGGCTGTGGCTGCCCTTTGGCGTCGTGTTCGACCTCGGGCAGCGCCGCCAGCAGAAGATCCGCGACGACCTGCCGGACGCGCTCGACATGCTCACCCTGTGCGTGGAGGCGGGCCTGAACTTCGACGCGGCGCTCGCACAGGTCGCCGGCGGTACGCCCGGACCGCTCGGCCGCGAGATCGCCCGCAGCCTGCACGAGATGCAGATGGGCAAGCGGCGAGCGGAGGCATTTCGGGCACTCGCCGAGCGGACCACGGTGCCGGAGCTCCGTACGATCGCGGTGGCGGTCGTGCAGGCGACCGAGTTGGGAATCCCGATCGCGACGGTGCTGCGGGAGCACTCGGCGGAGATGCGGGTGCGGCGCCGTCAGCGTGCCGAGGAGAAGGCCCGCAAGGTGCCGGTCAAGGTGCTCTTCCCGCTGGTGTTCTGCCTGTTTCCGGCGCTGTTCATCATCGTGCTGGGCCCGGGCGTGCTGCGCATCCTGGACACCATCATCCGGTAGCCGCCCGTGGCCCGATCAGGCCCTGCTCGGCGGCCGCCAGCACCGCCTGCCCACGGCCGTGCACGCCGAGCTTGTCGTACAGCCGGGCCAGGTACGTCTTGACGGTCGAGTCGCTGACCCGCAGTGCCGTCGCGATGCCGGGCGCGGTCAGGCCGTCGCGCAGGAGCAGCAGCACCTCCCGTTCCCGCGGGCTGAGCGCGGCGACCCGGCCCTGCCGGCGGCGCGCCATGGCGGCTGCCAAGTCGGGAGCGGTGAACGAAGACGGTGCCGCCGCGGCGTGCCGGACGGCCGCCAGGAACGTCGCCGGCTTCGCGTCCCACGGCACGTACGCGGACAGCCCGGCGTCCAGCGCGCGGAAGAGCAGGTCGTCGTCGTGCCCGCCGATCAGCACCACTCCCGGATGCGGGTCGCGGTGGCGCAGCGTGGCGCCGTACGCGAGCGCGTCGCCGCCGAGGTGCCTGTCGAGCAGGACGGCGGCCGGACGCACCTGGTCGATGAGCGGACGAGCCTCGTCGACCGTGCCGGCCACCCCTGCGAGCAGCAGGTCGTCGTGGCCGCCCACGAGGGCCGCTATGCCGGCGCGCACGAGCGTGCCTTCCGCCACGGCGACCAGGGAAAATGCCATGGCCGGAGTGTGGACCCCGGCCGCCTCCACCGCGGTCGCAAACCCGACAGTGCCGGGTTAGAGCAGCCTGAGCTGACGATCCTTGGGTCGCCGGCTGGCGGCGTCACCAAGCCGTTCGAACAGGCCGGCATCGATCGCGTCGAGAAATGGGGTTGGCCGGCTTTCGCGCTCGGTGCCGAATCGGGTGCGGCGCGCGGCGTGGGTCACGTAGAGGCGGTCCTGCGCCCGGGTCAGGCCGACGAAGAACAGTCGCCGCTCCTCGGCCAGGTCGTCGTCGGTCGGCGGCCGGCCCGGGAGGCGCAGCGGCAGCAGGCCGTCTTCGCAGCCGACCAGGAACACCACCGGGAATTCGAGGCCCTTGGCGGCGTGCAGGGTCAGCAGGGTGACCGCCTCAGCACGCGGGTCGAGGGCGTCGACCTCGGCGCCGGTGGCGATCTGGCCCAGGAAGAGCGGCAGATCGTCGCCGCACCGCTGGGCCAGCGGCATCAGCAGCTCGACGGCCGACCAGACGTCTTCCGGACTCGTGGTGGCGGGCGCGTCGAGGGTGGGCGCCGCGAACCGGTCGGCGAGCACCTGCCCGGCGAGGCGTACCCGGGCCGCCAGTGCGCCGCCAAGCCCGCTGGCGTGGCGCAGCTCGCGGGCGATCGCGGCGACGCCGGGGCGGTCCCGCAGCCGGTTGTGCGAGCGCTTCTGCACCGGGATGCCGGCCCGCGACAGCGCGTCGACGATCGTCGCGGACTGCGCGTCGGTGCGGTACAGCACGGCGATGTCGGAGAACGAGATGGTGGACGAGCGGCCGTCGATCTTGCCGGAGTCGAGGGATCGGTGCGAGACGCCACCGACCAGTTCGTCGACGGTACGGCGCACGAAGTCGGCCTCGTCGGCGGCGCTATCGGCGGCGTGCCGGCCGACCAGGGGCGCCTCCGGGTCGAGGCGGGCCGGGTCGAGGCGCCGCCCCTGCACCAGCGTGGACGGTGCGATGGCTTGCACGGCGGCAGCCACGATGGGCGCGGCTGACCTGTAATTCCGGGTCAGGCGGACCAGCCGCGCGTCGGTGAAGTCCTGGGCGAATCGCAGGAAGTACGTCACGTCGGCGCCGCGGAACGAGTAGATTGCCTGGTCGGGGTCGCCGATCGCGCACAGGTTGCCGTCCGGCGGGCTGAGCAGGCGCAACAGCTCGTACTGCGTCGCATCGACGTCCTGGTACTCGTCGACGAAGATCCACCGCCAGCGCGCCCGGTAGTGCTCGACCAGCTCCGGCTCGTCGCGGAGCAGCGCGACCGGCAGCGTGACCAGCTCGTCCAGGTCGACCAGGTTGCCCGCGCGCAGCAGCTTGGTGTACGCCGCCTCGTCATCACCGGCCTCGGCCCGCGCCTCGGCGCGCTGGGTGTCGTCAGCGATGCCGAAGCCGTCCTGAAGGCCGGCGGCGTCCGCCCGCTCGCGCAGGATCGCGAGGCCGAGTGAGTGGAACGTCGCCACCGTCACGTCTTCGGCGACCGGGCCGAGCAGCCCGTCGAGCCGCACCCGCAGCTCCTCGGCCGCCCGCCGGGTGAACGTGATCGCCAGGCAGTGTTCGGGGTAGACGTTCAGCTCGGCACACAGGTAGGCGATGCGGTGCGTCAGCGTGCGGGTCTTGCCGGTGCCCGGACCTGCCACTATCAGCAGCGGTCCGCCGGGTGCGGAGGCGGCGACGCGCTGTAGCGCGTCGAGCCGGTCGAGCAGGCCGGTGCCGACCTCCTCCATGCCGGAGAGCATCGGCTCGAAGGGCTCGTGAGGGGAGGGCGGCGGCGTGGTTGGCCGGAGCGGTTCGAGTGGTGCCGGCTGCTGCGCTTGACGCTTCCGCTCGGGAGCGGGTTCGGCTTTCCGCTTCGGTGCCGGCTCCGCTGGGCGCCGCTGCGCGGGCACGGGTACCTCGAATAGCGCATCCGCCTGGTGATGGTGGCCGCCGCGGGGCAACTCCTCCGGCTCGAAGATCTTGATGATCCCGTACTCGCCGTCGTACCCGGGAATCCGCCGCACCTCCCCGCGGCGCAGGCGCGCGACGGCCTCGGCCAGCAGTTCGCCGCCCGCCTGGCCGATGTCGGCCAGCGGCGCCTTCGTGAGGATCGAAAGCTCCGGCCCGAGCGCCGCGACCAGCGTGTTGACCTGGCCGTCGACGGTCTTGGAGCGGGGACCGACGCCGTGGATCTCGCCGACGATCTGCGGCAGCGACAGCAGGTGGGTGACGGCCTTCGCGCCGGGCCGCGCGTCGGCGCGGTCGGCGAGGTCTTCCACCCGGCTCAGCACCCCGACGGTCAGCGGCTTTCCGCACTCGGGGCACTGCCCGCCCGCCTCCCGGGTCTGGCTGGGCTGCCAGTTCACACCGCAGGCGCGGTGGCCGTCGGCGTGGTACTTGCCCTCCTCGGGGAAGAACTCGATGGTGCCGTGCAGCCCGTCACCGGTGCGCAGGGCCTCGCGTACGCCGTAGTAGTCGAGCGGGGCGGTCAGCACGGTCGCCTCGCGGGCCAGCGCCGGCAGCGAGTGCGCGTCCGAGTTGGACACCAGCTGATACCGGTCCAGGCTGGACACTCGCCAGTTCATCTCCGGGTCGGAGGAGAGCCCGGTCTCCACGGCGAAGATGTGGTCGGCCAGATCGGCGTAGCAGTCGGCGATCGCGTCGAAGCCGGACTTCGAGCCGAGCGCGGAGAACCAGGGTGTCCAGATGTGCGCCGGCACCAGGTACCCGTCGGGGCTGGCCTCCAGCGTGATCTCAAGCAGGTCGCGGGAGTCGAGGCCGAGGATCGGCCGGCCGTCGGCGCCGATGTTGCCGATCCGGCCGAGCGCCGTGTTGAAGCGTGCTACCGCGTCGAGATCCGGCAGGTAGATCAGGTGATGCACCTTGCGGGTGCGGTCGCCGCGCTTGTAGATCGTGGAAATCTCCACCGACAGCATGAACCGCACCGGGTGCGTCTCGGCCGTGCTGGCGAGCCGTGGCGGCAGCTTGCGAGCGATGTCGCGCTCGGCCTCGGGGCTCAGCCGGAACAGGCCCGGCTCGGCGGGGTGCAGCGCCTCTCTCAGGTGGTCGTACCACGCGGGATGTGTGAAGTCGCCGGTGCCGAGGAGGCTGACTCCTTTGCGCCGCGCCCACCACGCCAGATTGGGCAGGTTGAGGTCGCGGGAGCAGGCTCGCGAGTACTTGGAGTGGATGTGCAGATCCGCGACGTACGGGTTCGCGGGGAAGCCGTCCTGAGGTGCAACGCTGAACGGAGGCACGCCGCATAGTGCCATGCGCTCCACTGTCCGCGCGCGGCGCCACGCTCTAGCGTGACCAATGACGCTCAGCCGACAGCGGTGAGTTCTACCAGGGTGACCTGGGGTGGTGCGCCCACCCGGACGGGTGGGCCCCAGAATCCGGCGCCGTTGGTCACGTACACACGGGTGCCGTCGATGGTGGCGAGACCGCTGACGACCGGCTGCTCCAGCCCGACGAGCAGGTGGAACGGCATCATTTGGCCGCCGTGGGTGTGCCCGGACAGCTGCAGGTCGACGCCGTGCTTGGCCGCCTCGTGCACCTGTACCGGCTGGTGTGCGAGCAGCACGACCGGTCGGCTCGGGTCGCGGCCGTCGAAGGTCTTGGCGAAGTCCGGCCCGTCGTCGAACTCCTCACCGGTGACGTCGTTGACGCCGGCCAGGTCGAGGCCGTCGATCTCAAGCCGCTCGTTGCGGAGCGGGCGGACGCCTAGAGCGGTCAGCTCGTCGAGCCACGGCTCGTAACCCGAGAAGTACTCGTGGTTGCCGGTCACGAAGAAGCTGCCCCGGCGGGAGCGCAGATCGCGCAGCGGTGCGGCCGCGGCACCCAACTCTTCGACGGTGCCGTCGACCAGGTCGCCGACCACCGCCACGACGTCGGCGTCCATGTCGTTGATCATGGAGACGATCCGCTGGGTGTGGCCGCGGCCGCGCAGCGGTCCAAGGTGGATGTCGGCCACCAGGGCGATCCGGGCGCCGTCCATTGAGCGCGGGAGCTTGGTGAGCGGGATGCGTACCCGGTCGAGCTGCGGCGGGCCGAGTGCGCTGCGGATGCCGTACCCGGTGACGCTCGCGGCGGTGAGGCCGGCGAAGATGGCGGCACCACGCGCGAGCAGCAACCGGCGGCTGTTGTCGTGATCTGCCGGGGTTGCTGCTGATGCCGGCGTGGATGTCGCCGGCGGCTCGGAGGGCGGGCCGCCCGTGCTCACGAGCTCCGGGGCCGGCTCGGCAGCCCTGGCTCGGCGCCGCCGCACCCGTAGCCAGATCTTGGCCACCAGCATCGGCACCTCGAGGAGCACGAGAGTGACCAGCAGGTAGAACATCAGCGCCAGCCACAGGTATCCCGGCCACGCGAGCCACCACGCGCCCATCCGGGTGCCGACGAGTGTGGCGGCGACCAGTACCGGGAGCAGGATGGCGGCGATGCCACCGGCGCGCCGCCAGGGGCCTCGGCGCGTGGTGTCGCGTACCAGGCGCTTCCAGAGGTAGAGGTGGATCAGGCCCAGGATGGTGAACGCGAACGCCAGGAAGCCCACGATCAACTTTTACCCCCCGGCGAAGGGGGGCAGTACATCCACCGTCACCCCGTCAGGCAGCGCTTTGGCGCGATCATGACAGGCGACCCCGTCGACGAGGAAACTGGCCGCCTTGAGGACGGTGCCCAGCCGCTCGCCGCGCCGGCTGGTCAGCTCGACGGCCAGCTGGTCGAGCGAGAATCCGGCTGGTGCCGTGTCGTGATCGGTTCCCGCGGCGGCGCGTGCGCCCGCGAAGTACCGCACGGTGATCACGGTCAGCCACCGATCGCGGACATGGGCCGTGCCGGCTGGAGAAACTTCGCGTCGTCGATGCCATGGCCGGCGCGCTTGCCCCACATCGCGGCCCGCCACCGCCGGGCGATCTCGTCGTCGTCGGCTCCGTCGCGCAACGCGCTCCGCAGGTCGGACTCTTCGGTGGCGAACAGGCAGTTGCGGACCTGACCGTCGGCGGTCAGGCGGGTGCGGTCGCAGTCGCCGCAGAAGGGCCGGGTGACGCTGCCGATGACGCCCACCTTGGCTGGCCGCCCGTCGAGCCCCGTCGAGCCGTCGATCAGCCACGTCTCGGCGGGCGCCCCTCCGCGCTCGGCCGGGTCGGGCAGGAGCGTGAACTCGGCCTGGAGCGCGGCGAGGATCTCCGCGGCGGTGATCATCGTGCCGCGGTCCCAGGCGTGCTGGGCGTCGAGCGGCATCTGCTCGATGAACCGCAGCTCGTATCCGTGTGCCAGGGCGAACCGCAGCAGCGCCGGCGCCTCGTCGTCGTTGATGCCGCGCAGCAGCACAGCGTTGATCTTCACCGGGGTCAGGCCGGCGGCCACGGCGGCGGTCAGCCCGGCCAGTACGTCGTGGTGGCGGCGGCGGTGGGTCAGCCGCTCGAACCGGTCGGCGTCGAGCGTGTCCAGTGAGATGTTGACCCTGTCCAGCCCGGCATCGCGCAGAGGCCGGGCGAGACGCTCCAGGCCTATGCCGTTGGTGGTCAGCGACAGCTGCGGCCGGGGCGCCAGCTCGGCGCTGGCCGCGACGATCTTGGTGAGGCCGGGGCGGATCAGCGGCTCGCCACCGGTGAAGCGCACCTCACGCACGCCGAGCCGCTCGACGGCCACCCGCACCAGCCGGATCACCTCGTCGTCGGTAAGCACGTCGGAGTTGGGCAGCCAGGGCAGCCCCTCGGGGGGCATGCAGTACGAACAGCGCAGGTTGCACCGATCGGTCAGCGAGACCCGCAGGTCGGTCGCCACCCGCCCGTATCGATCAACGAGCCCTGCGGACGTCACCTCTCGACGGTACCCCGACCGGCCCTACAACAGTGCACGGGCCGCTGCTCGTACCGCACTCCGGTATGTGGCGCCGAACAAGGCCGTATGCACCAGCAAAAGGTGCAATTGGTGCAACGGCACCCGGTCCTGCCAGCCGTCCGCGAGCGGCCACGCCTCCTCGTACGCGGCCAGGATGCGCTCAAGGTGCGGCGCGCCGCCGAAGAGCGCCAGCTGCGCCAGGTCGGTCTCGCGATGGCCGCCGTGCGCCGCGGGATCGACCAGCCAGGCCCGCTCGCTCTGCCGACGGCCCGCACGCCCGCCCGTACCCCACAGCACGTTTCCCGGCCACAGGTCACCGTGGATCCGTGCGGGTGGCTCGGCGCCGCCGTACGCGTCGATCCGGGCGATCACGCGCTCCACCGCCGCTACATCGGCCCCGTCGAGCGCGCCCCGGTCCGCCGACATGCGCAGGTACGGCGCCAGGCGGTGGGCGGCGAACCACCGCGGCCAAGGGCCGCGATCCGAGTCGTTGCCCGCGGGGAGCGAGCCGATGAAGCCCGGCCACTCCGCGCCGAACGCCTTCGCGCCGGCGCGGTGCGTGGCGGCCAGTTCGCGCCCGAAGCGCTCGGCCGCCGCCAGCGACGGCTCGCCGGGATCGATCCACTCCAGCGCGAGCAGGTTCGGCAGCGCGGCCACGACCTCGGGCACCGGCACCCCGCCGGCAGCGCGCAGCCAGCGCAGCCCCGCGGCCTCGGCTTCGAAAAACCCAGCCGGTACCGGTTCCGGGCCCCGCCACGCCTTGGCGAACAGCGAGTTGCCGTCGTCGAGCGTGAGCCGGGAGGCGGTGCAGATGCTGCCTCCGGCGACGGGCGTCTCCCTTATTCGCTGGTGGGTCAGGAAGGTGGGGAGGTGCTGTGGATGAGCCCGTATGTACGCCAGGTCCATTGAGGCAACCTAACCAAGTGGGTGTCGCCGCAGGCAGAACAGGGGTAAGCATTACGTCATGGCGGTGACGATCAGGTCGTACCGGCCGAACGACCACAGTGCCGGGCGCCGGCTCTGGGTGGAGTTGGCCGCGCAACACCGGCAGCTCTACGACGACCCAGGGTTCGGCGGCGCCGATCCGGGTGCCGCGTTCGAGGAGTACCTGACCCGGCTCGACCTCTCCGGCGTGTGGGTCGCCGACCATCCCGAGGACGGCGTCGTCGGGCTCGTCGGGCTGATCATGAAGGGGCGGTCTGGCGAGGTCGAGCCCGTCGTGGTGACCGAGTCGCGGCGTGGCCAGGGCATCGGCCGGGCACTGCTCGACCACGTCGCCGGGGAGGGCCGCAAGCGGGGCCTGACGTCCCTGACGATCTCGCCGGAGTCACGCAACGTCGACGCCATCCGCAGCCTGCACGCGGCCGGTTTCGACGTGCTCTCCGCCCTGGAGCTGACGCTCGACCTCGGCCGGCGTGAGCCGGAACGGCGGGACGGGTTGGACATCCACCAACTCCGATTCCGCTCTTAGCAGGACCAATACGGAGCGTGCCTGTGGATAACCCGCGTGTCGTCCACAGGCCCTACCGATCACCGACGGCCGGCGGCCAGGCTGCCTCGCATGACGCCCACGATGTCGCTCCGCTCTCCCGCCGACATGATCGCCGCCATCCCCTACCTGCTCGGCTTCCACCCGACCAACAGCATGGTCGTGGTGGGCATGCGCGACAGGCGGATCGAGTTCGCCGCACGCGGTGACCTCGACGCGCCCCCCGGTTCCGTCGACTACTACACCGCGGTGGTCCTCCGGCAGGACGTCGAAGCGGTGGCCGTGCTCGGATACGGTCCGGCGGACCTGGTGGACGGGCCGGTCAAGGAGACCAGCGCCGCGCTCGAACGGCACGGCTTGACCCTGGTCGAGGCGCTGCGCGTGTCCGCCGACCGGTACTGGTCATACCTGTGCGCCAACCCCGAGTGCTGCCCGCCCGACGGTGTGCCCTACGACGTGGCCAGCAGCGACATCGCGGTCGCCGCCACGCTGTCCGGTCAGGTGGCGCTCCCCGACCGGCAGGCGCTGGTGCGGCGGATCGAGCCGGTGGCCTTTCTCGCCCGCGAATCGATGCGGCAGGCCACCGAGCGCGCCGACGCCCGGCTCGCCGAGTTGCTGCGCGCGGCTGCTCCCGGTGACGTGCTCGGCGGCCGGGCGGTGCGAGACGAGGGCGCGGCGGCGGTCCGCGCGGCGGTGGCCCGGCACCGAGAGGGTGGCCAGCTCACCGACGACGAGGTGGCCTGGTTGACGGTGCTGCTCGTGCACCTGCCGGTCCGCGACTACGC
>NZ_JAIBNX010000105.1:0-3639 GCF_026130045.1 Micromonospora sp. CPCC 205371
CCCGGCCCCCCCCCACCCCGGGGGGGGCCCCCCGCCGCCCCCCCCCCCCGCCGATGAAGGGCAAACGCACGCGGTTGGATCTCTTTTCCGCGTGCGTTTGCCCTTGATCGATGGAAATCTCCTTGATCGACGCGGTTGAGCTTCGTCCCAGCGGCGCCGCCGCGCGGTCGTCAGGGCGCGGTCGTCGGCTCGACGACCCATTGCGTGATCGAGGTGTTGGACGTGGTCGGTTGGAGAGTGAGCGTCTCCACCCATATCCAGGTGAAATCGTCGATCTGCACGTAGGACTTGACGTTCATCGGCCGCCAGTCACACAGGTTCGCGACCCAGACGCACCCGACCGAAACGGTGTTCGGGTCGCCGTACAGCCATGCCTGGTTGCGCGAGCCGTTGCAGTAGTACGTGTGCATCCTGGTCGTCAGCCGGCCGCCGCGGTTGTCGGCGTCCATGCAGCGTCCGTTGCTGTTGCGCAGCTCCCGATAGTGCGCCGGGTAAGCCGTGCTCACCGGCCCGAAATACCACTTCTCGCTGGCCGACGTGCCGCACGCGAGAGAGTAGATCGTGTAGTTCGCGTTGACCGCCATGCACTCGTTGGGGTAGGCGACGCTGCGGATACGGTACCAGCCGAACGGGACCGCGGCCGACGCGGCTCCGGGCGTGACGACAAGCATGGTGGCTAATACGACCATGCCGAGCGCGATCGCGGACAGTCTCTTTAGGATAGTCATTCCACTCCCTTGGCCCGACGCGAACAAATACCTGTCGCGTCGAGCATGGGGGCCGGTCCTGGACAGCCAATGGTGTATCGCTGATGCGACGCCTTCGGCGAAGGGGAATCGCGGTACTCGCGCTGGCCGCCCGCGGCGCCCGACGCGCCGTCGCCGCGCGCAAGGCGATCGCCGGACGATAAGACCGCGTCGATCAAGGGCATTCGCATGGATCAAGGGCAAACGCACGCGGAAAAGAGATCGAACCACGTGCGTTCGCCCTTGATCGGCGGACGAGAGGGGCGCGGGCCGTGACCCGGCCGTCGCGGCCGTGACGGGTGGGAACGGGCGGGAACGGGCGGGAACGGGTGGGAACGGGCGTGGTGGGTTAGGTGTAGGTCGCCACAACCTCGCCGGTGGCTGTGTTCAGGGTTAGGGTGCCGTGTTGGAAGTTGTTGCGGGCGCCGCCGGTCACGGCGAATTGGTCGGTGGTGGGCAGGCCGAGGCGTCCGCCGGTGCCGCCGAGGCTCAGGTACTTGGTCAGGATCGGGCCGTGGACCTCGTGTGCGCCGGTGGCGCGGGACCAGTACACGTTGCCGCCCTGGAACTGCGACGCCCGCCCGCCGGTGACCGCGACCTCGTCGCTGATGGGGTATTTGAGGAAGCCGCGTTCCCAGCCGAGCTCCGCCCACTTGGCGCGGATGCCGCCGTGTACCTCGCGCGGGCCGCTCGCCGGCGACCAGAAGATCGACCCGTATTGGAAGTGGTTGTACGCGCCGATGCCGTCCAGCGACGGGGTCTCGTCGGTGATGGGGAAGCCGAGGAACGAGTTGACGGTGCCGAGCTGGCGGTACTTGCCCAGGATGCCGAACAGCACCGCGTATGACCCGATGCCGCTCTTCCAGTAGATGCGGCCGTTCTGGTACCACTGGACGGCTGTGCCGGTGGTCGTGGCCGCCATCTCGGCCGTCGTGGGCGCGCCGAGCCGGGACCTGCGCTCGCCGAGCGCGGCGTACTTGCCGCCGATGCCGCCGGTTGTCGCGGCCCGCCACGGGCTCATGAACGTGTAACCCATGCCGCGCAGCGTCGAGATGATCTGTGGCAGCGCCTGCGGGTCGGTAGAGCCCGGTCCGGTGTGCATCACCACGACAGCTCCCGGCACGGTGAGGCGGCGGACGCGGTCGAGGATCGTGGCCGTGCTGGCGCCGGCGTAACCGGTGGTGTCGTAGGTCCAGTCGAAGTTGATGTAGAACCCGCGCAGCGCGAGATCGCGGTTGAGTCCCGGATCGGCGTACGCGGCCTTGTAGGGCGCCCGGAACCAGCCCGCCGAGTTGACGCCGGCGGCGCGGAACGCGGCTTCGGCGCGGTCGAGCTGTGACCAGCGTTGCGCCTGGGTGAGGTTGGCGAAGGACGGGTGGTCCCAGCTGTGGTTGATGATCTTGTGTCCGGCCGTGGCGATGGCCCGAGCGTCGGCGGGAAAGTCCCGGGCGAAGAGGCCCGTGATGCCCCACCCCGCGACGATGCCGTTGTCGCGGAGCACCTGGAGCACCTGCGGCACGTTTGCGTTGCTGAACGCTGAGTCGAACGTCAGCGTGACGACCTTGCTGGTGCTGTATCCCTTGGTGAATACGTGCGCCCGGTATGGTGCTGCGTCTGCCGCCTCGGCTGGCCTGGCGGCCACCGCGCCCAGCGCCGCCGCCAGCGACAGGGTGGCCGCTATCACCGATAGCTTGCGTTTCATGGCACTCGCCCCCTGGGTACAGCGTGCGCTCGCCCGGCTGCCGTGGGGATGGGCCGACCGGTCACTCGTGCGCGCGGCGCAGGCCGCCACGCGCCTGCTCGGCGACCGCCACCAACAAGACACCAGACTCGCCCGAACCGGTTAATTCAAATGGTCGGCGCCGGCACACCGACCGCCCACCTCGCACGATTTGTGCGATCGCTGATCTCGCGTCACAGAAATATGGGGAGGTGACGTGGTTCAGTGAGGCGTTGCGTAACGCCCACCGCTTGAGCAATTTTATCGGCATGCTGCGGAACCTCTGGTTCCTGGCATTCGTCGTTGTCGGTGGCGGTGGTTTCGTGGTGTGGCGGTTCGGCAGAGCCGGCGGCTGGCTCGTTACCTTCGGGCTCGGCCTCGCGGTCCTCGGAATCGCGACCATGATCGTGGGAATGGTGCTGATCCGTCGCGCGTCCGTTCCCCCGTACACGTGGGAGTCGGCGGAGTACGAGTACCGCTTCGACCGGGACGACCCCCGCCGCCACGTGCAGGTGACGAAGATCAAGATTCGGGCGAACCGGGACGACGTCGCGCTGTTCCGCAACCGGTACCACTGGACCGGCCAGGGCGAGAACCGCCTGCGGGTGCTCAGCGTCGGCCATCGAATCGTGGCAGAGGGCGTGACCCCGGAGTCGCAGCGTCGGTACTACTACGTGCTGCTGGACCGCCCGCTCAACCGCGGCCAGACGGCGGTCATCCACATCCGGCAGGACCTGTACGACGCGGGGTACGCGTTTCACCCGGTGCTCGCCAAGAGTCTCAACGAACCCGTGGGCGAGCTGACACTCCGGGTGGTCTATCCCAGCGGGTTGGAGCCGTGGCGGGTGATGGCCAGGGAGTTGGTGCGCAACGGCAACTCCGACTCCGGTTGGCGCACGCTCCGCGAGCGTCCGGTCGATCTGGACAGCACCGGCGACACCAGCGAGGCGGTCTTCGAGACGTCCAGCCCGCGGGTCGGTCGCCGCTACGACCTCGCATGGGAGCCCTGGACAAAATACCATAAAAGCGAGTAAATCCGGGCGTATGGAGGGTATGGTGGGCGGTTGAAGCCGCAGCAGGAGGAATGATGGAAAACGACTGACCAAATAGTAAAGGAAGACGGGGGATGAGCGTCCGTCCCCCGCCTCTACGTCCTGGCGTCAGGGGGGGGAG
>NZ_JAIBNX010000105.1:3649-17830 GCF_026130045.1 Micromonospora sp. CPCC 205371
GCCACAACGGAGAAGACGGGGAGCGCCAGGCTACTCCGCAGTCCCGCGCGCTTTCGGACTTGTTTAGAGGGGCGGGAAAGTCACTCGTTAAACAAGTCTCGGCCCTCCTGCTCAGGTCCGACGGATCGAAATTCGTGCGCGGATATCGGTGGGGATCAGCCAATCGAAACAGGTAAGCATTTCTGCTCCTCGAAACGACGAGACTTGCGTGCGAATAATGGTACCCGACGGCCGGAGAGTGCGTCAGGGGTTGAGGTACTGGTCGGCGTACTCCGCTGAGGGCGCGATGGGTGTGATGACGTCGACCAGGACGCCGTTGGGGTCGGCCACGATGAAATGGCGCTGCCCGAAGTCCTCGCTGCGCAGCTCGAGCACGGCCGTGAGCCCTCCATCGACGACGAGCCGCTCCCACTCGGCGTCCACATCGGACACCTCGAAGTTGAGCAGCAAACCCTGAACGGGGCGGCGGTAGGCCGCGGGCAGCGTCGGGTGGTCGTGGTCGAGCAGGGCCAGCTCGTACGGCGGGGTGCCGGCGCGGCGCAGGCTGACGTACCAGTCGGCCTCGAACGTGGTCTCGAACCCCATCAGCCGGGTGTAGAAGTCGCGGGACTCCTTCAGGCGCGGCGTGCAGATCACCGGATAGAAGCTGGTCAGACCCATGATCACTCCTTCGCATACCATCGGTATGCGAAGAGACGGTACTGGCGTACCATCGGTATGTCAAAGGAGGGTGATGGGAAACGGCATCAGGGAGCGGCAGCGGCAGCAGACCCGGCAGGCTCTGCTGCGCGAAAGCCGGCACCTGTTCGCGGCGCATGGGTACGGGGCGGTGGGCCTGGCGCAGATCGTCCAGTCCGCGGGCGTCACCAAGGGCGCGCTCTACCACCACTTCGACAGCAAGGCCGACGTGTTCCGCGCCGTCCTGGAGCAGGTGCAGGGGGAGGTGGCCGAGAAGGTCGTGGCGGCCGCGGAGGCGCACGACGACCCCTGGACGCAGCTGACCGCTGGGTGCCAGGCGTTCCTCGCCGCGAGCACCGATCCAATGATTCAGCGGATCATGCTCATCGACGGACCGGCCGTCCTGGGCTGGCACGAGTGGCGGGCCATGGACGAGGCCGCCTCCGCCCGGCACTTGGCCGACGCGCTCGCCGTGCTCATCGATGGCGGCGTGATCGCCGCGCAGCCCGTCGCGCCGCTGGCTCACCTGCTGTCGGGTGCGATGAACGAGGCGGCACTATGGCTGGCGACCTCGACGGACCCCGACGACCTCGCGAAAACCTGGACCGCTCTGTCTGCCCTGCTCGCGTCCCTCCGCGTTCGTTGAAACGTCACTGACGACGGTCCGCCGTCAACACCGCGTCACGGTGGCGTCACCTGTCGGAGATCCGACAAAAGTACTAGGCGGTAGGAGTCACCCAAAGACCGGAGCTTCCTTGTATGACGGGAATATGCGGCCGATGTAGGCGTAATCCCCTTCGCCACGCGCGACCAAGACCCGGAAACGTTCGGTTGATTGACTGTCCAGACAGGCCCGACGAGCCTGATCTAGGTGTCAGTTGTCCTAGCGGTGCACCCCCGCACCAGCAACCGGGAGAACACGATGACCGAGCTATGGCAGGAACCCGCGGCCGGGTGGTCCATGGCTCTCATCGACCGGTGGGAGCTTCGGCGTGGTGGGGAGTCGGTGAGCACCACGCGAGCCGTCCAGCGGCTCAGCGCGCTGCTGGCCATTCAGGGCCGGCGCGACCGGTCGCTGGTGGCCAGCCAGCTCTGGCCCGAGTGCAACGAACACCACGCACAGGGAAACCTCCGCTCCGCGCTGTGGCGCATCAGGCAGCAGCATCCCGGCCTGGTCGACGCGGTCGACGGCGCCCTCGCGCTCAATCCCGGCGTGCGCATCGATGTGGACGAGATCGTGCATCACGCCCGCGCGGTACTCGACGACGGTGTCGCCCTGCCGGAAGCGCTGGCGGCGCTGGCCGCCGGTGACCTCCTGCCGGGCTGGTACGACGACTGGGTCCTGCAGCACCGCGAGAGGCTGCACCAGATCCAGCTTCACGCGCTCGAACGGCTCGCCGCGCTGCACGCCCAGGAGGGGCGGTACCTGGAAGCGCTCCAAGCGGGGCTCACCGCCGTGCGCATGGACCCACTGCGGGAGAGCGCTCATCGGGTGGTTGCCCGCGTGCATCTCGCCGAGGGCAACGTCGGTGAGGCGATCCGGCAGTTCGAGCGCTGCCGCCAGGTTCTGGCCAGCGAGTTCGGAATCCTGCCCACCCGGCAGTTCCTCGACCTCATGGGGCCCATCAGGCAGAATCCGCGCACCGTGCCGTGACGGTGTGGTGACGCCGACGCCACGTGCGCGGTGGTAGGAGTCCAGACATGTGCGGAATCGTGACGGCGGTACCGGACTACGGTGTCGAGCGTGAGTACGTCTCGGCGCGCCAGGTGCTCGATGTCCTACCCAGCCGCCCCGTCGCCGACCTGACCGGCGTCGAGGGCCTGGAATGGCTCGTCAAGAACCTGGCGGCCGCGGCCGAGCTGTACGCGCTGCCCGCCGTCTGCCACCGCCTGGCGACCGAGCCCTCGCTGCGCGAGGCCGCCGCCGAACGCCTGTCCTCGGCGGACGGCTGGCTGGACGAGCTCGACCGCGACCTCGACGGCGCCCGCGCGAGCGCCGACGTCATCGAACGCGGGCAGCGGCTCGCCCTACGCGCGCGCGATCTGCTGTGGACGCTCCGCCACGACCGCGTCGCGGCGTCGGCCAGGGCCGCCACCCTGGCAGGGGAGCTGGACGGCGACGCCGTGCGCGCCTTCCTCGCCATCGACGCGGTGCTCGACGCCGTCGACCGGCTGGAGGTCCGCGGCCGCGACTCCGCGGGCATCCAGATCTGGGTCACCCTCGGCGGCGAGGACATGGCTCGGGTACCGGCCGGCGCGCACCGCCGCCGCGACGACGATTTCCGGCACGGGGCGGTCGAGTCGTTCCACGGTGGACTCGCGTTCGTCTACAAGCGAGCGTCGGTCATCGGGCGGCTCGGCGAAAACGTCGCCTTCCTGCGTGGCGCGATCGCCGCCGACGACGACCTGCACGCGGTGCTGGCGCTACCCAGTGCCCGGGCGACCGTGCTCGCGCACACCCGCTGGGCCAGCGTGGGACGTATCAGCGAAGCCAACGCCCATCCCGTCAACAGCGTGACGGGGGAGCGCGGACCTGTGTACGCCGCGGGCGTCCTCAACGGCGACATCGACAATCACCTGGATCTACGCGCCAGCCTCGGCCTGCCGACCGGCGCCGCGGGCGTCAGCACCGACGCGAAGGTGATCCCGGTGATCCTGGCCGGAAACCTGGGCGTGGACGCCGATCCGGTGCCGGCGATGGCGGAGCTCGTCCGGCGCTCGCAGGGCTCCTTCGCCATCGCGGCGCAGGCCAGTACCGACCCAGATCGGTTGCTGCTGGCGGTGAAGGGGAGCGGGCAGGGCCTGTACGTCGGGTTCGCGCCGGGCTGCTTCCTGGTGGCCAGCGAGGTCTACGGGCTCGTCGGGCTGACCGACCGGTACCTGCGGCTGGACGGCACGCGCGGCGACGGCGACGAGCTGGGCACCGTGGTGACCCTCGACCGCGCCGGTGCCGGGACGCTGGCGGCGCTGCGGTGCTACACGGCGCTCGGCCGGCCGGTCGCCACGAGCGACGGTGACATCTCCACCACCGAGATCACGACCAGGGACGTGGCGCGCGGCCCGTACGACCACTACCTGGTGAAGGAGATGCGGGAGGCACCATCCTCGTTCCGCAAGAGCCTGCGGGGACGGATCGCCCGCGACGGCGACCGGCATCGCGTGACGCTGGGCGAATCGGCGCTGCCGGAGGCGGTGCGCCGGCGCTTCGTGGCCGGTGACATCGAGGAGGTCCTGTTCGTCGGCCAGGGCACGGCGGCGGTCGCCTGCCAAGGCATCGCCACCGTGGTACGGCGGCTGCTGCACCCGGCGGTGTCGGTCGAGGCCATGCCCGCCAGCGAACTGTCCGCGTGGCGCCTCAAGCGCGACATGTCGCCGGTGTGCGTCGTCGCGGTGAGCCAGTCGGGCACCACCACCGACACGAACCGCACCGTCGACATGGTCCGGTCGCGCGGCGCGGCCGTGCTGTCGGTCGTCAATCGCCGCGACAGCGACCTGGCGCACAAGAGCGACGGTGTGCTGTACACATCGGACGGGCGCGACGTCGAGATGGCGGTGGCCTCCACCAAGGCGTTCTACTCGCAGGTCGCCACCGGTGTGCTGCTCGGCCTGCGGATCGCGCGGCTGCTCGGTCGCCTGGCACCAGAGCTGGAGGACTCCCTGCTGCGGGCGCTGCTGGAGGTGCCGCGACAGCTGGAGGAACTGCACGGCCTGGCGCCCAGGATCGCCGAGATCGCGCGGGGCGCGATCCGCTATCCATACTGGACAGTGGTCGGCTCCGGGCCCAACCGGGTCGCCGCCGAGGAGACCCGCATCAAGCTGTCGGAGCTGTGCTACAAGACGATCTCCACGGACGCCGTCGAGGACAAGAAGCACGTCGACCTGTCGGCCGAGTCGTTCGTGCTCGTCTGCGCCGCCGGCACCCCCGCCGGCCAGGTGCGCGACCTGACCAAGGAAGTGGAGATCTTCGCGGCGCACCGCAACGCGCCGGCGGTCATCCTCGACGAGGGTATCGACGTGCGGTGGGCGACGGACGCGGTGGTGCGGGTGCCCGCCGCGCACCCGATGTTCGCGTGGATACTCAGCACCGCCGCGGGTCACCTGTTCTCGTACCACATCGCCCGCGCCATCGACGAGCAGGCCGATCCGTTGCGGGTGGCCCTGAGCGGGCTCGAAGCCTCGGTCGACGCCGGGCGCGTCACGGTCGGCGACCTCGACCACGCCTGCCACGGGCTACACCAGTTCATCGCCGACGCGGCGGCGGGCGCGTTCCGTGGCGTCCTGCACAGCGACACGGCGATCGGCCTCTCCCAAGCCTCCCAGGTGCTGCAGCACGGCAACCCCGCCGGCGACCCCGTCACGCTGCTCCGGCAACGGCTCACCGCCGCGGTCGACGAGCTGACGCGCTCCATCGACTCGGTGAAGCACCAGGCGAAGACGGTGACGGTCGGCACCTCCCGGGGCGACTCCGGCCTCGTCGACAACGCGCTGACGGAGGCCATCGCGGAAGCCGGCGGCGATCCGGAGGCCGCCGGCTACGCGGTCCTGGTGGCGCTGGGCGCCTTCGCCAACGTGGTCAGCCGGGTCGACGGCGCGACCCGCTACGTGCTCAGCTGGCCCTCCGATGGCCCGCCCACGCTGTGCGTGGTGCGAAAGACGGGCACGGCTCGCCGGCTGGACAGCCGGGCGGACAACGGCGCCGAGCTGAGTGGCTCCAAGCGGCTGGCCGTACGGTCGCGGACGCCTCGCCTCGTGCGCGGGCGGCGCGACGGCCGGCTGGTGCTGATGGTGCCCGAGCTGACCGGTGCCCGCGTCGACGCCCTCACCCTGCTCCACGTCGGCCTCCGGGAGATGGTCGACGCCGTCCATCTCGTCGAGGTCCTCGGTCTCGCCGGAGGGCGCCTGGAGGAGATCCGGGCCGCCGTGACGGAGACCGCCCCGTTCTTCGACCCGGCCGTGCTGGCCGGACTGCCCGTGGAGACCGTCCTGCTGGCGCCCGTCGACGAGGTCGCCAGGATGATCGGGTGAAGCGCATGTCGATGATCTGCCTTGTCGTGCTGGTGGTGGGTTCCCTGCTCCCAGGCTGCCCATCTTCCGGCGAGGAAGCAGCCACCGGCGGTTGGGTGTACCAGTTGCAGGGCTACGCGGACGGCCGGTTGGACGCGATCGCCGCGTCGCCGCACGATCTCGCCGTCGTCGACCTCGCCCGGGACGCCGGTTCCGGCTACTTCACGCGCGACGAGATCGCCGCGGTGCGCGAGTCGGGCAAGCGGGTACTGGCCTACTTCGAGGTCGGCGCGATCGAGAACTACCGGCCGGAGGCCGAACGCGTGCGGGCCGACGGCCTGATGCTCAACCGGTGGGAGGACTGGCCCGAGGAGCACTTCGTCCGGTACTGGGACAGCCGCTGGTGGGACGGTGTCGTCCGGCCGCGCCTCGACCAGGCCCTGGACGCCGGGTTCGACGGCGCCTACCTGGACAGCCCGCTGGCGTACGAGGAGATAGACCTGGCGCTGGTGCCGGGGGAGACGCGCGACAGCCTGGCCGCCAGGATGGCCGACCTGATCGCGCGCGCCTCCCAGCACGCCAAGCGGGTCCGGCCCGACTTCTGGATCGTGCCGCAGAACGCCCCCGAACTACAGGACCAGCGCGGCTACACCGAGGCGATCGACGGTATCGGCATGGAAGAGCTGTTCTTCCTGGCCACCGGCGAGCCGTGTACCGCGGACTTCTGCGCGGAGAACCTCGCCGCCACGCGTCGGCTGCGCGACGCCGGCAAGGTGGTCCTCGCCGTCGACTACGCCACCAGCCCCTCGCACGTCGAGGAGGCGTGCCGGAGGTACCGCGAGGAGCGGTTTACCGGCTATGTCACGACCCAGCCGCTGGACCGGGTCGACCCACCCTGCTCGCGATCGAAGGAGGCCCAGGGTGACAAGTGAAACGCGCGCCTTCAAGCGGATCGGCGTCATCGGGATGGGGTACGTGGGCCTGACCCTGACGGCGGCGCTGGCCCGCAAGGGCTTCACCGTATACGGAGTCGACACTCAGCCCGCCGTGCTGGACTCGCTGGCGGCGGGCCGGCCGCACATCTACGAGCCGGGCGTCGCGGAGGTGTTCGCCGAGCACATCGGACACTCCATCGTGGTCGGCACGGAACTGCCGGACGAGCCCGTCGACGCGGTGGTCATCTGCGTGTCCACGCCCACCGACGAGACCACCCACCTGCCGAACCTGAAGAACCTCGCGGCGGCGGCCGAGTACATCGGGGAGCGGTGCGGACCCGAGGTCCTCGTCGTCGTGCGCAGCACCGTGCCGGTCGGCAGCAGCCGGGCGATCGTGCTGCCCGCGCTGCGCGACCGGTGGGGCGTCGACCCGAGGCTGGTGATGGCGCCCGAGCGCACCATCCAGGGGCAGGCCCTGCGCGAGCTGGTCGAGCTGCCCCAGGTCATCGGCGGCCTCGACGAGGCCAGCCAGCGCCTGGGCCTTGAGATGTTCGGCGGGCTGGCGCGCTCGCTGGTGCCGGTGTCCAGTCTGGAGGTCGCCGAGCTGGTCAAGCTCACCAACAACTGCCACACGGACCTCATCTACTCGTTCGGCAACGAGGTCGCCATGCTCACCGAGCGGCTCGGCCTCGACCCGCTCGAGGTGATCCGGGCGACGAACCTCGACTACCCGCGGCCCGACATCGCCAGGCCCGGCTACGTCGGTGGCGGCTGCCTGTCCAAGGACCCGTACCTGCTCATCGACACCGCTCACCAGCGGGACCACGAGCCGTACCTGGTCGGCAGGGCCCGCGCGCTCAACGAGGAACTTCCCGCGCACGTCGCCCGCCGGGTGGTGGAGCTGATGGGCGACACAGCCGGTGCGACGCTGTGCGTGCTCGGTTGGGCGTACAAGGGATGGCCGCCCACCGACGACATGCGCGGCACGCCGATCGCCGGGATGATGCCGGTGTTCCGTGCGGCGGGGCTGCGCGTCACGGGCCACGACCCGCTCGTGGCCGACGAGGTGATCCGCGCGTACGGCGGTGATCCGGTCGGGGTGTACGCGGGCTTCGCCGGCGCGGACGCCGTGCTGCTCATCACCGACCACCCCGAGTACCGGCGGCTCGACCTGGAGCACCTGATGGCTGGCGGCCGCACCCGCCTGGTGTACGACTCGTGGCGCATCCTCGACGAGTCCACCGTGCTCCGGCACGGCGCCCGGTACGCGGGCATCGGTTACGAGCCCGTAGGAGCGAGGTGAGCGCCATGAAGACCCTCGTGCTCGGCGGAGCGGGCTTCATCGGGCTGCACCTGACGCGGCGGCTGCTCGCCGACGGACACTCGGTCACCGTCGTCGACGACTTCTCCCGGGGCCGCGACGACCGGGAGCTCGCCGCGATCCGCCCGCGGGTCGACGTGTGCGAGGCCGACCTGACGTCGGCGAGCGCGTACGACGGCCTGCCGCACGGCTGGGACCAGGTTTACCTGCTCGCCGCCATCGTCGGCGTGCGCAACGTCGAACGCGACCCCGCCCGGGTGCTGCGCGTCAACACGCTCGCCCTGCTGCACCTGCTGGACTGGCTGCGCCCGGACGAGCGCCTGTTCTTCGCGTCCACCAGCGAGACCTACGCCGGCACGGTGAGCGCCGGCCTCGCGCCGGTGCCGACCGGCGAGGAGGTGCCGCTGCTGATCGAAGACGTGGCCGCGCCGCGGTTCGCCTACGCGGTCAGCAAGCTGTGGGGCGAGGCGGCCGTGCTGCACACCGCGCGCGCCAAGGACCTGGAGTGCGTCGTGGGCAGGTTCCACAACGTGTACGGCCCGCGGATGGGCGCCGACCACGTGATTCCGGAGCTGTCGTTGCGGGCGATCCGGCGCGAGAATCCGTTCCGCGTGTACGGCGTCGAGCAGTCCCGCGCCTTCTGCCACGTCGACGACGCGGTCGAGGCAATGGTGCGGCTGATGTCGAGCGACCAGGCGACCGGCCAGATCGTCCACATCGGAAACGACACCGAACCGACCGGCGTCGGCGACCTGGCCGAGTTGGTACTGCGCGTCGCGGGCTTCGAGCCGGTGCTTGACGTGCTTCCCGCGCCACCCGGCTCGGTGGCCCAGCGCTGTCCGGACATCACGAAACTGCGCTCGCTGACCGGCTTCGAGCCGAAGGTCTCTTTGGAAGAGGGTGTACGGCACACCTACGAGTGGTACCGGGGCGATAGTTCGTGAGGAGGTCCCCATGGCCGATACGGAGATAGCCTTCTACTACGGCGAAGACCAGGTGGCCAAGCTGGCTGGCTACCGGCGGGTCGTGCTACAGGCCCACCAGCACACGAGTACCCAGCTGCGCTGGCTGCTCGACCGTGACGTCCAGGCGCTGGGCTATCTCAGCCTCACCGAAGATCCGGGCCCGCGCATGCCCTGGCAGCGCGCCGAACACAATCCCGACTGGGGTGGCGCGTTCGTGTACGTCGACCACCCCGGCTGGGTGTCCCACGTGCTCAACCAGGCCACCGACATGCTGCGCAGCGACTTCTCCGGGCTGTTCCTGGACACGCTCAACATCGAGTTCACGTTCCCCGACGAGGTGCCGCACCTGCTCGACCTCGTGCGGCGCCTGCGGGAGGCGACGTACCCGGCATACCTGCTGGCCAACCGCGGCTTCGGGCTGCTTCCGGCGCTCGGCGAGCTGGTCGACGGCGTGCTGTTCGAGTCGTTCTCGGTGCGCTGGACCGACGACGGCGGATACACGCCCTGGCCCAGCGACACGTTGGCGGTGCACGCGCAGTACGCCGAGCGGCTGCGCGAGCTGGGCGTCGACATGTACGCCCTGGACTACGCCGACACGGCGGAGCTGACCGAGTTCGCCATCCGCCGGGCCAGCCAGTTCCACATGCCGTGCTTCGTCAGCAACCGGGAGCTCACCCGTTTGTGACCGCCGCGTGTACCCAGGTCGCCTGCGCGGAGACGGCCAGGTCGAACCGCGGCGCCCAGCGCAGGACGGCGGCGGTGTGCGCCAGGTCGGCGGCGATCCAGTCGACGCCGGGCGACTTGGCCGACGGCGGGTCCGCCTCCATGATCGCGCCGGCGAAGTCGGCGGCGCCGGCCAGCAGACGGATCAGCTCACGGGTGGGAACCGCGACCCCCGAGCCCACATTGCACACCACTTCGGACGGCGCGTCCGCGAACACCGCCGCGACCACGGCCGAGGCCACGTCCCGGACGTCGACGAAGTCGCGGTACGCACCCAACGGTCCCAGGTGGATGCGGTCGCCGCCCTCCGCCAGCGCGTCGCGGATCTGCTGGACGGCACGGCCGGCGACGTTCTGCACGGGTACGCCGGGACCGATCGGGTTGAACAGCCGCAGGACGATCCCGTCCACCCGGCCGGCGGCGGCGGCGCCCTCGTCGGGCCGGGTGGGGGGCGCCTTCGTCACGCCGCAGGGGCGCTCGCGGGGGGCGCGGGCCGGCTCCGGCGCCGGGCCCCCGCGCTCGACCACGCCGTACTCCGCCGCCGAGCCGAGCGTGACCAGCCGCGGCGGCCGCCCGGGTGGGCTCCGGTGCGACCGCTGCTCCCCGGCCGGCTCGTCGCCTTCGATCAGCGCCGCGACCGCGATGGTGTTCGCTCTCGCCAGCCCGACCACCGTACCGGACAGCCGGCCCGCGCAGTTGACCACCGCGTCGACCCGGGTGGCGGCCAGCAACTCCGCGAGCTGTGCCGGTGTACCGGTCGCCAGGTCGTGCTGTACCCGCGGCAGGCCCGCCGTCGGCGACCGGCGGCCGGCCGCGGTGGCCTGGGTGGCCGGCTCGTCGGCGGTCAGCGCCCCGCAGACCTGCTCGCCCCGGAAGGCTGGGGCCCCGAGCACGAGCACTCTCATACGGTGGCGCCTTCGAAGACGCCCGGCAGCAGCAGCGGGCGAAGCTCCTCGAACCGCTGGTTGGCCTCGTCGTAGTCGTCGGGCCGCCCGATGTCGAGCCAGAACCCGTCGAACTCGTGCGCGGCCGGGTGGCTGCCGCGCGCCAGCAGGTCCAGCACCAGGTCGTCGAAGCCGAAGGACATGCCCTTGGGGTACGGCGCCAGCGTCTTCGCCGACAGGCCGTAGATGCCCATGCTCACCGCGTACGACTGGGTGGGTTTCTCGGTGAAGCTGACGATCTCGTGGAGGTTGTTGGTCTCCAGGCAGCCGAAGTCGATTTTCACGCTGCGCCGGTACGTCGCCACGGTCAACGGCGCTTCCGAGGCGATGTGCGCGTTCAGCAGGTCGCTGTAGTTGAGGTCGGTGAGCACGTCGCCGTTCATGACCAGGAAATGCTCGGGCAGCTGGTCGATGATGTTGAACAGCGGCCCGATCGTCGACAGTGGACGGTCCTCGTCGGCGTAGTCGACGCTGAGGTTCCACCGGGAGCCGTCGCCCACGAACGCCTGGATGAGCGAGCCGAGATGCCCGATGGCGAGCGTCGCCGAACGGAAGCCGTACGCGCGCAGCTGTTGCAGGATGATGTCGAGGATCGCGTACTCGTTGCCGATGGGCACGAGCGGTTTCGGAAGTGCCGTCGTGTAAGGGCGGAGCCGCACTCCGCGACCGCCGGCGAGAATCACCACGTGCATGAGTTCTTCCCTTCTTACCATCGGTAGAGCCTGACGGTGGTGACGCTTGTGGCGAGCACCATCACGAGCAGGGCCAGGAGCAGCGCGTTGCTGGCGAGGAAGACCGGGGCCTCGCCATACGGCGCCAGGCGCGGGACGACCGTCGCGACGGCCACCATGAGACCGGCGAACACCCCTCCCAGCACACCGAGCACCCAGGGCGTTCGTCCGTGGTTGATCAGCACGAAGCCCGCGAAGTAGGCGCCGGCGAGCACCACGTGCGCGCCCGTCACCACCACGCCGCGCTCGGTGAGCAGGCCAGCCCACGCCAGCGCGAGCAGCAGCGCGGTGGCGAGCATCGCCGGTACCAGCAGGCTCACGCCGACACCACGGACGAACGCCGTCCAGATCGGAAACCGGAACTGCCACGGATAGTGGATCGTCCGGAGCAGACCGACGCCGGTCTCCTGGAAGCGGCGGGCCCGCCACTCCACCACACCCATGGCGAGCACGAGCGGCGCCGCGCCGATCGCCAGATCCGTCGGGGCGGTCACGAAGCGGACGTCGATGAAGAGCAGGTAGGCAGCGGACAGCGCGGCGTACACCACAACCGGCAGAGCGCTGAGCACCTCCCGCGCCACCGCGGGCGGCCGGTCGCTCGGGACCCTGCCGGGCCGGCGCCACAGGACGACGTAGGCGGCGCCAAGGGCCAGCACCACCGACGTGGCCGCGGTGCCGACGACGGCGGCGTCCAGTTCGGACGGCCGTCCGCGAGCCAGGTGCAGCGCGCCGAGCACGACCGTGGGTAGCAGGGCCGCGAACACCAGGACCTCCAGGCGCCGGTACACCAGAACGCCGACCGCCAGCTGGAAGCCGACCTGCGCGACCACGAGCGCGACCACACCGGCCGGCAGGTGCTCGGCCCGGACAAGCAGGGCCGCGCCGCCGCCGGCGACGACCACGCCCAGGGCCACGCCCCACCGCAGCACGATCACGGCGGCGTCCGGCCGGCCCTTGCCGAGCATCCGGTACGCGACGTTGCTGAGGCCCATGCCCCAGACCCAGCCGGTCGCGGTGGCGAACACCATGCCGGCCACCAGCGCCCGCGTGCCCAGCATCCCGAGTACGGCCGGGAAGGCCGCGCTCGGCAGCGCGTACATCAGGCCGTGCGACAGCTCGCGGGCCGTCTGCCAGCGCTGGCGCGGCCGCGTCTCCGGGCGGGGGTCGGGAGGTGGCACGCGGCGGTGGACCTCGCTGGCCAGGACGAAGACGTCGCTGTACCCGTAGATGTCGCGCGCGGTGCGGTCGGTCATGCCGTCGCTTTCCAGCACGGCCGCCACCTGCAGCGCGTCCACGGCGCTGCCGCACAGGGGACGCACCCGCTCGGCCAACTCCTCGACCGGGTCGACGCCGTGCGTGGGATGCTCCCGGCTCATGACAGCTCCTGGTAGACCCGGCGGTAGTCGTCGAGCGACTGGTCGAGGGTGAACCTGTTGAGAACGCGTTCCCGGGCGGCGGTGCCCAGGCAGCGGCGCAGCTGGCGGTCCAGCAGCAGCGACAGGCAGGCGCCGGCGATCGCCCGGTGGTCGCGGGGCGGCACGACGAAGCCGGCGTCGCCGACCGCCTCCGCCACGCCGCCCACGTTGGTGCACACCACCGGCCGGCCGGTCGCCATCGACTCGACCACCGTGTACGGGAAGCCCTCGGAGATGCTGCTGAGCACGACGATGTGGCCGGCGTGGTACGCCTCCGTCGGGCGGGTGACCCGGCCCTCGAACGTGGCGGCGTGCTCCAGTTGCAGCTCGTCGATCAGCGTGCGGCAGCTGTCGTAGTACTCCCACTGGCCGGTCGCGACCGGGCCGAACATGCGCAGCCGGGCGTTGGGGATCTCGGCGCGCACCAGAGCGAACGCGTTGATCAGCGTATGCAGGTCCTTGATGGGGTCGACGCGGCCCATGAACACGATCGTCGGTACCTCCGGCTCGCCCTCGGCCACCGGGAACTCGGCCGGGTCGATGCCGTTGTACATCGTCCACATGCGATCCTCGTCGGCGCCGTGATGAAGCGCCCAGCGCCGGTTGTAGCTGGAGTGCGGGGCGACGACGTCCGCAGACACGTACGCGGCGACCGCCAGGGAGCGGAAGAAGTTGAGCAGCAACACCTTCACGGCGTGGGGCAGCGGCTCGTCGACCATGTTCAGGTAACGCTCACGCAGGTAAACACCGTGCTCGGACATGACGATCCGGGAGCCGTGCACCCACTTGCTGGCCAGGCCCACCAGCGCGCAGAGCCCGTTCATCGCCAGGTGACAGATGTCCACATCGACCGGGGGCAGGGACAGTGGTCGCAGGGTGTGCTCGATGAGGTCGGAGGCGATGAGCGCCTCGGCGAGCGTGAGCGCGCGGTCTTCGCGGGTCGCGTGCCAGGCGTCCATCAGCTGGGTCAGCGCCCGGTCGGACAGCAGCGCCGCACCCAGGTCGGCGCGTTGGGCGTACTGGAAAAGGCCGTGTAGCGCGTCGGCGAACTCCTCGCCCGCGCGGCGCGTCGCGACTGCCCCGGTCGCCGGCGGCGACACGAGCGCCCGCGCGAATGCCTGGTACGCCTGGTTGAAGCGCCAACCCGGCACCTGCCGCCGCGGGCGCCTGGGCGCCGGGCCCCACAGTGGAACGTTGATGATCGTGTCGAGGTTCGGTGGCGGCGTCCACAGGCTCTTCTCCAGGCCCGTCACCGTGAGCGCCACCGCCGAGAACCGGTGCTCCTCGATGCCGCGGACGAGCTGGTCGCACCAGACGCTCACGCCACCCAGGTGGTACGGGTACGTGCCCTCGGAGACGAGGGCGATGCGCAGGTGTCCTCCGGCGTGGTCCTCCGGCCGGGGTGGGGGCCCCGCGGAGAGGCCGCGACCCGGCGGGGCGCCCGGGGCGCGGGGGGGGGCCGTCG
>NZ_JAIBNX010000105.1:17840-29600 GCF_026130045.1 Micromonospora sp. CPCC 205371
CGGGGTGGCCGCCCCTGGTAGGGACGGCACCCGGCCGGTGACCGGCGGCGCGGCGGCGCGAAGCTTGATCGCGGAGTGCGTCGCGACCTCGTCGCTGGCTCTGATCGCCACTTCCGCCTCCTTTAGCACTGCCGCCTTCTTCAAGCCAGAACCGGGCTTACGCCGTGGTTCGTGGCACCGGCGTGAGGGTCAGCGACGCGTTCGCGCCGAACGTCACCCACGAGATCGAGTCGGTGCCGTAGGTGGCGAATCCCGTCGCCCGTACGCCGTTCAGGAACAGCCCGCCCGCCGCCGGCGACGTCAGCGTCAGCGTGTTCGCGGTGCGGTTCCAGACCACGTCCGCGCCGGCGCCGGTGGACGCGAAGTGACTGGTCCTGTTGGCGACGTACCCGGCCAGGGCCTGCCAGTTCGGCGTCTGCAGCGGCACCCGGTAGTACTGGCTGTACTTGCGGGCGACCTCGTTGGCCCAGTCGAACGTCAGGCTCTTTCCGCTGGCGTACTGGCGCAGGTTGCCCTGGTGGAGAGTGTGCGCGTAGACCGAGCCACTGACCACGTGCTGCAGCGCGATGTCTGTCTCGTACGAGATGATCTCGTTGTACGTGAGGTCGCGCGGCCAGAACGGGAACTTCCCGTTGGGCCCGTAGTAGGAGTTGTAGAACAGGGTCTCCTCGGCCGGTGCGGTCACGTGGTAGGCGATGTTCGTCGGCCAGTCCGGCACGAGCATCAGGCTCGGCTGCATCGGGTGCCAGATGCCGCAGTTGAAGCACGACGGCACGTGCGACGGGAACGACATGTTGCCGTGCAGGTACTTCACGCCCGCGTCCTTGGCCGCCCGCAGCATCTCGCCGTTGGACGCCATCAGGCCATGGTCGGTCGGCGGGTCGATGTCGTTGTTCGGATCGGGGTGGTAGACGCCGAGCCCCGAGTACTCCCCGGTCTTCAGCACCTGCGTCGGCACCGTCAGGCCAACCTGGCGGCCCACCGTGAGGTTCCGCTGGATCTCGGTGAGACTCTCCGTGTACGTCGTGAAGTTCATCTTCGGGTGGCTGAACGTGTGGTTGATCCACCGGAAGTTGTTGCGCAGGCAGCGCGAGTAGCTCGTCAACGGGTCCGGGGTCAGCAGCGACGAGCACAAGGCCGGCGCGTTGCGGTTGATGCCCTCGCCGTTGTAGGGCACGTTGAGGGTGAACTGGTTGGCCCTCGGGTACCGGGCGCGCAGCGCGCTCTGCTGCTGGTTCGCGGAGTTGGCGTCGGTGCCCGACATCCGGAACCCGGGGTCGGTCTCCAGGCGCCCGTCGGGGTGGAGGTGGTCGGTGTGGATGAACCAGTCGTCGATGTCGGCTTCCAGGTAGTGCCGCCGCTCGCCGATGAACACGCCCTTCGTGGCCCAGCGCACCAGCCCGTAGGTGAGCAGGAAGGTCTGCAGCAGGTACTGGTTGGAGGTGAACGTCAGCGCCGCCCGCTCCCGGCCGTCGGCCGATGGGCTGATGACACCGAGCACGCTGCCGCCCGAGGTGATGGTAGACGTCGCCGTGCAGCCGGCCGCCAGCGTCGAGCGGTACACATAGGACAGCGTGATCGGCACCTGGACGGAGGTCGTCAGGTAGTCGAACTGCTGCGTGCCCGTGCTGGTCAGGGTGGCGTTCATGGGTGTCTCGCCAACGCCGCCCTCGGTACCGGCTCGCAGGCAGTAGTCCTCGGGGAACGTGCCGTAGGCGGTGTACAGCGAGACCTGGCGCACCTTGTAGTCCCGCTCGTACTGCCACAGCAGGTTCCACTCGTCTGCGTCGAAGGCGCTCACGAAGCCGCCGGCTCCGTCCGAGTGCAACAGCGAGTGGTTCGACAGCAGGATCGACGTGTACCGCCCGCCGCCGTCGGGGCGGGTCAGCCGCTCCCAGGTGAGCGGCTCGGTCGCCCCCAGCAGCACGTCGCACGGCGGGCCGATCCTGTCCAGAGTGGCCGTCCAGGGGGGCAGGCCGGAGTCGCTGCTGTCCAACGCGATGACGAGCTGGCGGAGCCCGACCTTCTCCGGTGCCTCCGCGACCGCGGCGGCCGCCAGCGTGGTCTCGGCGCTCAAGGACGCCGTCGTCGTCGACCGAGTCGTGGTGTTCGGTGGCTTCGGCGGCTTGGGTGGATTGACCGGTACCTTGTCCTGCTTCGGCTTGGGCAGTGCCTTCGGGATCTCCGGCTTGGTCGGCCTCAGCTTGCCGCCGCCGATCACACCGCCCTGGCCGGCGCCGAGCACGCCGCCGGGGTCCTTGTCGCCCGGCTTCGCGACCGCCTGGTTTCCGCCGCTGACCAGCAGGCCCAGCAGCAACACCACCGACACCGCGGCCGCGAGAGCGGAACGGCGTCCGGGCACATAACGAGTGTTCATGAGTATTCCGCCTTCCCGGGATCGTCCCGGAGTGCTGCCCAGCGCAGCTCGTGTCGGATGGCGTCTTCCAATGACAAGCTGGGCCACCAGCCCAGCAGCTCACCCGCGCGCTTGCTCTGGTTGAAGCCGCCCACGCAGTCGCCGGAGCGCCGAGGCGCCTCACGGACGCGGATTGGGCGCCCCGTCACCGCTTCGAACGCGGCGAGCAACTCGCGGACGGTGGTTCCCCGGCCGGTGCCCAGGTTTATCGCCTCGTAGCGCTCCGGCCAGTAGGGAGGAATGATCTCGTCGAACCGGCGCAGCGCGAGCACGTGCGCGCGGGCCAGATCCCAGACGTGGACGTAGTCGCGCACCCCCGACCCGTCGCGGGTCGGCCAGTCCACGCCCGTCAGGGTGAACGGCTCGCCGCCACGCGCCGCCGCCACCATCCGGCCCAGCACGTTGCAGGAGGCGGCGGACTGCGGGCCGGTGCGAAGCAGGGGGTCGACCCCGATCGGGTTGAAGTAGCGCAGCGCGATGACGCGCACGCCGTAGGCCCGCACGCAGTCCCGGAGCACCTGCTCGACCATCGCCTTGCCGCTGGCGTACGGGCTCGTGGGCGCGATCGGCGACAGCTCGTCGACGGCGAGGCCGTCGCCGACCTCGTAGATCGACGCCGACGAGCTGAACAGTATGCGGCGGCAGCCGTTCTCGATGACGCTCTCCAGGAACGCCACCGACTTCGCGACGTTCTCGCTGTAGTACCGCAGCGGCTGCGCCACCGACTGCGGCACCACGATGAGGGCCGCGCAGTGTACGACGGTCTCGATGTCCGGGTGTTCGGCGAAGATCTTGTCGACCAGCCTGGCGTCGGCGATGTCGCCTTGATAGAAGATCCGGCCACGGACGAACTCCGGCCGGCCGGTGCTCAGGTTGTCGAGGATCACCGGCGTGACGGCGCGATCCGCGCCCGCCTCGTCGAGGCAGGCCGACGCGACGGTGCTGCCGATGAACCCGGCGCCACCAGCGATCAGAGCCTTCGTCATGGGTGTTTCCCCTGCCTCCCGGCCTCGGTACCGGTACTGGCTAACACCCCGCACGTCATGCTTGCGTCACCACGGCGTTACCGTCGGTGGTGGTGACGCTTGCCTGCCAAAGACCCGTCCGGAAGCTTGAGGTGGCGCGGCACGCGCGCCGGATGGTGGGCCTGTGCGAACGGATGAGACCGGCGGCCGTGCGGTGGATGCCTCAGCAGGAAGGGTGATCGCCCACTACACGGCACAAGCGGTCGATAACCTCCCGCACGTCCGAGGTCCACAGCCCCACCGACGCGCCGGCCGCGGCAGTGGCGAGGGTCCGGCCGTCGGGCGCGAAGTCGACGGCGTTGAGCAGGCTGGCCTGCCCGGTGAGATTGGCCGACAGGTCGCCGGTGCGGACGTCCCAGAGCCGGATCACCGTGTCGGTCCTGGTGATCGTGGCGAGGGTGGTGCCGTCTGGCGAGAACGCCGCCTCGCGGATCGGTGCGGGGTGTTCGGCGACGGTGCGCCATCCGCCGCCGTCGAGGCGCCAGAGCCGCACCGAGCGGCCGGTGCCCACCACGGCGAGGGTGCGGTTGTCAGGGCTGACCGACAGGTCCATCACCTGCTCGTCTCCCAGCGGCACGCTCGCCAGCTCGGTCAGGTCGTCCGTACGCGTCGCAGGACGGCCTCGGCCCGCGTCTCCGAGGCCCCGACGAGATCCTGGTCGTGCGCCTGCGCCCGCTCGTCGCTCGCGGCCAGCACCGGCGCCAGCGCCTCGGCGACCGCCTCCCGCCACTGCTCGGCAGACGGCTGCGGCGTGCGGCGTCGCAGGCGGTTGGCCGTCTCGGACAGCAGCGCCCCGAAGTGCCCCGCGCCGATGGCGCCGATCTGCCCGAGCAGCGCCGTATAGGCCGCGCTGGCACCGAGCGTCACCGCGGCGACCGGTGCGACGGCGGCCGCTTGATCCTCCCCTGGCGGCACCCGTCGATTGTCCAGCAATCAAGCCCTCTTTGGGAGGACCCCGATCGATGGCTGGTGGGGATCAGCTGAACGAGACCGAGTAGCTGTTGGTGGTGAAGTTCAAGCCGCCCGCCGACGACGTGATCTCGTAGCCCAGTTGGACGTCGCCGATCGTGACGTCGCCGAACCAGCCCTGGCCGCGAATCCAGTTCATCACCGCGAGGATGTTCACGGTGCCCGCGTTGGTGTTGCTGGTGCGGATGAACGAGAAGACCGCGTTCGAGCCGTTCGAGCCGGAGTACACCTGCCAGGTGTGGCCGCCGACCGTGGCGGTCGTCTGCAGCGAACCGAGCGGGCCTACCGGGCCGGTCTTGTTCAGCCACAGCATGATCTCGTACGCGTGGTTGTTGGCCCAGATGTCGTACGCCGTCGCGTACGCGCCGCTGCTCGGTACCGTGACGTTGAAGTTGCTGGAGAGGCTGCTCAGCGAGCTGAGCGTGCGGTTGACCGCCCGGGTCGCGTTCGGGTAGGACTTCACGCCGCCGGTGTTCGGGTGGTTCGCGGTCACGCCCCAGTTGCTGAACGAGTTGGCCCAGATGGTCTGCGTGCCGGCGCCGCTGCCCCAGATGTTGTTGTAGAGCGTGTATCCGCCGTTGGTCCACGTGCCCCACTGGTCGGACGACGTCCACGCGACGCCGCCCGGCGGCGGGGTCGAGGGCGGGGGAGCGCTCGTGGTCGGGCCGGGGCCCGGGTTCGTCGAGCCGGTGCAGGCGACACCGTTGAGGGCGAAGGAGGTGGGCGTGGAGTTGGTGCCGGTCCACGTGCCGTTGAAGCCGGGTG
Source organism: Micromonospora sp. CPCC 205371 (assembly GCF_026130045.1). Taxonomy (GTDB): domain Bacteria; phylum Actinomycetota; class Actinomycetes; order Mycobacteriales; family Micromonosporaceae; genus Phytohabitans. The sequence continues at coordinate 23,016 of NZ_JAIBNX010000105.1, forward strand.
TCACCGTCGCGTTGGTGCCGAGGCTGGCGTTGTAGGTCTGGTTGGCCACCGTGACGTTCGCGCCGCTCTGGGTGAAGACACCGTTCCAGCCCTGAGTTACGGTCTGTCCATTGGCGAATGTCCACGTCAGACGCCAGCCGTTGAGCGGGTCGCCGAGGTTGGTGATGGCGACGTTGCCGGTGAACCCGCCCGGCCACTGGTTGACCGTGTAGCTCACCCGGCAACCGGTGGCCGCGCTCGCCTGGGTCGCCGCCACGACACCCAGGCCGATGCCCAACGTCAGCATGGCCGCCAGCGCGACGCCGGTGCGTGGTCTCATGCCGAACCTCTCTCCGGATAGACAGACGTCAGATAGTTGGACGTCTATACGAACATACCCGGGGTCAGGCGAGGGTGTCGATGGTCGCGGCTACGCGGGTGCGGATCTGGTCGGGAAGGGGGGCGTAGCCCAGGCGGGCGACGGCCTGCTGGCCGGCCGCGCTGGACGTGTACGCCAGGAAGCCCCTGAGCAGTTCGATCGCCGCGGCGCGGGTGCCCTTGGCGCAGACCACCTCGTATGTCACCAGGACGAGCGGGTACGCGCCAGCCGCCGTGGTGGCGTAGTCGACGGCGAGGCGCTGGTCGCCGCCGGTGCCGGTGACCGTGGCGGTGCCGACCGCCGTGCCCGCCGCCTGGTTGCCCACCTCGACGAACTGCCCAGCGCCGTTGCGGACCACCGCGGTTTCGAGGTTGTTGACCTGCGCGTACGACCACTCCAGGTACCCGATCGCACCCTCGGTCCGGCGCACAGCCGCGGCCACGCCGCCGTTGCCGTCCCGCGCCTCGCCGCCCGGCGCGCGCCACGTGGTGCCGGTGCCGAAGCGCCAGCCGGCACCGGCGGTCGAGGCGAGGAACGCGGTGAAGCTGTTCGTCGTACCCGAGCCGTCCGAGCGGTGCACGGTCCGGATGCGCGTCGAGGGCAGCACCACATCCGGGTTGTCCGCCGCGATGGCCGGGTCGTCCCAGGTGGCCGCCGCGCCGGCGAAGATCTTCGCGATGGTGGCCGGTGACAGCCGCAGTCCCGTGACGCCGGCGACGTTGTAGGCCAGCACGATCGGTCCCACCACCATCGGCAGGTGGATCGCGGGCCCACCATCGCAGCGGGCGTCGGCCTTGGGCTGGTCGGACGCTGGCAGGGGAGTGTCGGTGCCGGCGAAGTCGCCGGTACCGGCGAGGAACGCGCGCAGCCCGGCGCCGGAGCCGACGCTGGCGTACTCGATGGCGGCCTCCGGGCAGGCGGCCTGGTAGTTGCGGATCCAGATGTTGACGGCGTTGGCCTGCGCCGACGAGCCCTGGCCGGTGAGGCTGCCGGCGGCGCACCGGATGCCGTCCGCCACCGGGGTCGGCGCGGGCGGCTCGGCGCCGCACCCGGCGAGCGCCGCGACCATCGCCGCGGCGAGCACGAGGCGTCGGGTAGACATCGCCGTCCCTCCCGTTACCGGTACTCGGCCATGCGGCGCCAGACACCGACCGGCAGGAGCAGGATCACCACGCCGAGGGCCGCGACCGGGATGACGGACCAACCGTCCAGCAGCCTCTCGGCGTCGGCGAACGACGTCTCGAAGGCTCGCTTGTGATCGGTGGAGACCTGGCTGATCGCGACGTCGTAGTAGTAGAAGTCGAACGCCGCCTCGCCGCGCCGGATGCCGGTGAGCGCGTCGATCGCCGCGGCGGTCTGCCCCTCGTCGGCGAGAGCGAGAATCCGCTCGTGGTCACGCTGGTACCCGAGCCACCGGTCCCGCACACGGGTGTCCAACCCGGCGGTGACGCCGCACGTGCCGCCGCTGATCAGGCACTCAGACTTGCGGGTGAAGTCCTGCCGGTAGTGGGGCAGGTTGCCGCTGAGCAGGTACCGGCTGGTGTCCGCCGCGGCGTCGTAGCTGACCGCCTGGGCGTGTGACAACTCCAGGTACGGCGCGAAGCTCTCCCGGTGTGCGGCGCGCAGCCGCTGCCCCTCCACCGCGAGGACCGCGGTGGCCCAGATCACCAGGCCGGCCGTGACGAGCGTGGCGGCCAGCAGGGCCGGGTTGAGCCGCCGCCGGAAGCGGCGGCTGAGCCAGCGCTGGAAGAGGGCCAGCAGCACCACGAGTACGCCGCCGAGCAGCACGAACAGCGCGATGCCGACCCGTTCGGTGGTGCGCTGCTCGGCGTACGCCCGGTCGAGGCGGGCCTGGCTGGCGTCGCGCAGCCGCTTCGCGCCCGGCAACAGGTCGAAGTGCAGCACGTTCGTGGCCTGCGCGTAGTAGCCGCGGGCGGCCGGCGGGAGTTGACCGGCCCGCTGCTCCGGCTGCTCCCACTCGACCGCGAGCGCCTGCCACGCCCACTGCCGGTACACGGCGAGGTCGCCAAGCAGGTTCCGGACGATCGCGCGGTCGGCGTCGGTGTTCACAGTGCTCAGAGCGCGTTCGAGGTCGGCGTCGATCTGCCGGCTGCGCTCCCGGTAGGTGCTCAGCGCGTCAATCTGGCTGCCGGAGTGCTCCTCGGCGCCGGCGATCAGCACCAGCCGAGCGACCTGCGCGTCCAGGTCGCTGAGCGCGAAGTACAGGTCGGACGCCGTCGCCGCCTGCGGCGCGGCCTGGGCGCCGATCGTGCGCACCTGGTCTTGCGTGTGCGACATGAGCAGGCTGGTGGCGGCGGTCAGCGCGGCAGCCGCCGCCGCGACAGACAGGGTCCACCACCGTAGCCGGGCCGGCGTGTTGAGCACGCCCACACCGTAGGGGCCACGGGCAAACGCCAGGTGACGCTCAGGGTGCGGTTTCGACCTCGTGGGCCGGCGCGGTGGGCCAGTCGGCGCCGAGTATCGACAGGACTCACGCTGTCCTCAATAATGAGAAACACTCGCTTTTCTGGGTGTGGAGAGGGGACATGCGATGCGCTCTGGACTTCGCCGTGGCGCGGTGGTCGGCGCCACCATCCTGACCCTGGTGGCGCCCGCGACCGCCGCCAAAGGCGCCGCGGCCGCGGCCTTGCCGTCGTACGAGACGTGGATCGCGGACGTCACCGTGGTCGCGGACGCCGCCGAGTCGTACCTGGCCACACGCCTGCCGGATTCCCGGGTACGCGCCGCGATCGTCTTGGACATCGACAACACGGCGCTCGTGGACGAGTACTCGGACAGCCTCCTCCTGCCGGCGACCGCGCCGATCCTGGAGGTCGCCCGTCAGGCCAAGGCCGCGGGCGCGGCGGTCTTCTTCGTGACCAACCGGCCTGAGATCATCGAGCTCTGGACGGAGTACAACCTGGACGAGGCCGACTATCCCGTCGACGGGCTCTACACGCGGCCAACGTTCGACTTCCAGCCCGTCGAGAGCCTGAAGACCAACGCCCGGATCGCCATCGAGCGGCGCGGCTACACGATCGTGGCGAACATCGGCAACAACACCACCGACCTCGTCGGCGGCCACGCCGAGCGCACCTTCAAACTCCCCGACTACGACGGCCAACTCTCGTAGGGGAGGGGGCGGGCGGCACAGGGGGGCCGGGCCGGCCCCCCGGCTCTGATGGAGCGGCAGGGGGGGTCGTTCGTGCCGGTGTGGTGCCACAGGACGACCTGGGCGCCTTGGGCGGTCGAAGCGCCGCTCACGCCCAGAACGCGGCCCCCGTTCGCGCATTGGACGCGGAAGTAGCCGTTGCCGCCGTAGCGTAGGCGCCACCGGTGGTCGTTGGTGCCGTTGTCGGCCCACTGGACGACGCGGGCGCCGTTGGCGTTGGCGGCGTTCTCCACGCCGAGCACCTTGCCGCTGTGCGAGTTTCGCAGGCGCAGGTAGCCGCCGGTGTCGACGACCGCGGTCCACAGGTGGTCGGCGGTGCCGTTGTCGGCCCATTGAACGACGAGGCCACCGTCCGCCGTGGACATGTTGGTGACGCCGAGCACGAGGCCGCTAGCCAGGTTCTGGATGCGGCGGGCGCCGTTCGGCAGGAACCGCCACTGGTTGTCGGCGCTGCCGTTGTCGGGCTCCTGCACGGCCTGCGCGCCCTGGGCGGTGGAGCCGTTCAGGATGGCTAGCAGCTTTCCGCTGTGCGCGTTGCGCAGCTTGTGGGTGCCGTCGCCCACGTCGACGACCGTCCAGCGGTGGTCGGCGGTGCCGTTGTCGGCCCACTGGAGGACCCGGGCGTTGTCGGCGGTGGACATGTTCTCCACGCCGAGGACCTTGCCGCTGTTGACGTTGCGCAGGCGCAGGGCGGTGCCGTCGGCGATGAGCTCCCAGCCATGGTCGGCGGTGCCGGTGTCGCCCCACTGTAGAGCGAGGCCACCGTCTGCCGTGGACATGTTCTGGATGCCGAGCACCAGTCCGCTGCTGGCGTTGACGAGCCGGTACCCGGACGACGCTCCGGTGTTCCAGTACACGGTGTAGTTGTGGCCGTGTGCGTCGTAGAACGGTCCCAGGTTGACCGTCGAGCCGTTGGCCGTGGCGGTGAACGCGAGCGTGCTCGTGCTGGTGCGGGTCACCGAGCCGGCGGTCAGCGACGGCAGCGCGCTCAGCGTCGTGTTGCCGTAGTTGCCGGACAGCACGACCGGGCCGTACGTGAGCGCCACGACGTTCGGGTTGTCGTTGGCGGCGCGCGTCACGACGTTCATCGGCAGCCGCACCGTCACCGTGTCGCCGGATGTCCACGAGCGGGTCAGCGTCGCGTACGTGCCCGGCGTCGTGGTGACGCTCTGCGCCACACCGTTGACGCTGATCGTGGCGCCGACCGCCCACAGTGGAATGCGTACCCGCATCGACCACGAGCCGCTGACGTTACCGGTGACGGTCAGCGTGGTGGTGTCGCTGACCGGGTAGCTCGTGGTCTGGGTGACCGTGATGCCGCGCGAGGTCCAGTCCAGCACCGACGGCATGAAGAGGTTCACGGTCAGCGTGGTGCCGTTGTAGAAGTAGATGGAGTCCATCAGCTTCGTGTTGGTCTCGATGCCCGTGCCCTGGCAGCACCAGAATGTCGTGTAGTCGGTGCTGAAGCTTCCGCCGCCGGCCACCGGCCCGGCCTCGCCGCGGCGGCCGCCGGGCCGCAGCGAGGTGAAGTAGCAGACGTGCCCGTGGCTGTCGGCCGGGTTCTGCGCGCCGATGAGGTGGTTGAGCAGCGCGCGCTCGTAGTAGTCGAAGTAGGACACCTGGTTCGGGTTGAGCAGCCACAGCTCGCGGCTCAGCTTGAGCATGTTGTACGTGTTGCACTGCTCGCAGACGTCCGAGTCCAGGTATGCGGCGATGGCGTTGGCTGGCCGGAAGTGCTCAGCCTCGCTGTTGCCGCCGATCACGTACGTGTGCGCGTTGACGGTGATGTTCCACGCGTTGCTGGCGATGTCCCGGTACCGGGTGGTGCCCGTCGCCTTGTACTCCCGAGCGGCACCGACCCATTTGGGCACCTGCGTGTTGGCGTGCAGGCCATTGAGCTGGTCCTGGTTGGACGCGAGCGGGTCGAAGACGGCCGCGTGGTCGAAGCGCTGCGCCACGGTCATCCAGCGGGAGTCACCGGTCTGCTGGTACAGGTCGGCGAACACCGCGTTCATGCCGCCGAACTCGACGCGCAGCGTGTTCTGCATCTGCGAGTACGAGAGGCGGGCGGTGCGCCAATCGACCCACCCGGCGAAGGCGAGCAGCACGTCGCGCGCCTGCGTGTTGCCGATGTACCGCCACACGTCGAGCAGCCCGGCAAGCGTCTTGTGGAGGCAGTAGTACGGCACGCCCGCGCTGCCGCCGTTCTCGATGGTGGTGATGTCGGCCTCGGGCGCGGCGGAGAGGTAGCCGGTGTTGAAGCCGGCGGCGGCGTTGTTCGCCTGGCACTTCGCGAGCTCGGCCACCATGTGGTTGGCCTTGTCGCGGCAGGTGGTGTCGCCCAGTACCGCCCAAGCCTGCGCCCACGCGGTGAGGAAGTGTCCCTGGCTCTGGCCGCGCAGGAAGTGGCCCGGCGCCTCCCAGCCGCCGGTGGCCGCGGCGCCGTTCGTGGACAGCCGGTGGTTGGTGCGAAAGACGTAGAGCAGCCGGTCGACGTCGACGAAGCGCAGGTATGACAGCGTGCGATTCTGGTTGTCGAGCCAGCGGCTGGCGGTGAGCCGCACCTGGCCGAGCTCGAAGGGGTATGCGGAGACGCCGATGTCCGGGCGGGCCGGCGGCAGCGCCGCCTGCGCGGCGGTGGCGCCGAGTGCGACAGGGGTGGCCGAGACGACGGCGGTGGCGCCCGCGGCTTGCAGCAGGCGGCGGCGACTGATCGACGACGGTGACATGGAAGCTCCGAAGACTGTCTATGTTCGCGTTAACACCGTGGCGGGCATTGTGTGCCCGTTTCCCGCGCGTTTCCGGAGAGTGTTATCGCTAACACGGCGGCTGTCAATGGCTCCGTGCTTGACCGGGCCGCGGCGCGAGGTCGCGCCGGTCCTGGCTCACGGCTCCACCCGCGGCGCCGCCAGGGCTGCGCGTCCAGACGCGTGAGGGCTCGTGCCGCGTCCGGGCCGCGGTTGCCCGCGCCCAACGGCCCGCGTCGATCAAGGAGATGTCCATCGATCAAGGGCAAATGCACGTGGAAAAGAGATCCAACCACGTGCGTTCGCCC
>NZ_JAIBNX010000106.1:0-384 GCF_026130045.1 Micromonospora sp. CPCC 205371
CACCGCCCCCCCTCCGCGCCCCGCGCGCCGGCGCCCCGCGCCCCCTCCCCCCGCCGAGCAAGGGCAAATGCACGCGCTTTGATCTCTTTTCCGCGTGCATTCGCCCTTGATCCATGCAAACGGCCTTGATCGGCGCGGCGCCGCACCCGTCCAGACCGACCCTCCACCCCACCCATTTCGGGCGCATTCCGGCGTGGTTGTAAGGTCGGCCGCCTGGGGGAATAAGGAGTGCCGTGACCGCAGTAGAGCAGGCCCGCGCCAGGGTGGGCACGATCGCGCTTCCAGCCGCCTGGCTGCTCCTCGTAGCCGCCGCCCAAGCGGCGGCCCCCTTCCCCCTGGGGCGCTTCTTCCGGCCCACCGAACGCGGCCAGGTCCTCCGCACGC
>NZ_JAIBNX010000106.1:394-929 GCF_026130045.1 Micromonospora sp. CPCC 205371
CGGGGGGGCGCCCCCCCCCCGCTCCCCCCCCCCGCCCCGCCCCCCGGACCCGCCGCCGCGCGCGGCTCCCTCTTCCTCGTGTGGCGCTTCTTCGTGCGCACCGAACGCGGCCAGCTCTTCGACACGATCGCGCTGGCCGGCAACCGCATCGGCCAGGACGAGGTCGATGGCTTCGCCAACACCGTCCTGAACGCCGTCTCGGTGGTTTCCCTCGCGGTGGCCACCGTGGTGATCGCGGTGATCGCCCTCGCCCGCGGCCGGGTGCTGCTGACGCTCGTGGTGACGCTCTTCGTCATCGCCGCCAACGTGACCAGCCAGATGTTCAAGTGGGGCCTCTACCGGCCGAACTTCGGCGTCGACCCCGAACGCGCCAGCGCCGGCAACAGCTTCCCCAGCGGCCACGCAACGGTCGCGATGTCGGTCGCGATCGCGCTGGTACTCGTGCTGCCGCCGCGAGCGCGCGGCGTCGGCGCGGTGGCAGGCGCGGTCTACGCCGGCGTTGCCGGCGTCGCGACCATGTCGCTCGGCTGGCATC
>NZ_JAIBNX010000106.1:939-2256 GCF_026130045.1 Micromonospora sp. CPCC 205371
CGCCGTCCGCGGGGGGCCCGGCCCCGCGCCCCCGGCCCCCGGGCGGCCCCGGGCGGGGCAACGTCGTGGGCTCGGTCCAGATCGCCGGCGTGTGGGCCGCGGTGGCAGGCTTTCTTCTGGTACTGGCACAGGGTCGCGACGTAGCGGTGCGCTCCGGTGACGCGCGGCCGTTCGCGGTGGCGCTGCTGGCACTAGCGGGCGTGCTGCTGTTGGTAGCGGCAGCAGCCGCCTTCCAGATGACCGACGCCGTGGCAGCCACACCGATCGACGAACTCGGGCGGCGCAGGCTCTTCACCGCGTACGCGGGCGCGGCGGCCGGCATCACCGGTGCGACCGCGGTGGTGATGGCGCTGCTGCTCTCCACCGCCCACCGCGTCGTGCCCTGGCGGGCCTAGGGGCTGCCCTAGCCCAGGAACGTCACCGGCTCCGGCTCGTTGCCCTCGCGCCACTTGATGCCGCAGCCCATGCTCGGCACGTGCGGCTCGGGCACCGCCTCGCCGCGCAGCACCCGGTCGACGGCGTCGCGCAGCAGCTCACCCGTCACCGGCAGGTCGTTGCGCGGCCGGCTCTCGTCGAACGCCCCCCGATACACCAGCCGCCGCTGCCCGTCGTACAGGAAGAAGTCGGGCGTGCACGCCGCCGCGTACGCCTTGGCGACCTCCTGCGAGGAGTCCACCAGGTACGGGAACGTGAAGCCGGCCCGCTCCACCTGGGCCGCCAGCCCCGGCACGTCGTCGTCCGGGTAGTTGACGACGTCGTTACTCGAGATGGCGACGGTGGCGAGTCCCTTGCCGGCGTACTCGGTGGTGAACGCGCCCAGCGCGGATTCGACGTGCCGGACGTATGGGCAGTGGTTGCTGAGGAACACGACCAGCAGCGCGGGCGCCGAGATGTCGGTCAGCTTCACTTCCGGACCGGCGACCGACGGCAGCGCGAAGTCAGGCGCGGGCGTGCCGAGGGGTACGAGGTGCGACGAAACGGCCATGCCGGCGAGACTACGTCAGGCGCCGGGGCGCACCACGCCCGTCTCGTACGCCAGGATGACCGCCTGTATCCGATCACGCAGGCCGAGCTTGGCGAGGATGCGCTTGACGTGCGTCTTCACGGTCGACTCCTCGACGACGAGGGTCGCGGCGATCTCGGTGTTGGACAGGCCGCGCGCGACGAGTTCGAGCACGTCGCGTTCGCGTGGAGTGAGGCCGCCCAGCCGCCGCGAGTCGGGCGGCGCCGGCGGGGGCGCGCGCGCCCCCCGGTGGGTGGCGGTGGGGGGGCTGGGAGGCGGCGAGAGCCGCTCGGCGCCGGCGGTCGGGGGGGGGC
>NZ_JAIBNX010000106.1:2266-28755 GCF_026130045.1 Micromonospora sp. CPCC 205371
CGGGAGGGGAGCGCGGCGAGCGAGGCCCCCCGCGCGCCCCGAGTGGGGCGGCCCCGGCGGCGGCTCGCGCGCCATCCGGTCGATGACGGTGCGGGCCACGGACGGCGACAGCAGCGCCTCGCCGCCGGCGATCGTGTGGATCGCGGCGATGAGCTGCTCGGGGCGGGTGCGCTTGAGCAGGAAACCGGACGCGCCCGCGGTCAGCGCCCCGAACACGTAGTCGTCGTCCTCGAACGTCGTCAGGATCAGAATCCGGGCACCCGGAGCCGCGGCTGCGACCTCGCGGGTGGCGGCGATGCCGTCCATGCGGGGCATCCGCACGTCCATGAGCACGACGTCTGGCCGCAGCGCGCGGGCCTGGTCGACCGCGGCCCGGCCGTCGCCCGCCTCGCCGACGACGCGAACCGTTTCGTCACTGGACAGCACGGCGGTGAGGCCGGCGCGCATGAGATCGTCGTCGTCCACGACCAGCACCCGAACGGGCGGGACGTCGGGAGCCGTCACGCCGCTTCACCCCGAGCCGATCGCCCGACGGGCAGGGTGGCGTTGAGCCGGAAGACGCCGCGCTCGACCGCCGTCGACAGGGTGCCGCCCAGCAGAGTCGCGCGTTCGGGCATGCCGCCGACGCCGGGGCCCCCCCCGGCCCGCGCGGCCGCCCTGACCGGGGTGGGGGCGCTGGTCTCGACGCTGGCCGCCGTGTACCGGACCGCCACCGACGCCTTGCCGCGCCCATGCCGTGCCGCGTTGGTCAGCGCCTCCTGGAGGATCCGGTATGCCGCCCACGCCACGCTGCGAGGCACCGCCCCACCCGGCATCGCCAGGTGCGCGTCGACCTCGAGGCCGCTCTGGCGATGCCGCCGGACCAGGTCCTCGAGGGCAGACGCGTCGGGCGGCGGCGCGGGCGGCGTGTCGGCATCTTCCCGCAGCGCCCGCACCAGCTTGTCGATCTCGCCAATGGTGTCGCGCGCGACCTCTTCGATCGTGGTGATCGCTCGGCGCGAGCTTGCCGGGTCGCGCTCGTGGAGCAGCCGTGCCGCGCCGGCCTGCACGAGGATCACGTTGATCGCGTGCCCAGCGGAGTCGTGCAACTCGCGTGCGATGCGCGTGCGTTCCTCGGCGGCCGCCAGGCGGCGTTCCCGCTCGGCCTCCCGCTCGGCGCGCTGAGCCCGCTCCTCCAGCGCGGCGATCCGTTCGCGGCGCAGGCGGGTGCGGTCGCCGGCGAGCCCGAGGGCGGCAGAGGCGGCGAGCAGCCCCACCAACTCGGGCGCGAAGATCGCGCCGACATCCTCGCCGCGAGCCGCGTACGCGACGGCCACCACCGGCGCGAACGCGGCCGGGGCCAGCATCGCGAGGCGGCGCCGCACCGGTCGCGGGTCGCCGCCGCAGATCAGGCCGATCGTGTACACCGCGACGGCTGGGCCGAGCGGCAGGTCGAACGCATAACCCAACCGGTACATGACCCCGCTGGCCGCGATCGTGACCAGGCCGACGGTCAGTGGGGCGACGCGCCGGGCGGCCAGCGGCAGGGCGCTCGCCGCGGCGAGCAGTACGCCCAGCGCGTCGAGGTGCCGCACTCGCGCGTCCGGAGTGCCGAATCCGTCTGCCGCGAGGACGCCCACCGACAGCACGAACGCCACGAGGCCGAGCCCGGCGTCGACGATGGCGTTCCTGCGGGTCATGGCGATCCTGCGGGTCACAGCCCGAGCGTAATGCCGCTCGGCACCCGGCGAGTCGCCCCGCGGGAGCATGCTCGCGTACCCCCGCGGGGTGACCCCGAGTTCCCCCCGCGGCGCGATGTGCCACAGCACGCCGCATACCTAGCGTCGCTACCCATGGCCCTCTTGACATCCGCCCCGCCCACCGACTCCAGGTTTGTCCGCATTGCCGGGTGGTCATATCGCCGCCGCTGGTGGGCACTGTTGCTCTGGGTGCTGGTCCTCGTCGGAGTGACCGCCGCGTCGCAGGCCGTCGGCAGCGACTACCGCAACGACTTCTCGCTGCCCGGCACCGAGTCGCAGCGCGCGGTCGACACGCTGCGGCAGCACGCGCCCGCGCGGGCCGGCGACACCGTGCAGATCGTCGTGGAGGCCAGCAGCGGGGTGCGATCGGTCCAGCAGCGCGTCGAGCGGATGCTTGGAGAGGTGCGCCCGCTGCCGCACGTGGTCGACGTGCGCGACCCGTTCACCACGGAGGGCGCGGTCTCGCGCGACGGCACGATCGCGTACGCCACGGTGACGCTCGACGGCCGTGCGGAAGAGGTGCCCGTCGACGACGTACGGCGGATCATCGACACCGCCAAGTCGGCCGAGGGCAGCGGCCTGCGCGTCGAGCTGGGCGGCGACGCCGTGCGTGGGGCAGAGGAGTCCGAGGGCGGTGCCGCCGAGGGCGTCGGCCTGCTGGCGGCGCTGGTCATCCTCGTACTGCTCTTCGGCTCGCTGGTCGCCGCAACCCTGCCCATCCTCATCGCGATCTTCGGGGTGGGGTCGGCCGTCGGGCTGGTCGTGCTCGCTTCGCACGTCACCACGGTCGCCGATTTCACGTCCGCGCTCATGATCCTGGTCGGCCTCGGCGTGGGCATCGACTACGCGCTGCTGGTGTTCTCCCGATTCCGGTCCGAGCTGCGCGACGGCGCCGACCGCGAGCAGGCGGTCCGGACCGCGCTCGACACGGCCGGGCGCACCGTCTTCTTCGCCGGATGCACGGTCATCATCGCCCTGCTCGGTCTGGTCGTGCTCGGTCTCGGCTCGTTGCAGGGCGTGGCAGTCGCGGTCGCGTTGACCGTACTGGCGACGATGGTCGCGTCCCTGACGCTGCTCCCATCGCTGCTCGCGATCGTCGGCGGGCGGGTCGAGCGCCGCGTGCGTCGCAAGGCCGGCCGGGCGGAAGGTGCGTCATGGCGCCGCTGGACGGTGGCCGTGCAGCGGCGCCCATGGCCCGCCCTGCTGCTGCCCGTCGTCGTGTTGCTGCTGATCGCGGCACCCGCGCTGGGCATGCGGCTCGGCTTCGCCGACGCCGGCAACGACGCGGCGAGCAAAACCAGCCGCCAGGCATACGACCTGCTAGCGCGGGGATTCGGCCCGGGCTTCAACGGCCCGCTGGTGGTCGTCGTCCGCGGCGAGGCCGGGCCCGTCCAATCCGCCATTTCGGGTACGCCTGGCGTGGCAGCCGCCCTCGCACCGACCCCGGTTGGCGACGGTGTCTCGACGGTGATCGTGTTCCCCGAGTCCAAGCCGCAGGACGAGGCGACCAGCGACCTGGTGCACCGCCTGCGCGACGACGTGCTGCCAGGCGTCGCCCAGCAGACCGGCGCTGAGTACCTGGTCGGTGGCGGCACCGCCGCGGCCGAAGACTTCGCCGAGGCGGTCGCGAGCCGCCTGCCGCTGTTCGTCCTGGTGGTCGTGGGGCTGTCCGCCCTGCTGTTGATGGTCGTGTTCCGGTCGCTGCTGGTGCCTCTGAAGGCCGCGGTGCTCAACCTGCTCAGTGTCGCCGCGTCGCTCGGCGTGATCACGTACGTCTTCCAGGAGGGCGCCTTCGGCGTACAGCCGGGGCCCATCGAGGCGTTCGTGCCCGTGATGATCTTCGCGATCGTCTTCGGGCTGTCGATGGACTACGAGGTGTTCCTGCTGTCCCGGATGCACGAGGAGTGGGAAGGTGCTGGCGACGCCGCCAGCGCGGTACGCGAAGGCATGGCCACGACCGGCAGGGTAGTGACCGCGGCGGGTGCCATCATGGTCGTGGTATTCGGGTCGTTCCTGCTCAGCCCCGACCGGATGCTCCAGCAGTTCGGGCTGGGCCTGGCCGTGGCGATCCTGCTCGACGCGCTCGTCATCCGCTGCCTGATCGTGCCCGCTGTGATGCAGTTGCTCGGCGCGCGCGCCTGGTGGCTGCCCCGCCCGATCGCGCGATGGCTGCCACGGGTGGCGATCGAGCGCCCGAACCGTCCGACCATAATGGACCGATGAACACGTGGGAGTACGCGCTTCTCGTCCGGCGACGCGAGGCTTCGGGGCAGAACTGGCGGATCAGCTTCTACTGGTACTCGCCGGACGGCGATCGGCAGGACGTCTCGCAGTTCGGCGACACAGCAATCGCGCAGCTCAACCTCGCCGGTAAGAAGGGCTGGGAGCTGGTGTCGTCCGAGGAGGACATCAACAACTTGCAGGGTAGCACTGAAGTTCATCGATACTATCTCAAGCGGCCCAGCGCAACCTGACCGATACTGGTTACGTGGTCAGGTGGGAGTACGCGTTGCTAGTGAGGCGCCGACAGGCGCGGGCCAACGAGCCGGGGTGGGAGGTCACCTTCAGCTGGTACGGGCCGGATGGCTCCATCCAGGACATCTCCGGGTTCGGTGACACCGCGCTCACCCACCTGAACACGGCCGGTAACCAAGGTTGGGAGCTGGTCTCGGTCACCGAAGACTTGCACCAGAGCGGCACCGCTGAGCTGCACCGATACCACATGAAGCGCCTGATCCCAGCCGCCGCCCCCCGCCAACGCGTCCGCAGCACCGGCGTCTACCGCCGCCGCTAATCCCCCCACCCGCCGCGCCCCGCGCTCGCGCCGCGCCCCCTTTCCGCCGATCAAGGGCAAACGCACGTGGTTCGATCTCTTTTCCGCGTGCATTTGCCCTTGATCGATGCGAATGTCCTTGATCGGCGGTGCCATCGCGGGCGGATCTCAGCCCGAGCTAAGGACCTCCGCAAGGTCGAACTTCACGGGCTCCTCCAGTTGGTCGTACGTGCACGACTCCGGGGTCCGGTCCGGCCGCCACCGCACGAACTGCGCCGTGTGCCTGAAACGCACCCCTTCCATGTGGTCGTACCGCACTTCCACCACCCGCTCCGGGCGCAGAGGCGTGAACGACAGATCCTTTCCGGCCGCCCACCTGCTCCCCTCGGCGTTGCGGGGCGTCCGGGTGCCCTCCTCCTGCCGGGCCCACGCCCACGGATGCTCGTCGAACGTGGTGACCAGCGGCTGCAACTCGGTGAAAAGCGACTGGCGGGTGGCCATTGGAAAGGCCCCGATCACCCCGACGCTCGCTAATTCCCCAGCCGCGTTGTGGAGCCCGAGCAGCAGCGACCCGATCCGATCCGGCCCGCTCTTGTGCACCCGGTACCCGGCCACCACACAATCGGCGGTGCGTTCATGCTTGACCTTGAACATGACCCGTTTGTCAGGTTCATACACCCCGTCCAGCGGCTTGGCGACCAGCCCGTCCAGCCCCGCGCCCTCGAACTGGTGGAACCACCGCTGCGCCACCGTCCGGTCCGTGGTCACGGGAGTCAGATGGATCGGCGCCGCAGCCTGAGCGAGCGCCTCCTCCAGCGCCGCCCGCCGCTCCGCGAACGGCCGCCCGGTCCAGTCGGTGTCACCTAGCGCGAGCAGGTCGAAAGCAACGAACCGGGCCGGTGTCTTCTCCGACAGCAGCCTGACCCGACTCGCCGCTGGGTGGATGCGCTGCTGCAACATCTCGAAGTCGAGCCGATCACCTGACGGGCCGATAAGGATGATCTCCCCGTCGATCACACAGCGCTCCGGCAGGTTGGCGCGTACGGCATCAACGACCTCGGGGAAGTATCGCGTCATGGGGCGCTCGTTGCGGCTTCCGATCTCGACTTCGCTGCCGTCGCGAAACATGATCGATCTGAACCCGTCCCACTTGGGCTCGAAACTCATCGCCCCGTGCGGGATGTCCTTGACGGCCTTGGCCAGCATCGGCGGCACCGGCGGCATGATCGGCAGCTCCACGCCGCCATTGTGCCGCCCGGATGGAGCCCCAGTCCGGCCCTTTCACGTCGATCAAGGGCCACGGCACGTGATTCGATCTCTTTTTCACATGCATTTGCCCGTGATCAACGCGGATGCCCTTGATCGATGCCCGCCCGAGCTCCGTTGACCGTGTGGCGTACGCGGACGCGGCAGGGGCAGGATCGCCCGAGGACCACACCGTGGATGCGGTTCGCACCGAGTTGTCCGGTTTGGCGTGATGGGTGCGAGATCGACGCACGGTCTGCGGCACGCGGGCCTGGCGGCCGATGGGAGGAGCGGAGCGCCGCGCGTGCGTGCGCCGATCAAGGAGATTTCCATCGATCAAGGGCAAACGCACGTGGTTCTGAGATCGAAGTACGTGCATTTGGCCTTGATCGGCGGAAAGGACCAGTGAAGCCGGGCGGGGGACCAGCGAAGCCGGGCGGGGGACCAGCGAAGCCGGGCGGAGACCCGCGAAGCCGGAGGGGGACCAGTGAAGCCGGCGGAAAGGATCGGCGGAGACGGCGGACGGCCAGTGAGGCCGGCGGCATGGGTGTCAGGGGGCGGCATGGCCTCAGCGGGTGGGGCGGGCTGTGGCCTTCAGGTGGTCGCGGTTCAGGCGGCCGATCACTTCGAGCGGGATGCCCTTCGGGCAGGCCGGGGTGCACTCGCCGGCGTTGGTACAGCCACCGAAGCCAGCCTCGTCGTGGGCGGCCACCATGTCGAGTACGCGGTCGCGGCGCTCCGGCTGGCCCTGGGGGAGTAGGCCGAGGTGTGTGACCTTGGCCGCGGTGAAGAGCATCGCGGACCCGTTCGGGCAGGCGGCGACGCACGCGCCGCAGCCGATGCAGGTCGCCGCCTCGAACGCGGCGTCGGCGTCGGCCTTTGGCACGGGCACCGCGTGCGCGTCTGGGGCGCTGCCGGTGGGTGCGCTGACGTACCCGCCGGCTTGGATGATCCGGTCGAACGCGGAACGGTCGACGACCAGGTCCCTCACGACCGGGAACGCCCGTGCTCGCCACGGCTCGACGTCGATCGTGTCGCCGTCCTTGAACTGTCGCATGTGGAGCTGGCACGTGGTCGTGGCGCGCTCGGGGCCGTGGGCAACACCGTTGATCATCAGGCCGCACATGCCGCAGATGCCTTCGCGGCAGTCGTGGTCGAACGCGACGGGCTCCTCACCATCCAGGGTGAGTCGCTCGTTGAGCATGTCGAGCATTTCCAGGAACGACATGTCCGGCGACACGTCGGTGACCCGGTACGTGACCATCCGCCCCTTGTCGTGAGGATCGGGCTGTCGCCAGATGCGCAGGGTCAGGTTCACTTGTAGCTCCGCTGGCTCGGCTGGACGTACTCGAAGGTCAGATCCTCCTTGTGGAGGACGGGCGGCGCGCTCGCGCCGGTCCACTCCCAGGCCGCGACGTACGTGAAGTTTTCGTCGTCGCGCCGCGCTTCGCCGTCGTCGGTCTGGCTCTCGGCGCGGAAGTGGCCGCCGCACGATTCGGAGCGGTGCAATGCGTCGACGCACATCAGTTCGGCGAGCTCAAAGAAGTCGGCGACCCGGCCGGCCTTTTCCAGGGATTGGTTCAGGGTGGCCGCGGAGCCCGGCACGCGCACGCGCCGCCAGTACTCGTCGCGCAGTGCTCGGATCAATTCGATGGCTTTGCGCAGGCCTTCCTCGGTGCGTTCCATGCCGCAGTAGTCCCACATGATCCGACCCAACTCGCGATGGAACGAGTCGACCGTGCGGTCGCCGTCGACGGCCAGCAGTCGAGCGAGGCGGTCCTTGACGGCCGTGCGGGCTTCGACCGCGTCCGGGTGGTCGGCGTCCACCTGCGGGAAGGGGCCTGCCGCAAGGTAGTCGTTGATCGTGTTGGGGAGCACGAAGTATCCGTCGGCGAGCCCCTGCATGAGCGCGGATGCACCGAGTCGGTTTGCGCCGTGGTCGGAGAAATTGGCCTCGCCGATCACGAACAATCCGGGGATTGTCGCCTGGAGGTCGTAGTCGACCCACAGGCCGCCCATCGTGTAGTGCACCGCGGGGTAGATTCGCATCGGCACCTCGTACGGGTCCTCGCCGGTGATGCGCTCGTACATCTCGAAGAGGTTGCCGTACTTTGCTTCCACAGCGTCCCGACCGAGCCGACCGATTGCGTCGGCGAAATCGAGGTATACACCGAGGCCGCCAGGACCAACGCCCCGACCCTCGTCGCACACGTTCTTCGCGGCGCGCGACGCGATGTCGCGAGGCACCAGGTTGCCGAACGACGGATAGATCCGCTCCAGGTAGTAGTCACGCTCGGCCTCCGGGATATCGCCGGGCGCGCGCGTGTCACCAGCCTTGAGCGGTACCCAGACACGGCCGTCGTTGCGCAGCGACTCGCTCATCAGGGTGAGCTTCGACTGGTGCTCGCCGGACTGCGGGATGCACGTCGGGTGGATCTGCGTGTAGCAAGGGTTCGCGAAGAGCGCGCCCTTGCGATGCGCCCGCCAACTGGCGGTGACGTTGCAGCCCTTGGCGTTCGTGGAGAGGAAGAAGACGTTGCCGTAGCCGCCGGTGGCCAGTACGACCGCGTCCGCGAAGTCGGTGCGGATCTCGCCGGTCACGAGGTCACGCACCACGATGCCGCGCGCCCGCCCGTCGACGACGATCAGCTCCAGCATCTCGTGCCGCGTATGCGTCTCGACGGTGCCGGCTGCCACCTGCCGCTCCAGCGCCTGGTAGGCGCCGAGCAGCAACTGCTGGCCCGTCTGGCCGCGCGCGTAGAACGTGCGGGACACCTGCGCGCCGCCAAACGAACGGTTGTCGAGCAGCCCGCCGTACTCCCGCGCGAACGGAACACCCTGCGCCACACACTGGTCGATGATCTCGACGGACACCTGCGCCAGCCGGTACACATTGGACTCGCGCGATCGGAAGTCGCCACCCTTGACGGTGTCGTAGAACAATCGGTGGATTGAGTCGCCGTCATTGCGGTAGTTCTTGGCCGCGTTGATGCCGCCCTGAGCCGCGATCGAGTGTGCCCTACGTGGACTGTCCTGATAGCAGTATGACTTCACGCGATACCCGGCCTCGCCGAGCGTCGCGGCGGCCGATCCGCCCGCGAGCCCGGTGCCCACGACGATGACCGTGAGCTTACGGCGATTGGCGGGGTTGACCAGCTTGGCGCCGAAGCGGCGGCGGTCCCAGCGGGTCTCGATCGGACCGTCCGGTGCCTTGGTGTCGGCGATCGGATCACCGTCCACATAGTACATTCAGCTCACCAGCCCTAGGGTGACGGCCAGGGGTACCGAGAGATAGCCGGCGCACAGCGCGACGGCGAAACCGAGCGACGCACCCCGCGCACGACGCTCGCCGGCCGCGGTTTGCTGGCCGAGCGTGCGCAGCGCGCTGAACATGCCGTGGCGCAGGTGGAAGCCCAGTGAGACCACGGCGAGCACGTAGAAGAGCGTCACGTACCAGCGTTCCGGCGCGAAGTCGGCCACCACGTTTCCGTATGGGTGCTGGCGGTCGCCGACCGGATTCAGGTGGCCGGTCGTGAGGTCGAGGATGTGGTACACGACGAAGAGCGCGATGATCACGCCGCCCCAGCGCATCGTCCGCGCGGCATAGCTGCCTTGCACGGGGCGGCGGTGCGCGTAGCGCACCGGACGGGCCCTGCGGGCCCGCACCGCCAGCACGGTCGCCGCCCAGATGTGCGCGACCACGCAGGCGGTGAGCACCAGGCGCTGGATCCAGAGGTACCAGGAGTCCGGCAGCACGGGGGTGCCGATGGTGCGCAGCCAGTGGGCGTAGTGATCGAAGGATTCCGCGCCCACGAAGACCTTGAGGTTGCCGAGCATGTGCGCGACGAGGAAGAGCACCAGGATGATGCCCGTCACCGCCATGACCGTCTTCTTGCCGACGGTGGAGCGGGTCGCAAGGAGGACCATGTCGGTGACGCTAAGTTCGCTACGGCGATTCGTCCAATGCATGGTTGCGGTGCTCACAATAGACATAAGCTATCGGTGTGCAGATCCAGCACCTCAGATACTTCGTGGCCGTGGCCAATCTCGGGCATTTCACTCGGGCAGCCGAGAGCCTGGGCGTGACCCAGCCCACCCTCAGTAAGCAGATTCACAGCCTGGAAGCGGACATCGGCGCCCCGCTGCTCGACCGGGCGCGCGGCGGGGCCACGCTCACCCCGGCGGGCGCCGTGCTGCTGCCGATCGCCCGCCGCATCCTCGCCGACGTCGACACCGCACGGCGCGAGGTGCAAGACCTGGTCGGCTTGCGGCGGGGGCGCCTGCGCCTCGGGGCAACCCCGAGCGTTGCCACCACTTTGGTACCTCAAGTGCTGCGACGCTTCCGCGCGGCTTACCCCGCGATCGACTTACACGTTGAGGAGAGCGGTTCGCAGGACTTGGTCGGCCACCTCACCGGTGGAGAGCTCGACCTTGCACTGATCATCCTCCCCGAGCAGGGCACCGACCCTGCACTGAGCGCCGAGCCGATCCTGCGCGAGAGCCTGGTCGTAGCATCCTCGGAGCCCTTGCCGGCCAGCTCGGTGCACATCGGTGACCTGCGCGAGCAACCGCTCGTGATGTTCCGAACGGGGTACGACCTGCGCGACGCCACGCTAGAGGCGTGCCGCCGCGAGGGATTCGTACCACCGTTCGCCGTCGAGGGCGGCGAGATGGACACCGTGCTCGGTCTCGTCGAGGCCGGCCTGGGCGTGGCTCTCGTGCCGAGCATGGTGGTCGCCAACCGACCCGGGTTACGGGCCACCCCGCTCTCCCCGCCCGGCATCCGGCGCACGATCGCGCTGGCGCACCGCCGCGAGTCGTCGCTGACCCATGCCGCGTCGGCGCTGCGAGACACCCTCCTGCGTCACCTTCGCGAGGCACCCCTGCCACCGGGCGTATCTCTGGCAGTCTGAGCATCATGCGCCTGCGGCGCGTGACCGCACGAGCGTAGGCGAGCGCCGGATAGGAGGGGCATGGACGTCAGAGAGTGGGTGGCGGGGTACGAGCGGGCCTGGCGTTCCCCTGGCACCGACATGCTCGCGGAGCTCTTCACGCCCGACGCGACGTACCTCCAAGGGCCCTACCACGAGCCAGTCGTCGGCCTGCGCGCCATCGCGGCGATGTGGGAGGAGGAGCGCGACGGGCCCGACGAGGTGTTCTCGATGACCAGCTCGGTCGTCGTGTCCGACGGTGAGACAGCCGTGGTGCGCGTCCAGGTGAGGTATGGCGACCCGGTCGAGCAGGAGTGGCGCGACCTGTGGATCGTCCAGTTCGCGCCGGACGGCCGCTGCCGCCACTTCGAGGAGTGGCCGATCGCGCCGCGCTAGCCGCGGTTGCGCGGGTGGTTTCGTGCTGTCCGCTCGTTGCCACGCCGGTAGTTGCCGGTCCAGCGGGCCATGACCTCCTGCGGGTCGTCATCGTCGACCTCGGCCAGGAACCGAGCCGCCCGGTCACCACGCAACGTCGTCGCCGGCCGGCCCCGGTGCGTAATGATCACCTCGCCGCCGGCCCGCGTCGTGTACTCGAATCCCTCAGGCGCTGGCATCGCTGGATGCTCGCACATCTTTCGCACAGCCGCTTCCCAGTTTTACTGGCTACGGTCGGTGCATGGACGAGGTACGGGCACGGCGAGTGGTCGACGCGCTCCGCGCGCGGGGCGTGCCGGCGCACCTGGAGCGGGCCGGCGTGGCACAGTACGGCGTGCGGGTCATGCTCACCGACGGGCGCCAGGCGATCTGGGACACCGATGGCACCGCAGGGCTCGAGGCCCAGGTCATGCGCGACGGCGTCCTCGTGGGGTTCGTGCCGATGATCGAAAACTCCGAGTACTTCAACGAGCAGCAGGTGATCGATGCGATCGCGCGCACCGACTACGACCAGCCCGTCGGCCGGCAGCGCACCACGGCGCCACCGCCCGCGCCGTCGCTGCCGCAGGAGGGCGGCTTCTTCCGCCGCTTCCGCGAAGGCTTCCGCGACGCCTGACCCATTCAGGGGCCCGCGCCCACAGCCCGCGGCCAGCCCGCGCGACCTCACCTCCGGGCGCGGCGTCCTTCCGGGCGTCGCGGCCGTTTTGGCGTGGCGGCCCTTTTGGGAGTGGTGCGTCGCGCCGGGCCGTCGATCAGTCGTAAACGCGCTCCGCACGTTTTCGTAGCCCGTGGGCGGTCGTGCCAGGCGGGTCCGTGGGCGCCGCGCCGCCGCCTGCGTGGATCAAGGCAGAACGCACGCGGTTTGATCTCAAAACCGCGTGCATTCGCCCTTGATCGTTGGAGAAGCCCTTGATCGCCGCCCAGCCTTAGTCTCGCGCCGCCCGGTTCCTGCGACCTCGCGCGGCGCGCCGTCCCCCATTCGTACGGCCTTGCGCGACGCTGCCCATTTCGCCTCTCGCCGCGCGGTCCTGTTCCGTGCGGCCCTGTTCCGCGCTGCCTCGCGCCGCTTGGTCCTGAGAGACGCGGTCCGTGCTGCGTGGTCATGCCGCATTGCCGTTCCGCCCAGCGGCGCGTGCCTCTCGATCAAGGGCATCCGCATCGATCAAGGGCGAATGCACGTGGAATAGAGATCAAACCGCGTGCATTCGTCCTTGATCGACGGAAAGTCGTTCTTCAGCGAACGGAAGGGGTGGGCGGCGGAAAGGGGGGAGGGAAAGGGCACTTAGCTGCGGGAATGGGTATCGGTGTGAGTGTGCTCACGCTGGTCGAGGGTGTGGAAAACGATCAAGGACACACGTCACCACCAGGGTGTTCCCGGTATTCCGGGCGTCAAACCTGTGACTTATGAAATGTAGTCGATGTAACGCTGTCAATAGTCGCACCAAGGCTAATTCACTGCCTTGTCATATCGTCGGGACCGGTGTGCAACACGCTGGGGCAAACCTCGTATTGAGAAGTCGACGATCAGATGAGGATTCACCATGCCGACCACCACCGTGGCCGCGAAAAAGCGCCTGGCCTGGCGCCCTCTCCAACGATCGACACGGGTGGCGATCATCGGGGCGCTGCTCGCCACGATGTTCTACCAGCTGTTCCTGCTCAACCCGGCCTACCGCGGTCCACTCTGGCTGTGGACCGCCATGCTGCTCGCCGAAGGGCTGACCGCGCTGCACGCGATCGGTACCTGGTGGACGATCCTCGCGCACGATGATCGGCCCGAGCCGGTCAATGCGACCGTGTGGCGCAATCGCCTGCGGGCCGGAGCGGCTCCACCGACGATCGACGTGTTCATCACCGCCTATGGGGAGGCGCCCGAGCTGGTCCGGCGCACGGTCGTGGCGGCGCGCGACATGGAGCTGGCGCACCAGACCTGGGTCCTGGACGACGGCCGCAGCGACGAACTGGCCAAGATCTGCGACGAGGAGGGCGTCGGCTATCTGCGCCGCGAGGGGCGTGCGAACGCCAAGGCCGGCAACGTAAACGCGGCGCTCGAGGGCACGACCGGCGAGTACGTGGTCATCTTCGACGCCGACCACGTCCCCGAGCCGAATTTTCTCATCGAGGTGCTGCCGCACTTCCAGGACCCTGACGTCGCGTTCGTGCAGTCGCCGCAGTACTACATCAACCGCGTCAACCTGGTGTCCCGCGGATCGGCCGAGGCACAGCGGATCTTCTACGAGCTGGTCTGTCCGGGCAAGAACCGGTTCAACGCGGCCTTTTGCGTCGGTACAAACGTGATGTTCCGTCGGAGCGCGCTCGATGAGATCGGGGGCATTGCCACGGGCAGCAACTCCGAAGACATCTGGACATCCCTCAAGTTGCACCGACGCGGCTGGAAGTCGACCTACGTGCCGGAGGTGCTGGCCTGTGGCCTGGCGCCGCAAGACGTCGCCACGTACCTCAAGCAGCAGTTGCGCTGGGCGAGCGGCGGGTTCGAGGTGCTGCTGCGCGGCCGGTTGTTCCGTCGCGGCACCGGACTCACCGTCGACCAGCGCCTGCAGTACCTGTTCACCGGCACGCACTATCTGCTGTCCGTGGCGATGTTGACGTTCATGCTGCTGCCCGCCACCTACCTGCTGTTCGGACTCAGCCCGATCCGCGCCGACGGCTGGACGTGGGCCGCGCACTACCTGCCGTTCTACTTCATGGTGCTGCTGGTGACCTGGCTCCAGTCCGGCGGCTTCAAGGCATCCGCCATCGTCGCCAGCATCGGCGCGGCACCGGTACACGCGAGGGCGCTCTGGGCGACGCTGCGTGACCGGCCCGCGGTCTGGCGCGCGACGAACGCCGGGTCCGGTGCCCGATCGCTCTGGGTGGTGATGCCGCACGTGGCGCTCCTGACCCTGAACGCCACCGCGATCGCCGTGGGCTTGGCGGTGATGGCCGATCCGCCGCCGACGTGGCTCTCCGCGGCCTGGGCCGCGATGCACGTGGTGATCCTCGGCCGGATGGTCGTCGAGGCGGTGGCGGGCGGCCCAGCGGTCGACGACACCGTCGCGCACGACAGGGAGGAGCAGAGCCGCTCCGCGGTCGGTGTGGCCAGCGTACCGAGCATGACCCGCTGAGCGGGGGAGAGCATGAGAGGGAAGGAAAAGATCGTGAGCAGTGACACGACCGAAAAGATTCCATTGCCTCAGGCACCATCCCGAAGCGAACAGACGTATGCCGCGACATCGAATCGGCCGTCCCGCCTGCGCGGCTTCCTGCGCGGGCTGCGCACCACCGTCGTGGTCCTGCTCCTCATCGCGGCAGCGGTCGCGGGCGGCACGTACATCGCGCGCGACCGGCTCGCTGCCCGCGCCTACGTCGAGCTCGGCAACGCGGTCCTGACGGCCCAGCCGGTACCGGTTGGCACCGCCGCCGCCGGCACCGTGTCCACTGTGGGCGTCGCGCCGCAGAACCAGGTGTCGGCCGGTGACGAGCTGGCTGAGGTGACGGTCACGGCACCGGATGGTGAGCCGGAGGACCGCGTGCTTAAGGCGCCCATCGACGGCATCATCTCCGAGGTCAACGTGACCACCGGCGGTGTCGCCACTCCGGGCCAACCGGTGGTCACGATGTACGACCCGGCGCGCCTCACGTTCCAGGCCAGCACGTCTGTCGAGGAGCTGCGCCGGCTCCGGCTCGGCATGAGTGCCAGCGTCACCGCGGATGGGCTCGACAAGCCCATCGCCGCGCGCCTCGAACGCGTGGTGCCGCGGGTCGGCGACGACCCGTCCGGCGGCGGCTTCACGGTCGTGCTCGTGCCGGACGGCTCAGAGGTGAACACGGTGCGCACCCTGGTGCCGGGGCTGCCGTTCACCGCCACAGTGGACACCAAGACGGCCGTCGGTGGCACCCCGGCGGTCAACAGCGCCAAATGAGGGCGGTCGCGGCGCTGGCCGTACTCGTGCTGCTTTTCGGATGCACGTCCGGTGGGGAGCCGGACCCGGCAGCGGCGCCGCCAGCGACGATCGCAAAACCCGATCCCGGCGGCGCCGGAAGCTTCGCCGACAGCGGCGCCACGCCCTCGAAGCCGCCGGCGCAGGCCGGCGGCGCGCTGGAGGGCCAGGCGCTGCCGACCAACCAGCGGTGGAGGTCTGGGGTGGCGCGCCCGCTCAGCCAGCCACCGTGGTCACATCCGGTGGCGGTTCGTGCGACGCCCGAAGGGATGCAGGTCAGTTCGGCGCCGCCGGCCGCGTCGGCCAACGCGGTGGTCACACCGTTCGAGCCGGCCGTCACGGCGGGCGGGCCGATCGGCGAGCTGCGGGTCGTCGAATATGGAGCGTTCCACGTCGTACTGCGCGCCGGTTCGGTCGAGGCCACGCTCGTGCAGGGCAGCCCGATCCTGTACCTGCGCTTCGACAGGGCCGAGCCGGCACTGACCGCCCCAGACGCCACTGTGGACGGTCAGGCGGCACGCGGTGACGAGTGGGATCTCATCGCCGACGGGGGAAGCTGGCGTCGTGACGGAGAGCGGCTCGTCGCCACCGGTGCGCGTGAGGGGCGGGTCGCTGTCGCCAAGGTGCCCGATGGCGTCGACCGCGCGGCATGGGACGCCGCCGTAAAGGAGGCTGCGGCCCATCCGGTCGAGGCCACGACCGCGACGATGGCCTACGACCGCGAAGCCGGCACGGTCACCCAGACGCTGACCGCGAAGCGGCGTGGCGGCGGGCCCGGCGTGTGGGCGTTGCTGCCGCATCAGCGCGGTGGCGGTGGCCGAGAGCTGGCGGGGCAATACCCCGACGCGCTCGGTGCGATGTCCGTGGTCGAGGCCGATGAGATCCGGGTAATCGCACCGATGCCCGGGCTGCTGACCGAGGCGCCTTCGATACCGCTGCCCGGGCGAGCGCGCGCCGAGATCGTCGCCGATCTCGATCGAGACCTGGCCGCCAAGCCGGGCGCCGGAGGCAGCTACTTCGGTATGAAGGAACTGGGCCGGCTCGCCACGATCGCGCAGGTCGCGCAGGGCGTCGACGACCAGCGGCGGCGCAAGGAGGCGCCCGACCGGTTGCGTCCGCAACTCGTCGACTGGCTCACGTACCGCGGGCCGGGGGACGGCCGCTACTTCGCGTACGACAAGACGTGGGGTGGGCTCATCGCGGTGCCTCCCGAGTTCGGCAGCCAGGACTACAACGACCACCACTTCCAGTACGGCTATCTGGTGCGGGCCGCGGCGGTGCTGGCCGCGGCCGACGAGGGGTTCCGGCGTGACTACGGCGGCGCGGTCGACCTGATCGCGCGCGAGTACACGGGCGGTGCGCCCGGCTTTCCGCCGTTCCGCGTCTTCAACCCGTACCTGGGGCGGTCGGCGGCGTCGGGCTTCGCGCCGTTCGCCGACGGCAACAACCAGGAGTCGTCGAGCGAGGCGGTCGCCGCCTGGGAGGCGGTGGTGCGCTGGGGCTCGGTGCGCGGCCAGGACGATCTCGTAGAACTGGGCGCCACGCACTACGCGATGGAGGCGGCCACCGCTCGGATGTACTGGCTCGGGGAGGGCCTGGATCGCCCGGAGGGGTATTCGCACCGGGTCGCCGGCATTGTCTGGGACGCAAAGATCGACTACGCGACGTTCTTCGACCCGCGTCCCGAGTCGATCGAGGGCATCCAGTTGCTGCCGGTGACGTTCGGCTCGCTGTACCGCGCAAACCCCGACGCGGCGCGCGAGCGGTCGGCGGCGCTCGACCGCGCGGCGGGCGGCCGTCCCCGCGTCTGGGGCGATCTTTTCGCCGCGGACCTGGCCGCTGCGGATCCGGACGCGGCGCTGCGCCGCCTCGGCCAAAACCCGCCCCGCGAAGACAGCACCAGCCGCGCCATGGTCGGGTACTACGTGCGGATGCTGGCGGCTTTCGGCGCACCGCAACCGGCGGTGACCGCCGACGCGCCGTACGGTTTGGCGTTCGGCGACGAGGCCCGGCCAACCCTTGCGGTTGTCAACCCAACGGGTGAACCGCGAATTGTGACGTTTCGCAAGGAAGGCGAGGTCATCGCACGTATCGAGGTCGCACCGGGGGAGGCGGTGTCACGCCAACAGTGAGCCATCGACGTGCGACCTTGTGTGAGCGTTGGTAGTTTCGGCCCTGATGTCCAGCTCGACGCTCGCCAGGACGGTGCTGCGCCTGCTCATGGTGGCGGGCGGGGCCGTGGCCGCGTACGTCGTGTGTGGACTGTTGGCGGGGCCGGCGCGCGCCGACGACGGTGGGGGAGAGCGAGGGCTGGTCGGCGGGCTGACCGCGGCGGTGGGCGTCGACCTCCCCGTCGACCTGCCCGACGTGCCCGAGCCGCCCGAGCCGCCCGACCTGGATGTGCCCGCCGCCGATCCGCCGGCCCGCGACCGGGGTGACGAACCGCCGCGGGTCTCGAACCCGGACACGCCCCCACGGGAGCAGGGGAGCGAGCCAGGATCTTGCGGCGCGGAATGCCCGACTTATCCGAGCGCGAGACCCCATTGCGGTGATGGTTGCGGCGAGAATGCGCCCGCCGCAGGCGTCGCGTCGGGCGCCGCGGGTTTGCCGACTGCCGCGGATGCGCCGGCGGGCGCGGTCGTGTCCGATGTGGTCGCGGGGGTTGGCGCCGCGCTCGGGTCGCAGCCGCCGGCAGTCGTGGTTGGCTCAGACGCGGTCGGTGCGGTCGCGGGTGTGGTGGTCGAGCCGGTCGTTGACAGTGTCGGTGCGATCGTGTCCGGAGCGGTCGAGCCAATCGTGGGTGCGGCACTCGTATCCGCCAACACGGTGCTCGATCCGGTGGCGGGCGTCGTGCTCGGTCCGGTGCTCGGTCCTGTCGTCGGTGGTGTGGTCGGAGCGGCTGGCGAGGTGGCGGGCGGCGTCGTCGGGCCGGTGGTAGGTGGCGCTGTCACCGCACCGCCCGGCAGTCCATCGGTCGTCGAGGAGCCGCCGCTCGTCGCGGGCCCGCCGGCGGTGCCCGCCGCACCGGTGCAGGCGATTGCCGCGCCGGCCGAAACTTTCGTGGCCCAGGCGAGCGGTCCGGCGCTCGTGCCGAGTCCTCAGCGCGACGTGGCGTGGCCGGGCGCGGTACCCCGTGAGGACGCAGGCGGACAGCGGCCGGCGCCGGATGCTCCGCCACCCCCGGCCGGTGGCCTTGGCGGCTGCTCCGTCGCGCATGGCGCGGCCGGCGGGCCGTCGCTGCCGTCTGTGGTGCCGGGTGAGGCGCCGGGGCGGCCTGACGCGCGCGCCGGGCTGGCCGCTGTGCCGACCCACCTTCTCCGTGCCGGCCGGTTGCCCGGCGTCATGCCGCTTCCTGGCTGAGATCAGCG
Organism: Micromonospora sp. CPCC 205371; assembly: GCF_026130045.1. Taxonomy (GTDB): domain Bacteria; phylum Actinomycetota; class Actinomycetes; order Mycobacteriales; family Micromonosporaceae; genus Phytohabitans. The sequence goes on from NZ_JAIBNX010000106.1 coordinate 20,699, forward strand.
GCACCAACGGAACACCGGGCGCATGCCCGCTCGGCGTTCCGCCGTACCCAGTGTGCCTGATCGGGCCCGGCAGGGGGACCTGCCGCGAGCCGGCCGAGGCCGCGGTGCGCCGCCAGTACCCCGAGATTGCTCCGCGGAGCGCCCGCGGTAGCGGCTGATGGTGCGCCGAGGGCAAGGCGTGGCATGCCCGTGCTGATCCGCGTACCGAAGATCGGAGAACGCCTCGTGATCAGGGTTGTGATCGTCGAGGAGATGGGCTTGTTGCGCAGCGCTTTGAGCGCCGTGCTGTCGAATGAGAGCGATGTGGAGGTCCTGGCCGAGGTCGACTCGGTCGAGCGGATCACCGGGCGGCCCGATGTGATCGTGGTCGACCTCGACCTGACCGCGAATGACGCGCTGACCGCGGTGGCACGGGTGCGCGTCCGGCTACCGGGCGCCGCTGTGCTCGCCATGAGCGCCCGCTGGAGCGCTGACCTGCTGCTGCGAGCGGTCGAGGCCGAGGTGCTCGGTTTCGTGAGCAAGGATCTGTCGCCGGACCGGTTCGTGCGGCTGGTGCGGCTGATCGCACGCGGGGAGCGGGTGATTGATCCGAGGGTGGCGGCGGCCGCGTTCAACCCGCCGGCGAACCCGCTCACCGAGCGGGAGCGCGACGTGCTCAACGCCGCTGCGGAAGGGTTGCCTCCCAAGGAGATCGCCACGCGCCTGCACCTGGCACACGGCACCGTGCGGAACCGGCTGTCCGACATCATGCGCAAGACCGGCGCCCGCAACCGGCTGGAGGCCATACGGGTGGCCCGGGAGAAGGGATGGTTGTGAAGCCAAGCGAACGACACAATGGCGTGTTTCAATGTGCACCGTGATTCGTATCTTGCTCGCACTCGATGGAGGACTGGTACGCGGCGCGCTTGCGTTCGTGTTGTCGGCGCAACCCGACATCGACGTGGTCGCGCAGGTCGAGCCGACCGACGACGTGTGGGGCCGCGCCGAGGTGCTGCAACCGGACGTGTCGGTCCTCGACATGGTGGCGGTCGGTGCGGGCCGGCGTTTCCCGTGCCGGACGCTCGTGCTGGCGGCCCCCCGTGAGGCGCGCGCGTTGAGTGCCGCGCTGCGGTATCAGGCGCACATCTGCGGCTTCCTTGGCCACCAGGTGGCGCCGGACCGGATCGTGGCTGGCGTGCGCCGGCTGGCCGGCGGTGAGCCGGTTGCCGATCCGGAGCTGGTGGTCGCCGCCCTGAACCGGTCGAATCCGCTCACCGAGCGGGAGATGCAAGTGCTGCAGATCGCGGCCACCGGATGGCCCGCCAAGGAGATAGCGCGCGAGCTGTGCCTGTCGCCGGGGACGGTGCGTAATTACCTGTCGCGTGCGCTCAGCAAGGTCGGTGCCCGCACCCGGATCGAGGCGGTTCGCATCGCGCGCGACGCGGGGTGGATCTGGCAGTAGGACCCGAATCCATATAAACCGAATAGGATTAGCGGCGCGGCGCTGGAAGTGGCCGCGCCGCTGCGTTTTAAACGCGTTGTTACACACTTTTTGGCGGTGAAGAACGCACGAGTAGCGAGCGATATCCTCATCGCCCACTGGTGACTGTGGGCACTAGAGCGGATCGACGGCCGTCGCCACGATGAACTCACCGATGAAACGAAGGTGAGGGGCCCGCATGGACGATCGATACGAAGCGTTCTGCATGGCCGACCTGCTGTTCTACGATGTCCTGCACGCCAAGCCCGCCGCGGGCTTCGCCAGCGCCGAGCGCGCCCTGCCGGACGGCTGGCAGCGTCGCGAGCAGGACGACTGGATCGTCTTTCGCTCCGGAAACCCCGGCCTGCCGGACCAGGGCTGGAAGATCCACGTATCGGCGTGCCTCGACAACGCGGAACGCATCGTCGGTGCGGTCTGGGACTACTGCATGCCCCGAGGCATTGACTTCAAGGTGCTCCGATCGCCGGCGACATTGCTCGCACGGGTGTCGAAGTATGCACCGCGCGGGTACAGCGGCAAGCTCGTGACGATCTACCCGGTCGACGACGCCGCGTGCGAGACGATCCTGCGGGAGCTCGGAGCAATACTCGACGGCGAACCGAGCCCCTACATCCTGAGTGACCTGCGGTGGGGCCAAGGCCCGCTGTACGTGCGGTATGGGGCGTTCAGCAGCCGGTACTGCGTCGGCGACAACGGCCAGGTAGTGCCCGCGATAGCCGACGACACCGGCACGCTCGTGCCCGACCGCCGCACCCCCGTCTTCTACCTGCCGCCGTGGGTCACGCTCCCGGACTTCCTCGCGCCGCATTTCGCCGCCCGCAACGCCGTCACGCTCGCCGGCGTTCCGTACACGGTGGAGCGTGTGCTGCACTTCTCCAACGGCGGCGGCATCTACGCCGGCACGGACACCCGCACCGGGACGCCCGTCGTGCTCAAGGAAGGCCGGCCGCACGCCGGCATCGACGCCCGGGGCCACGATGCGGTACGCCGCGTCGAGCGCGAGTACGAGATGCTGCGCGCGCTGGCCGGTGTGCCCGGCATCCCCGAGGCGTACGAGCTGTTTTCGGTGGGGGAGCACCGGTTCCTGGCGATGGAGCACATCGAGGGCCAGCCGCTGAGCAAGGCGATCGTGTACCGGTACCCGCTGACCGACCCGACGTCCGGGCCGGCCGAGCGGGCGGAGTACGCGACCTGGGCGATCGACGTGTACCGCCAGGTCGAAGCCGCGATCCACGGCGTCAACGAGCGCGGGTTCGTGTACGGCGACCTGCACCTGTTCAACGTGATGGTGCGCGACGACGGCACCGCCGCGCTGCTCGACTTCGAGGTGGCCGCCCCGATGGCGACGGCCACCCGACCGGCGCTCGGCAACCAGGGCTTCAGCGCGCCCCGCGGCACCCGGGGCCAGGATGTCGACCGGTACGGGCTGGCATGCCTGCGGCTGGCGCTGTTCCTGCCGATGGCGAACCTGCTCGGCCTGTCGAGGGCAAAGGCGAGGCATTGGGCCGAGATCATCTCGGAGCATTTCCCGGTGCCCAGCGACTTTCTCACCGAGGCGGTCGAGGTCATTGCCCCGGCCGACACCGGCGCCGCCCCCGCCCCCACGCCGCGGATCGAACCCGACCCCGCGGGCTGGCCCGCGCTGCGCGACGACCTCGCGCGGGCGATCCTGGCCAGCGCCACGCCCGACCGCGCCGACCGGCTCTTCCCTGGAGACATCCAGCAGTTCCCGCTCGGCGCGATCGGGCTGGCGTACGGGGCGGCTGGCGTGCTGTACGCGCTGTCCGTCACCGGCGCCGGCCGCCACCCGCAGATGGAGGAGTGGCTGCTCAAGAAGGCGACCCGACCGCCGGAGGGCAGCCGCCTGGGGCTCTACGACGGATTGCACGGAGCGGCGTTCACGCTCGAGCACCTCGGGTACCGCCAGGCCGCCCTCGACGTGATCGACCTCTGCCTCCGGGAGGACTGGCCGGCGCTCGGCTCAGACCTGCAGGGCGGGCTGGCCGGCGTGGGCCTCAACCTGTTGCACCTCGCCGATCGCACCGGCGAGCCGGCGCTGCGGATGGCCGCGCACCGGGCCGTCGAACTGGTTGCGGACCGGCTCGGCGACGAAGACTCGGTGCCGGAGGTCAGCGGGCGGGAGAACCCGTACGCCGGGCTGATGCGCGGCTCAGCCGGGGTGGCGCTCCTGCTACTGCGCGCGTACGACGACACCGGCGACCCCGCGCTGCTGGACAAGGCGGCGATCGCGCTGCGGCAGGACCTGCGCAGGTGCGTCGAGCGCGACAACGGGGTACTGCACGTCAACGAGGGCTGGCGCACCCTGCCGTACCTGGACGTCGGGAGCGTCGGCATCGGCATGGTGCTCGACGAGTACCTGGCGCGGCGCCACGACGACCAGTTCGCCGCGGCGGTGCCGGGCATCGAACTCGCCGCACAGTCCACTATGTACGTACTGCCCGGGCTCCACACCGGACGGTCGGGCATCCTGCTCTACCTGGCCGGCCGCTCAGCCGAGCCAGCCGCTGACCCGCGAGTCGGTAAGCAGGTGCGCGCTCTCGCCTGGCACGCCATCCCGTACGGCGGCGGGCTCGCCTTCCCCGGCACCGCCCTGCTCCGCCTCTCCATGGACCTGGCCACCGGCACCGCCGGCGTGCTCCTCGCCCTCGGCGCGGCACTGCACGACAAGCCGGTACACCTGCCGATGCTGCCGCCCACCCGCCGGTCGGCCGTCGGGCCGGCCCGCGCCGAACAGGCACCGGCCGACCCGGCCCCACAGACCCCCGCGCCAGCCGGCGCGGGTCGGATATCCCCCATTCCCTGAAAGGAGTGCCACCATGGCACTGCTCGACCTGCAAGGCATGGACACCCCGAGCCCCGAGCTCGCGGCGGACAGCAGCAACAGCAAGCACTCGTGTGGCGGCAGCGAGCTCAGCGTCACCCTGTGCGGCGAAAGCGACCTGAGCGTTCTGCTCTGCAAGTGACCGTGTCGCCCGTGATCCGCAAGCACTGACAGCGGAGTCGTGACAACGAAGCCGCGGTCCCGGACAAGTGTCGGTTGTCCGGGGCCGCGGCACCGTGAGATGGAGTCTATGTGACGACGGCGTCGTTCGGGGCGGTGGCGCGGCGCGGCGGCCGGTGGCTGCCGTTCGTGGCGGTCGCCGCCCTGTCGGGTACCGCCGTGACGCTCGCGCTGCCGGCGGTGCTGGGCCGGGCCATCGACGCGATCGTCGCGGGTGGCGGCGCGGGCAGGTGGGTGGCGCTCGCTGGCGGGCTGGTCGCGCTGGGCGTCGCCGGCGAGCTGCTCGGCGCGTACGCCGGCACCATCACCGTCGCGACCGCCGGCGCCTGGCTGCGCGAACGCCTCGTGCGGCACGTGCTGTCGGCCGGTCGGGGCGTCGACGCGGGCGACCTCGTCAGCCGGGTCTCCGCCAACGCCGTCGACGCGGCACAGGCCGGCCCCACCGCCGTCAGCGTCGCGACCGCCGTCCTTCCGCCGGCGGGCAGCCTCGTGCTGCTCACCCTCATCGACCCGTGGCTGGCGCTCGCGTTCCTCTGCGGGCTAGCGCTGGTCGGTGCGGTGCTCAGAGCATTCACCCGGCGCACCGCGGAGGTGGTCGGTGCTTACCAGCGGGCGCAGGGCCGGATTGCGGCGCGCTTGACGGAGGCGCTCGGCGGCGCCCGTACCATCGCCGCAGCCGGCACCACGGAGCGTGAGGAATACCGCGTGCTCGCGCCGCTCGCGGACCTGCGCGCCGAGGGTGCGCGGACCTGGCAGGTGCTGGCCCGCTCCAGCGGGCAGGCGGCCGCCGCCGGCCCGCTCGTCCTGGTCGCGGTGCTCGCGGCCGGTGGCCTCGCGCTCGCCGCCGGGCGGATCAGCGCCGGAGACCTGTTCGCGGCCGGACGGTACGCGGTCATCGGCGCGGGACTCGGTGGCCTCACCGGCACCCTCGCGGGCCTCGCCCGGGCGCGCGCGGCCCTGCACCGCGTGGGTGAGGTGCTGGCGCGGCCGGCCGTCCAGTATGGACAGAGTGCACTCCCGTCCGGCCCGGGGCGGCTGGAGTTTCGCGGCGTGACCGTGCGATCCGGCGACGCCACGCTGCTCGACGGCGTCGACCTGGCGGTGCCCGGTGGGGCCGCGGTCGCCGTCGTCGGCCGGTCCGGCGCGGGCAAGTCGGTGCTCGCCGCGCTCGCGGCCCGGCTCCGCGACCCCGACGAGGGCGAGGTGCGGCTCGACGGGGTGCCGCTGCCCGACCTCAGCCACGGCGCGCTACGCGCGGCCGTGGGCTGCGCGTTCGACCGGCCGGTGCTGGTTGGCGGGACAGTCGCCGACGCCGTCGGGCTCGGGCTTCCGCGAGATCGGGTACGCGGTGCCGCGCTCGCCACCCACGCCGACGACTTCGTCAGCCGGCTCCCGCTCGGGTACGACACACCGCTGGCGGACGCCCCGATGTCTGGTGGGGAGCGGCAGCGGCTCGGGCTCGCCCGCGCGTGGCACGCGGAGCGGCTGCTCGTCCTCGACGACGCGACGTCCAGTTTGGACACCGTAACGGAGATGCAGATCAGCCGCACGCTGACCGCTGACGGCCGTGGGCGTACCCGACTGATCGTCACGCACCGCGCGGCGACCGCGTCGCGGGCCGACCTCGTGGTTTGGCTCGACGCCGGGCGCGTGCGTGCGGTGGGCTCCCACGCCGCGCTGTGCGACGACCCCGACTACCGGGCGGTGTTCGTGTGAACGCGGTGCGGTTCGGGCTGGCGGCGTTGCCGCGCCGGCCGCTGCTGGCGCTGGCCCTGTGGTCGGTGCCCGAGGCCTTGCCGTCGGCGCTGCTAGGCGTCGCGGTGGCACGCGCGGTCGACAATGGATTCCTCGCCGGGCAGCCGGCGGTCGGGCTGGCCTGGCTCGGCGTCCTGTTGCTCGCCGCGGGTGTCGGCGCGATCGGGACACGGCAAGTGTTCCGGCGGCTCGGCGACGTGGTCGAGCCGTTCCGCGACGAACTCGTCCGGCGGGTCGTCGGGGGTGCGCTGCGACGCGCGGTCGCGGGCCAGCCCGACGACGGCGCGGTCGTGCGGCTCACGCGACAGGTGGAGATCGTGCGCGACACCTATGCCGGGCTCGTCGTCGTCGTGCGTGGCTTCGCGGTGACGGTGGTCGGCGCGGCAGTGGGCCTGATGTCGGTGGCGCCGGTGATCGGCCTGCTGATACTGCCCCCGTTCGTGCTCGGCGTGGCCGCGTTCGTGGCGACGCTGGGTTTCGCGGCGGAGCGGCAGCGGGCGGCGGTGCGGAGCGACGAGCGGCTGTCAGCCACCGCCGGAGCCGTACTCGCCGGCGTCCGCGACGTGGTGGCGCGGGGAGCCGAGGAGCACGCGGCCGCGATGGTCGCGGGCCCGATCCGCGAGCAGGCCGCCGCCGAGCGCGCACTCGCGGGCACCGCGGCCTTGCGCACGCTGTGTTTCGCGGTGGGAGGCTGGCTACCCCTCGTCGTCGTGCTGGCCGCCGGCCCCTGGCTCGTGCGCCGCGGGCTCACCGCCGGTGCCATCATGGGCGCTCTGACATACGTGCTCTTCGCACTCCAGCCCGCGCTGAGCCGCCTGATGTCGGGGCTCGGCGGGAGTGGGCTGCGGTTCGTGGTCACATTGGACCGGATTCTGGCCGCGTCCACTGTGGTCACCGCGAGCGTGCCACGGCCGGTGCCGGCGCGGGGGTACGAGGTGGAGCTGCGCGGGGTGACGTTCCGGTATGGGCCGCACGCCGAACCGGTGCTTCACGACCTCGACCTCGTCCTGCCCGAGGGTGACCACCTGGCGATCGTCGGGCCCAGCGGCATCGGAAAGTCCACTATGGCTGGCCTGGTCTGCGGGCTGCTCAGTCCGGCGTCAGGATCGGTGCTGGTCGGCGGGGTGCCGGCAGGCGTGATGCCCGGGACGCGGGTGCTGATCCCGCAAGAGGCGTACGTGTTCGCCGGCACGGTAAGGGAGAACCTGCTGTACCTGCGACCCGCCGCGTCGGTCGCGGAGATGGCCGCGGCTGTCGACGCCGTCGGCGCGTCCACTCTGGTCGATCGGCTGGGCGGGCTGGACGCGCCGGTCCGGCCCGACGAGCTGTCGGCGGGCGAGCGGCAGCTGATCGCCCTCGCCCGGGCGTACCTGTCGCCCGCGCCGCTCGTGGTCCTGGACGAAGCGACCTGCCACCTAGACCCGGCCGCCGAACGCGTTGCCGAAGAGGCATTCGCCGCGCGCGAGGGCACACTGATCGTCATCGCTCACCGCGTGACGTCGGCGGAGCGCGCCCGGCGCATCCTGGTGCTGGACGGGGTGAGTCCGGATGTGGGCTCCCATGCGGCGCTGCTGAGCCGCAATCCGCTGTACCGCGAGCTCCACGGCCTGTGGCATCTGGGCCCGCTCCCGGGCGCTTCTCACCCTGCCCGCCACGCTCCGTCCGCCGTACCATCCCCACCGTCCGCGCGCCCGGCGCCGTCCGTGCCCTCCGCGCGCCCGGCGCCGTCCGTGCCCTCCGCGCGCCCGGCGCCGTCCGTGCTGGCCGGGCCGTTGGGGCCGCCGTGGCCCGCCGACCCCG
>NZ_JAIBNX010000107.1:0-21800 GCF_026130045.1 Micromonospora sp. CPCC 205371
CCGCCGGGTCGGGGGGCGGGGGGGGGGCCGCCCGGCCGGGGCGCGCGCCCCGCGGCCCGCTTGGCGGCGTTCGTCGTTCAAGGGACAGTCGATCGATCAAGGGCAAACGCACGCGGATCGGAGATCGAACCACGTGCATTTGCCCTTGATCGACGGAAAGAGGGGCGCGCGGCGCGGACACCGCGCGGTCGTGGGCCCTAGGCAGGTGCGGCTGCGGGTTCGGCTGGCTCGGGGGCTGGTTCGGGGTGGGCCGGGCGGCGTACCAGTAGGCAGGAGACCGCTGCCACCGCCAGTACGACCAGCGGCAGGATCAGGGTCACCTTCAGCGCGTCGGTGAAGCCCTCGTGGAAGGTCCGCTCGGCGGCCGCGGTGATCGCCTGCCGCGCCTGATCGGGCAGGCCGGGCGGCAGCGCCACACCGGACTGGCCGGCGCCGACGTGCAGGCTGCCGGTGCTCGCATCGCTGAAGCCGGCGACGAATCGTTCGCGGAACTCCGGCGGTACCGCCGGCGCGTTGGCCTCGGCCGACGCGCGCAGTTTGGTGGCGAGCTGAGCCTGGAGCAATGCGCCGACGGCGGCCGAGCCGATCACGCCGCCCATCTGGCGACTGGTATTGATCAGGCCGGAGGCGGCGCCGGCGTAGCGGGGCGGAACGTCGCGCATCGCGATGGTCTGCAACGGCGCGAACGTGAAGCCGAGGCCCACACCGGCCACGAGCAGGCCGGGTAGCAGGCTCCACTGCCCGGAGTCGACGTGGGCGAGCCACACGACGATGCCCATGCCGGCGGCCCACAGGGTGAGGCCGACGACGAGCAGCCACTTCCCGCCGAGGCGGTCGCGGTCGGTGATGCGGCCGGCGAACGGTGCGATCACCATCGAGATCAGGGAGACCGGCGCGATGGCCAGCCCGGCCTGTAGGGCGCTCAGGCCGAGGACCGACTGTAGGAAGATCACGAGCGGCAGGAACAGGCCGAGCATGCCGAATGCGATCGCGCCGCTCACCCAGTTCATCAGCGAGAAGTTGCGGTCCGCGAAGAGGGAGAACGGTACGAGGGGCTCCTTGTCGCGGATCAGGTACTGGTGCCAGAGGAACACGGCCAGCACGAGTACCCCGGCACCGATGACCATCGGGATGGTGACCGGCCCCCAGACGTCGCCCCAGTGGTGCGACTCGCCCTCGATCAGGCCGTACGTGACGAGAAATAGCCCGGCGGTGGCGAGCAGGGTGCCGCTCCAGTCGAGCCGGTGCCGCCGGTTGAGCTTGAGGTTGGGCATCACGAATACGGCGAGCGCGATGGTGAGCACGCCGACCGGTACGTTGACGAAGAAGACCCATTCCCAACCCCAGTTGGTGACCAGATAGCCGCCGAGGGTGGGGCCGGCCGCGGTGGCGATGCCGGCGACGGCGCCCCACACGCCGAAGGCCGCGCCGCGCTTCTCCGGCGGGAAGATGACAGTGATCACGGAGAGCGTCTGCGGGGTGAGCAGCGCGCCGCCGACGCCCTGCACGATCCGGGCGACGATGAGCTGGCTGGGGCTGTTCGCGAAGCCGCAGGCCGCCGAGGCCAGTGTGAAGACGACGAGCCCGGTGATGAACATCTGCTTGGGGCCGAAGATGTCGCCGAGCCGTCCGGCCGAGATGAGCAGCACCGCGTACACCAGCACGTATGCGTTGATGATCCAAAGAATCTGGTCGAGCGACGCGTCCAGGTTGGCGCTCATGTCGGGCACCGCGATGTTCACGATCGTGGTGTCCAGCAAGATCATGAAGAAGCCGAGGCACAGCGTTGCGAGCACGAGCCATGGATTCTGCCGTGCTTTCATCCGGTTTCCTCCGTTTCCCTGGCGGCCCATGACAGGGTGCCGCTCTGTATGTCGTCGATCAGCCCACGTATCCAGGCCAGCTCGGCCTGGCGCATGGCCTGCGCGTACTCGACCTCTATGAGGCCGGCACGGGGTATGCCGCGCTTGGCGACGCCCGCCAGCACCTCGGCGTACCCGGCGATCTCCGCCTCCAACCGCACGCAGCGGCGCGCGAGCATCTCGGCGGCCTCGTCGCCCTCGACGGTGTGCAGCATCTCCAGGGCGGCCGCGAAGGCCGGGTACTCCTGCCGGGGCTCGCGGACGAACTCGCGGAGGTCGGCGCGGAATTCGTCTCGACCGGTGTCGGTGATCGCGTACACGGTGCGCTCGGGGCGCCGGCCTGCGCGGGCGGTCTCGATCGGCTCGATCAGCTCGGCCCGGTGCAGCCGCTCGACAGTGTGGTAGAGCGAGCCGGCGCGCACCTTGACGACGTGGTCGATGTACCGGTCGCGGATCGTCTGCTGGATCTCGTACGGATGCATCGGCCGCTCATGCAGCAACTCCAGTACCACCAGCGCCAGTGTCGTCAACATCGGTGTGGATTAGTCCTCCCCGTATAGTCCATCTGGACTATACGTCATGGAGCAAGGAACGCGAGTCTCCGAGCTGGCCCCCTTGGTTGCTGGCTCCTCCGTACTCCGGGGTCGGCGTGATCCCCTCCTGGGCAACGAAGGAGGAGCCGTGCCGATACAGCAGTTCGCCGTCGTGGTCGCCGACGCGTCAGCAGCCCCCGTCCAGGTCGAGCGCGACGCGCCGAGCCTTGCCGAGGCCGTTCCGCCGGCCGTGCGTGACCTCGAAGCCGAAGGGTGCCGCCCGGCCCGCGTCGATGCCGGCGACTGGGTGACGCTCGCCGACATCGGCGCCCGGCTCGGGCGTTCGCGCGAAAACGTGCGGCTGTGGGCCATCGGCCGGTACGGGCCGGGCGGCTTCCCGCCGCCGCTCAACCCAGGGTGCGACACCACCTTCTACAGCTGGGCGGAGGTGTCCGTGTGGCTGCGCGAGCGGATGGGCTTCGACCTGCCCGACGATGAGCCGGTGCTCGCCGCGATGAACCTCGCTCTGCAACTGCGCTGGCTCGCACCGCGCGTCACTCGCATGGATCTGGTCCGCAGCCTCCTCGACCCTTGAGCGCGCCTCCGGTCATGCGAGTGTCGAACTTGAGGGAGCGGCCGGTCTCGGCGGTCCAGGCCGCGGTCCCCTTGCGGTAGGCGGCGCTTCCGGAGCGGTACGGCGTCGCGTCGTTGTAGGCGAAGCCGTAACAGCCGCGCCCCGACGAGGTCCGGGCGAGGATGGCGTACCGGTCGCCGGCGCGCACCACCACCCCTGGCCCCACGGTGATCGAGCGCGCCGACCAGCCGATCCGAGCGCGGGGCACGGTGATCGTGCGCAGTGGTGCCCCGACCGGCTGGAGCCGGCCGTCGACGCGCACCACGTCGAGCACCAGGTCCCGATTCGGCCAGCCGGACTGGAAGGTGGTAATCGAGGCACCGCTCAGGGTGCCGCTGCGCGAGGGCGTGAAGCTCTGCAGGCGACTCCAGCTCGCGCTGATGTCGCAGTGGGTGCGAAAGCCGTCCCGGCCGGCGCTCTGGTCGACGTCGGGCGGCACGACGGGCTCGCCGGGCGACCCCGTGGCCAGCGTGAGGCGGGCGGTGGCGGCACAGGTGATCGGCCGGATGGCGCCGTTCGCGGCGAACGCCAATGGCGTCCAGAAGTAGTTCGCTAGGGCCTGGTTAGGACGGCGCGAGTTCCACAGGTCCGCGCCGTACAGGTACGCGGTGCCCGACGTGGTCGGTATGGGCGCGACGAAGGCGGGCTGGCCCTGGCAGGAGTTGGCGCTGATGGTCGTGGTGGCCGACCACGGGCCGATTGGGCTGCTCGCGGTCCGGAACTCGGTGCGGGCCGCGCAGTACGGGCAGGTGTTGCCGTAGACGAGGTAGTAGACGGCGCCCCGGCGGAAGAGCGAGGGTCCTTCCGAGCGGGTCGCGCCGACGTCGGCCGCTTCCCCGGTGCCGGTGGTGTACGTGTCGTCCAGCCGCTCGACGACCTGCGCGTGCCGGCGGCTGATGTCGGTGTAGGCGATGTAGCCGCTGCCGTCCGCGTCGACGAAGAGGTCGAAGTCGCCGTTGTTGAAGCCCGGCCCGGTGCCCATGTGCCGCAGCGTCGGCTCGGCCTCCTCCTCGTACGGCCCTGCCGGGTGGCGCGAGGTGAAGACGTGATAGCCGCTACGGTTGTCGTACCCGTTGATCCAGAGCACGTACCGGTTGGTGCGCGCGTTGTAGACGACGTGCGGCCGGTAGCAGCCGAACGTGGGCGGCGCGCACCGGCGCTGCCACGTGGCGGTCGACGCGTCGAAGAGCGGACCCCGGTCGGTCCAGTGCACGAGGTCCGGCGAGCTGTACACCTTGAACCCGCAGAACGGCGTGCCCTTCACCTGTAGCCCGTACCCGCAGTCGTAGCTGGTGCCGTACAGGTAGTACCGGTTGCCGAAGAGCGCGAGGTCGCCGTCGTGTGCGTCGACTGCGTGCCCTTCGACGTCGAACCGGGTGAGCTGGTTGCCGTTGCGGTCGAAGTTGACGATCGTGGTCTGATGGCGAGCGGCAGCTGCCGGCGCAGGCGTGGCGGCGGCCAGGGTGAACGCCGCCAGAAGCGCGCCGGCCGCGCCCCGAATGTCCATATTGGCGAAATTAGGTGAGCATCGCCTCAGGAGCCGGCCAACACGCCGTCAGGCGCCACTCAGTCCACGTCGAACTCGCCGTCCTGAGCGCCACCCACGAACGCGTCCCACTCGTCCTTGGTGAACACGAGCACCGGTCCGTTGGGCTCAGCGGAGTTACGAAGGCCGATCAGCTCGTCGACGAACGCGACCTCGACCGCGCTCTCCGAGTCGTCGCCCTTGGCCCGCTGCCACACCGCTCGAGACAGGTCAAAGTCACCCTTCGGGTGCTGGGCCATCGCTTGCTCCTTCGCAAGAGTGTGTCTTCGCGGCACAGGCTATACCCCAGCCAATCGGGCAGGATGGGCGGATGCACAGCCTCACCCGTGCCGAAGCCGCCGAGCGCGCCGACCTGCTCACCGTCGAGTCGTACGAGATCGATCTGGACCTGACGGGAGATGGTGGTTTCCGATCGACCACCACGATCCGCTTCCGGGCCGCGCGGCCGGACGCCGGCACGTTCGTCGAGATCAAAGCCAACACGCTGGTCGCGGCCACGCTGAACGGCGCGGCGCTCGCACCGGCCATCGTGGACGGCAACCGGCTGCCGCTGGCGGGGCTCTCCGCGCGCAACGCGCTCACCGTCGAGGCGGAGATGGCGTACTCCAACACGGGTGAAGGGCTGCACCGCTTCGTCGACCCCGCAGACGGCGAGACCTACCTGTACGCGATGTCGTTTCTGGACCAGGCACAGCGTATCTTCGCGTGCTTCGACCAGCCCGATCTCAAGGCGCCGGTCACCCTTTCGGTGACCGCGCCGCCTGACTGGCTGGTAGCCGCCAACGGCGCGGTGGCCACGATGGACGGTGGGCGCCACACGTTCGTAACCACGCAGCCGCTCGCCACGTACTTCGTGAGCCTGATTGCCGGTCCGTACCACGCCCGGTACGACGAGCACGACGGCATCCCGCTCGGCCTGTACTGCCGGCGGTCGCTGGCCGCGGACCTGGACAAGGAGGCCAGTGAGCTGTTCGCGGTCACCCGTCAGTGCCTGGACCGTTTTCACGAGCTGTTCGGCGTGCGGTACCCCTTTGGCCGGTACGACCAAGCGTTCGTGCCGGAGTTCAACGCTGGCGCGATGGAAAACCCGGGCCTCGTGGCGCTGCGAGACGACTACGTCTTCCGGTCGGCGGTCACCGAGGTGCAGCGGGAGCTGCGGGCGGTGACCGTCGCGCACGAGATGGCGCACATGTGGTTCGGCGACCTCGTGACCATGCGGTGGTGGGACGACCTATGGCTCAACGAGTCGTTCGCCGAGTACCTGGGCGTGCGCGTGACGGCCGAGGCGACCCGGTTCGGCGGGGCGTGGACCACGTTCGCGATGCGGCGCAAGTCCACCGGGTACATCGCCGACCAGCGGCCCTCCACGCACCCGGTTGCACCCGATCACGTGCCCGACACGGCGCACGCGCTTCTCAACTTCGACGGCATCTCGTACGCCAAGGGCGCCTCCGTGCTCCGCCAGCTCGTCGCGTGGCTGGGCGACGAGCCGGTACTGGCCGGGTTGCGGGCGCACTTCGAGGCTCACCGGTTCGGCAACGCGACGCTGGCCGACCTGCTCGCCGTGTTGACGAAGGCGAGCGGGCGCGACCTCGGCGAGTGGGCAGACGCGTGGCTGCGCACCGCGCAGGTCAACACGCTGCGGCTCGCACCGGTCATCGTGGACGGTCGCTATGAGACAGTCCACGTCGTCCAGACGGCACCCGAGTCGCATCCCACGCTGCGGCCGCACCGGGTCGGGATCGGGCTGTACGACGGAGGCATGCTCCGGCAGCGGGTCGATGTCGACGTCGCAGGCGCGAGTACGGCCGTGCCGGCGCTCACGGGCGTGCCCGCCGCAGACCTGTTGCTGCTCAACGACGGCGACCTGACGTTCGCCAAGGTGCGTCTCGACGCCGGCTCCGCCGCCGCGCTGCCCAGGGTGTTGCCGGTGCTCACCGACCCCCTCGCTCGCGCGCTGCTGTGGGCGGCCACTGTGGACGCCGTACGCGACAACGAGCTGCCGGTCGCCGACCTCGTGGCGCTTCTGGTCACCGCGCTGCCGGCGGAGACCGAGGCGGCGGTCGTGGCGGACGTGCTGAAGATGAGCCGGGACCTGATCGACCGATACCTCGACACCGGGCAGCGGGCGGCGGCTCTCGATCATGTGACGCAGGCGTGTGGCCGGCTGCTGAGCACGGCGGCACCGGGCGGGTCGCTTCAACTCGCCGCGGCGCGGGGCTGGATCGGCGCGACCGTCGACACGGCGGGGCTGGCCGGCTGGTTGGCCGGTGCCGGGGTGCCCGAAGGACTGGTCGTGGACGCCGACCTGCGCTGGCCGATCCGGTACCGGCAGGCGGTGCTCGGCGCGATCGGCGCGGCGGAGATCGAGGCGGAGCTGGCCGCCGACCGTAGCGCCATGGGTCAGGAGTGGGCGGCACGCTGCGTGGCCGCACGGCCGGACCCCAACACGAAGGCCGACGCCTGGCGGGTAGTGATCTCCGACACCACCAGGTCGAACCGCATCGTCGGCGCGTACGCCGAAGGCTTCTGGCAACCTGAGCAGGCCGAGCTCACCGAGTCCTATGTGGAGCGGTACTTCTCGGAAATGCCGGCCGCCGCGCGCCGGCGTACCGCATGGGTCGCTGAAACCGTCGCGGCGCTGGCCTTTCCCCGTTACGCCGTAGCGTCGACCACCCGGGAAGCGGCCGCGGCGCTGCTGGCCGGCGACGACCTGGAGCCCAGCGTGCGCCGGGCCGTGACGGACGCGGACGACGGGCTGCGACGCGCCCTCGCGGCGCGGTCCTCCGCGTGATCGAATTACGATTCCGGCATGGCGGACGATGTGCGGCGGATCGGGATCATGGGTGGCACGTTCGACCCGATCCACCACGGTCACCTGGTGGCGGCAAGCGAGGTGGCCAACCGGTACGGGCTGGACGAGGTTGTGTTCGTGCCCACCGGCGAGCCGTGGCAGAAGGGCGATGTCCCCGTCAGCCCGCGCGAAGACCGCTACCTGATGACCGTCATCGCGACTGCGTCGAACCCGCAGTTCCACGTGAGCCGGGTCGACATCGACCGGGCCGGCCCGACCTACACCGTCGACACGCTGCGCGACCTGCGCGCGCAGTACGGGCCGAAGGCGCAGCTCTTCTTCATCACCGGCGCCGACGCGCTGGGGAAGCTGCTGTCGTGGAAAGACACCGACCAGATGTTCGAGATGGCGCACTTTATCGGTGTCACCCGTCCGGGGTTCGCGCTCTCCGACGATCATCTGCCCGCTGACGTGGTGAGCCTCGTGCAGGTGCCGGCGATGGCGATCTCATCGACCGACTGCCGGGAGCGCGTCGCAGCCGGCAAGCCGGTCTGGTACCTCGTGCCGGACGGTGTGGTGCAGTACATCGCTAAGCGACGGCTTTACCGGTAATTTGTCCGTTTTAACGCTCGGCGAGGGCTGCGTGGGTGTGAGAGGCTAGTCGGGTGACTGCATCAGAGCGCGCCCGAGAGTTGGCGCTTGCCGCCGCCCAGGCCGCTGCCGACAAGAAGGCGCAAGACATCGTCATCATCGACGTGGGTGACCAACTGGTCATCACCGATGCCTTCGTGCTGGCCTCCGCACCCAACGAGCGGCAGGTGCAGGCCATCGTCGACGCGATCGAGGAGCGGCTGGCCAACCTGCCGGAAAAGGCCAAGCCCGTGCGTCGCGAGGGTGAACGGGCCGGCCGGTGGGTGCTTCTCGACTACGTCGACGTCGTGGTGCACGTCCAGCACACCGAGGAGCGGGAGTTCTACGCGCTCGACCGGCTGTGGAAGGACTGCCCGACGATCCCGTTCGTAGATCGCGCCCTGGTCGAAGCCGAATGACGCGTCTCATCGTCTGGCGACACGGCAACACCGATTGGAACGCTTCCAACCGCGTACAGGGACAGACCGACACCCCACTCAACGACCTCGGTCGCGAGCAGGCCGCCGCCGCCGCGCCGCTGCTCGCTGCGCTCCACCCGGACGCGATCGTCGCAAGTGACCTGCGGCGCGCCGCCGAGACGGCCGCGACGCTCGCGGCGCTCACCGGGCTGCCGGTGCGCACCGACCCCCGGCTGCGAGAACGGTCCTACGGCAAGTGGCAGGGCCTGACCATGGCGGAGGTCGCCGAGCGGTACCCCGATGAGCACACTCGCTGGCGGGCCGGCGAGCGCGACGTCGGATGCGACGTGGAGACCCTCGACGATCTGGGCAAACGGGTCGGGCAGGCGCTCCAGGAAACGGCCGACGCGACGCCCGGCGGCACGGTCGTCGTGGCGACACACGGCGGCGCGGCCCGGCAAGGCTGCGGCTTCCTGCTCGGCTGGTCGCCCGAGATCCTGCGCTCGGTCGGCCCGTTGCAGAACTGCCACTGGACCGAGCTGGGCCACGATCAGGTCCGCGGGTGGTGGCTGCGCTCGCACAACGCTGGGCTTTCCAGCAACCGGCCGACGCCGTCGCCCGTCTGACTTGATATGGGTACCCGTTCGGCTCTACTTCTTCTGACGCTGATGCTGGCAGGGTGCGGTTCGTCGACTCCTCCCTCCGCGCCGTCGCCAGCTTCCCCTTCCCCTTCCGTTGTCTCGCCTTCGGTTGTCTCGCCTTCTTCGGCCGCGCCGCCGTCTGCGGTCCCGTCGACCTCGTCGCCCACTGTGGGCGAAATGACTCTCACCGGGACGGTCGTGGGCGGCGTGGAGAGCGGCTGCAAGCTGCTGAGCAGCGGCGGCGTCAACTACCTGCTGCTGCCGTCGGGCGGCGTTAGCGACGCCGACATCCCGGTGGGTGCCCAGGTGACCGTCCGTGGCCGTCCCCAGCCAGACGTGATGACAACGTGCCAGCAGGGCACACCTTTCAGGGTCACCGAGGTCATCCCGCGCTAGTCCTCGCACTCGCTCGCCCCGCCCTGCGCGGCGCCCTCCTGGTCCGCGCGGCGCCCTCCTGGTCCGCGCGGCGCCCCCGCCGGTCCGCGCGGCGGCTCCCGGTCCGCGCGGCCCCCCGGGCCCGCCGATCAAGGGCAAACGCACGCGGTTTGATCTCAAATCCGCATGCATTTGCCCTTGATCCACGCAATGTTCCTTGATCGGTACTCACCGCACGTTCCCCGAACATCGCATTCAGGCCCTGATCCGCTACCGTGCCGGCATGCCCGTCGCGGTCGTCACCGATTCCACCGCGTACCTGCCGCCCACCCTCGCCGAGGCGCGCGGCATCACCGTCGTGCCCCTCACCGTCATCATCAACGAAACCGTCGGATTGGAGGGTGTCGACGCCGGCCGCGCCGAGGTCGCTCACGCCCTCACCGAACGCCGCGTCAGCATGACCACCTCCCGCCCCGCCCCAGAGCAGTTCGCCTCGGTCTACCGCAGGCTGCTCGACGACGGCGCCACCGGTGTCCTCTCCGTGCACATCTCGGCCGCGCTTTCCGGCACCCTCGAATCGGCGACGCTCGCCGCAGCCGAGGTCGGAGGGCCGGTCGAGGTGGTCGACGCCCGATCGACGGGCATGGGTCTCGGCTTCCCGGCGCTCGCGGCCGCCGAGACCGCCGCGCGAGACGCCGACCTGGCAGCTGTACGCCGAGCGGCGTGCGCCGCGATCGACCGCACCGACACACTGTTCTACGTCGACACGCTGGAGTTCCTGAGGCGGGGTGGCCGGATCGGGGCGGCGTCGGCGCTGCTCGGCACGGCCCTGTCCGTGAAGCCGATCCTGCATGTCGTCGACGGGGCGATCGTGGTGCGCGACAAGGTACGCACCGCCAGCCGCGGCGTGGCGCGCCTGCTCGACCTGGCCGTCGAGGCGGCCAGGGAGTCCGATGTAGACGTTGGCGTGCATCACTTTGGCGCGCCCGAGCGGGCCGGGCAGTTGGTCGACGCGCTGGAGCAGCGCCTGGGCGCCCGCCTCCACGAGCGCTACGTGACAGAAGTAGGCGCCGTTGTAGCCACCCACGTCGGTCCGGGCCTCCTCTGCGTAGTAACCCACCGCCACCCGTAGCCCCGCCCTCCCGGTGCGCAGCGCCGCGTATGGGTCTCCCTGCGCGCACGAGGTCGCACCGCACGCGGCACCAAAAGGCGCCGATCAAGGGCGAATGCACGTGGTTGGATCTCATTTCCGCGTGTATTCGCCCTTGATCGACGAGGTTTCCCTTGATCAACGCGGTTGAGTTAGGCGATCCGGCGCCGCGTCAAGACCGATCACCGCGCCCGGCGGGCTTTCCCATTGCGCACCCGCGGGCCGCTCGGGCGTTGTCTTCTCGATTCGGCGGCGCTGGTGGGGCGATGCAGCGTCATAGCAGACGAGGGCTTGATCAGGGCGTTTTCCACAAGGGCCTGGGTTGTCCACAGTCGAGGAAATGTTCGGAGCGGCGGGTGGGCCAAGGGCCATAGCTTCGGTCCGTGCGCGATACGTCGAGGGACGACGAAAAGGCGGTGCGGCAGCGTCTGGCACGGCTGCAGCGCGGGCCGATGGGGCCTAAGGCTCGCGACGTCGCACCGCCATCATCGCGCACGGCGGCCGCCGTGCCTGCCCTCCTGGACGCGAAAAGGGTCGCGTCTTCGCTCGGCACGGCGGCCGTTCCCTCCCCAGAGCATGCCGTTGACCCCACCGGGGAGGCGTGGGCGTTCCCGGTGCCACCAGACGTCGGTGACTTGGCCTCTCCGCATCCTCGAGCGGCCACCGCCGACCTGCCTTTGGGCAATGGCGGCCCGACAGGAGAGCCTGAGGTCCCATTGGCTAGGGGCGTGCCGGCACGCGACACGTGGGAGGCGTCTGCGCCAGTAGTCCTCGGCGAGCTGGGCGCGGCCATGTCGGCGTCCGGATCGGCTTGGGCAGGTGGTGAGGCGCCTCAGGCGATGCCGGTGGTTCCGATGCCTCGGGCGGCCGCCCGGCGCTCTCAGCCTGCCCCACACTCCGCTCGCCACTATTCGGCCGCAGCCCGCTCGCGCGACGACTCGGTGACGGAGGCAGCGGTCCATGACGTGCCGCCTCCGCCGGGCCGAGGAGCGCACCCCTGGGAGTTGCCGCCATCACGGGACCTGGGCGGCAGAGCCTGGCCGGGTGACCCGGCGGGGGCGGCACCCTCGCCAGATCCGGCCTTGGACGTCCCGAGGCCGGGCTGGGAGCGTGCTGAGCGGGTCGACGACGCCGCCCACTGGCGGGCCCGGCCGGACGAGCCTGACGAGCGGCCCAGCCGGTTCGGCGGCGCGAGCCCGTTCGATCCGGGTCGCCGCGGCGTCAAGGCGCTCGCCGTCGTGGGCCTGGTGGTGGTTCTGGTGGCTGCCGTGATCGCCTGGCGGGCACGGCCAAGGCCACAGCCGATCACGGCAGGGGCGGTGGTAGGCACGTCGGCCGAGCCGGGCGGCACCGCCGATGGCGGAGGCGCGGCCGGGCCGGGAGAAGGCTCGGCGGGGCCAGACGGCGCGGCTGGTTCAGATGGTCCAGCAGTCAACGGCGCGGCGAGTGCCAGTCCTGGCGAGGTCGTGGTCGCGGTCGCCGGCAAAGTGCGCAAGCCGGGTCTGGTTCGGCTGCCGGCGGGCGCCCGCGTTGCCGACGCGGTGGAGGCGGCCGGGGGAGCGCTGCCTGGCACAGACGTTGCCCTGCTCAACCTGGCGCGCAAGGTCACCGATGGCGAGCTGATCCTGGTCGGTGTTACGGCCCCGCCGGCACAGCCCGGCGGTGCTGGGCCCACGCAGAGCGGCGGAAAGGTCAACCTCAACACCGCGACGCTGGCGGAGTTGGACGCCCTGCCCGGAGTGGGGCCGGTTCTGGCACAGCGCATCCTCGACCACCGCGATCAGCATGGCGGCTTCCGGTCGGTGAGCGACCTCCGGCAGGTCGACGGCATCGGCGAGGCCCGATACGAGCAGCTCAAGGAGTTGGTGATCGTATGAGCCCGCCCGATCTCCGGCTCGCTGGCTTGGCGGTGGCCACCTGGCTGTCCGCTCTCGGTGCCCTCCACACGTCGGCACGCATGTCGGCCCTGGTGGGAGCCTGCGCGGCCATCGCGGCGACGATCGTCTCGACGGCGATGTTGCGCCGCCCGGTTGGGCCCGGCTGGCCGCGCCGGATGGCCCCACCGAGCCGATGGGTTTGGCTACGCCTGCTGGGCACACCGACCTCGCGGGCATGGCTTCGCCGGCCGGCCACGGCGTGGCGGCGGGCATGGTCTGGGGAGCGAGACGCGCTCGGCTTGCAGGGCCGTGAGCGTTGGGGGTATCGGCACGGGTGGACGATCGCTGGGGTGCTCATCGGCGTCGTCTGTGGCAGTGCGGCGACCGGCGCGCGCCTCGTAGCGCGGGATGCCGGCCCGCTTGCCGCGCTGGTGCGCGACCAGGCCACCGTTGAGGCCGACCTCGTCGTTCGTGACGATCCGCGCCGTGTCGGAAGCGACTCGGGACGCCCGCCCCTATACGCCGTGTCCGCCGACATGCTGACGGTGCGCCCTGTTGACGGGCCAAGCCGGATGCTGCGGGTGTCGGGACGCATCCTGGTGCTGGCGACCGATCCGGCGTGGCGACCGCTCCTGCCAGGTCAACGGTTGACCACCAGGGGGCGGCTGATGCCGGCGCGAGGCGGTGACCTGCGAGCCGGCGTCCTATCGGCGCGGGGTGCGCCGGCCTTACACGGTGCTCCGTCGTGGGCGCAGCGGGCGGCTGGGCGCCTTCGCGCCGGCTTACAGCGGGCCTGCGTCCCGTTGCCCGACGAGCCAGGTGGGCTGCTGCCCGGTCTCGTTGTCGGCGACGTCAGCCGGCTCGATCCGGCAGTAGTCGACGATTTCCGCACCACCGGCATGACTCACCTTGTGGCAGTCAGCGGCTCCAACGTGGCGATCGTGATCGGAGCGGTGTTGCTGGCGGCCCGCTGGGCACGAGCCGGTCCATGGCTCTCGGCGGGAGCGTGTGGGCTCGCGCTGGCCGGTTTCGTCATCCTGGCCAGGCCGTCGCCGAGTGTCGTCCGGGCCGCGGCGATGGGGGCGGTGGGTCTGCTGGCGTTGGCGACCGGCCGATCACGGGCGGCGCTCCCGGCGCTGGCGACCGCTGTGACGGTGCTTGTCGTGGTCGATCCGGAGCTGGCGGGCGATGCCGGGTTCGCGCTGTCGGTGCTGGCGACCGGCGGGCTGCTCCTACTAGCCCCGCGCTGGCGCGACGCGCTCCGGCGGCGGGGCGTGCCGGCGGGCGTGGCCGAGGCGATCGTGATCCCGGCATCGGCACAGGTAGCCTGCGCGCCGGTCGTCGCGGGCCTCTCGGGTGGCGTCAGCCTCGTGGCTGTACCGGCCAATCTGTTGGCGGTGCCGGCGATCGCGCCAGCCACTTTGCTGGGCGTCGCGGCGGCTGTTGTGTCGCCAATCTGGCCAGCGGGTGCCGGGTTCGCCGCGTGGCTGGGCGGCTGGCCGGCGTGGTGGCTGGTGTTGGTGGCCCGCTACGGAGCGCGGGTGCCGGCGGGGAGCGTGCCCTGGCCAGCCGGTGTATCGGGTGCGTTGTTGCTTGCCGGCCTGACGGTCGCATTCCTCCTCGCGGCGCGACGGCGGTTCGTCCGGCGGCTCGCCGCCGTCGTGACAGCTGCGGTGGTGGTGGGCGCGCTGCCGGTGCGCCTGGTCGCGTCCGGGTGGCCACCGGCAGGGTTGGTGGTCGCGGTGTGCGCTGTGGGGCAAGGCGACGCCGTCGTGATGCCGGTGGCGCCCGGCCAGGCCATCGTGGTCGACGCCGGTCCCGACCCGCCAGCGGTCGACCGTTGCCTGCGGCGGTTGGGGGTACGTGCCGTGCCGCTGCTCGTGGTGACGCACTTCCACCTCGATCATGTCGGGGGCGTCGAGGGCGTGCTGCGTAACCGGGCCGTCGGTGCGGTGGTCACCACGGCGTGGCACGAGCCGGAATTCGGCCGTGCGTTGGTCACGCGGTCGGCGACCGCACGCCGGATACCGGTGGTGGCCGCGCACCCCGGCTGGGCACGCATGATCGGCCCGATGGAGGTGCGGGCGATCGGGCCGCCGCACCCGATGCGCGGGACACGGTCCGACGCCAACAACAACTCGCTGGTGCTCACGGTGCGCCGGGAGGGAGTTCGGGTGCTGCTCACCGGCGACGCTGAGGTGGAGGAGCAGCAGGCACTTCTCGAACGGATGGGCTCCGCAGGGCTTCGGGCCGACGTCCTGAAGGTCGCCCACCACGGGAGTGCCTTTCAAGATCCCCACTTCCTCGACGCTGTCGATCCGGCGGTGGCGCTTGTGCCGGTCGGTGAGGGCAACCGATACGGGCATCCGGCGAGGGCGGTTCTCGCACGCCTAAGCCGGGGAGGCGCACGCGTATTACGGACCGATGTGGACGGAGATGTCGCGGTGGTCGAGACCGACCGTGGACTGGCGGTGGCCACTCGAAAGGTGACCAGGTGAAATGTCCGCTTTATCGAAAGGCGATCCCTCGAATGCCCGAACGGGTGAGAGACCGTGATCCGGTAACGATCCGCCGTGCCAATATGGCTCCGTGACCTCCACAGCCTCGCCCCCGATCGTGCTCGTCTCCGGCGACGAGGAGCTTCTGGTCACGCGAGCGGTCGCCCAAGCCATCGAGGCCGCACGCGCCGCCGATCCCGGCGCAGACGTTCGTGAGTACGAGGCGGGCGCGCTCAGCCCCGGTGAGGTCGCCGAGATGGTGAGCCCCTCACTGTTCGGTGGGCGCCGGCTGTTGGTGGTTCGCAACGGGCAGGACGCCAAGAAAGACCTGGTCACCGCACTGCTGGCGTACGCCAAGAGCCCCGATCCCGACGTGACGTTGGTGGTGACTCACCCCGGGGCCGCGAAGGGCAAGGCGTTCGCCGATGGGCTTCGCGCGGCCGGCGCGACGGTTGTGCCGGCGGCCAAGCTGAAGGGCCAGCGCGAGCGGGTGAGCTTCGTCCGTGACGAGATCCGCCGGAAAGGCGGCAAGTGCACCGACGACGCCGCGGAGGCGCTGCTCGCCGCCGTCGGCAACGACCTGCGCGAGCTGGCGGCCGCGTGTTCCCAGCTGATCGCCGACACCGATGGTCGTATCGGCGCCGACACGGTGGCTCGCTACTACCGCGGCCGCGCGGAGGTGAGCGGTTTCACGGTCGCGGACGCCGCGATGGTGGGCGACGTGCCTGGTGCCCTTGAGGCACTGCGCTGGGCCCTTCACATCGGCGTCGACCCAGTGCCGATCGCCGACGCGCTCGCTGACGGGGTACGCACTGTGGCACGGGTCGCTTCGGCTGGGCGCGGCAACGCGTACCAGCTCGCGAGCAGCCTGGGGATGCCGGCGTGGAAGATCGAGCGGGCGCAGCGTCAGAGTCGGGGTTGGAGCCCTGAGGGATTGGTCGACGCCATGCGCGCTGCCGCTGAGTGCAACGCCGAAGTGAAGGGCGGCTCCGACGACCGTGGGTACGCCTTGGAGCGGGCCATCTTCGCGGTCGCCGCCGCCCGTCAGGGGGCCGGGCAGCGGGGGAGCACCGCCCGATGAGCCGCGAGATCAGGGCGCGGCAGGAGGCCCTCACTCCGGGGGCGGCTGACTATCGGCCGCTCTACGCGCGACTGCTCGGGCTGCGCCACCTCCGGCCCAGCGGTCTGATGTGCTTCCTGTATTTGGAAGGCGCGGCCGCGTTCGGTGTGCTGTTGGCGCTGACCGAGCTTGTGAGCTGGTGGGCGATCGTGATCCTGCCAGTGTCGATCGCCGTCATGGTGAAGATCAACGACCTAGTCGCAGGGGCGGTGGTCCGGTCGGCGCAGCGGGTCAGGGAGATCGAGCGGGAGCGGGAGGCGAGCATCGCAGTCGGGCGAGCCGCCGTGGTCGCCCGTCACCGGGCGGTCGAAGAGAGCGCCGCACCCGCGGGCGTCTGGAGGGTGTCGCCCCCGGCGCCCAACGCCCAGCCGACCGAGATGGACCAAACCGACGTGTACGCGCTCCGCGCGCGCCAATCCGCGACTCGGCGCTACGACGACTGACCGACCCGCGTCTTCATGGCGGATCTCCCGTGCGACAGGGCACGAAGGCACGCCCGGTCGAAACCGGGTGGCTCAGAAGGGAGGGCGCGGCCCCGCTGCCGTGCGGTAGACAGCACAACGGGCGCCGCGCGAGCCGAACCGGCTCGGGCAGCGCCCGCGCGAAGGCCTCGTCAGGCGGCGAGGGAACCCAGCCGCTTGGCGATCGCCGACTTGCGGTTGGCGGCCTGGTTCTTGTGGATAACGCCCTTGCTGACGGCCTTGTCCAGCTTGCGGGACGCGTCGCGCATCGCCGCGGCGGCGGCCTCGGTGTTGCCCGCCTCGGTCGCCTCGTTGAACTTGCGGATGGCGGTCTTCAGCGACGACTTGACCGACTTGTTACGCAACCGGCGCTTTTCGTTCTGCCGGTTGCGCTTGATCTGGGACTTGATGTTCGCCACGCGACAGCCTCGTCCTACTAGCTCGGGTTGGTTGCTTCGGGGCGCAGGCGACGGCAACGCGTCGCCACGCGCGAAGAGCCAGGTTACCAGCACCCATGCCCCAGAGCCAAAACGCCCACCGCCGATCAAGGGCATTCGCCTGGATCAAGGGCGAATGCACGTGGAAAAGAGATCGAACCACGTGCATTCGCCCTTGATCGACGAGAAGGGACCGCGCGTGCCCGGCCTTGGTCGACGAGAAAGGGCCGCGCGTGCCCGGCCTTGGTCGACGAGAAGGGGGCCCGCGGCGGCCCGGTCTGAGACGAGAAGGGGGGCACGTGGCGGCCCGGTCTGAGACGAGATGGGCCATGCGGGGTTGATTAGGACCAGGAGTGGCGAGCGGCCAGCCAGGCCAGGGCCGTTTCGGCGCTCCAGCGTTGGTGACCGCGGACGTGCGGCGAGGCCGTGCTTGGGCCCGCCTCGGCCGAGGTCAGCCAGTACCCGGACATCGCCGCCAGCGTCGCGTCCAGCGCGTCGGCGGGGGCGTCGCGGGCGGTCGGGTGGTTGGCGAAGAGTGTGTCGGCGTCGAGGCCGCTGGCGTACGCGCTGATCAGCAGGCCGGCCGTGTCGAACCAGCCTGGGCCGTAGCAGACCCATGTCCAGTCGCAGAGCCACGCGGCGCCGGCCCGGTCGATCAGGATGTTGTCGAGTCGCAGGTCACAGTGGGTGACACCGCTGGTGGCGGCCAACGAAGGCAGTCTCGCCTCCAGTTTTACCAACTCGTCGAGCCGCTTCTCCACCCACGCCGGGGCCGTCGGCGGCATGGGCTCGGCACCGGTCGCGATCTCGCGCCACCAGGACAGGTCGCCGCGGGCGAGCCCGGAGAGTGGAGGCAGGCCGACGGCTTCCAGTTCGGCGGGCGGCCGGCGGAGCGCCTCGGCGGCCACCGCCCAGGCGGCCAGGGCGGCGTCCAGGTCGGCAGGCTGCCAGGGCAGCGCCGGCATCCGGCCGTCGATCGCGTCGAGGCAGATCACGTAGTGCCCGGCGGCGGTGAGCGTCCACCTCGGGCGGGCCGCGGGCACGGATGTAGGGAGGGCAGCGGTGACGGCGACCTCGCGGGCGTACCAGTCGGTGAGGTGGCGCTGGTCACGCAGCGAGGCGGCCTTGACGAAGACCCGTTCGCCGCTGGCGGTGTCGAGCACTGCGGCGAAGCCCCTGGTGAACCCGCCGCCCGCGGTTGTGGCCCAGGTCACGGGAGAGCCGAGCTTGGCGGTGATCGCGGCGCGCAGGTCGACGGGAAGGTCGGCCCAGTCTGGCCGTACCGCGGTGGCGTCGTAGGGCACGGCGGGCAACGGGCGCGCGGACATGGACCAATCTTGCCGCGCGCAAGCCCGCAGCCCGCGAAAGGCCGCAGCGCGGGCGTTGCCTCCAGGGAAGCAGAGCAAGCGGGCGTTGCCTCCAGGGAAGCAGAGCAAAGCACGCCCGGGATGTCACACCGGTCTGGCACAGTCCGTGGTTATGAACACCGATGAGTTCTGGAAGCTGGTCGATGAGGCGCGTGCCGAGGGCGGCAGCGCCAACGCCGTGGCCGGTCGGGCGGCGGCCGCTCTCGAGACCCGCGACCCGGCCGAGATCGTGGGGTGTGACCAGCACATCCGGCGGGTGCTGGGCGCCTCCTACCGAGTCGACCTGTGGGGCGCTGCCTACCTGATCAATGGCGGCTGTTCAGCCGAGGGCTTCGACGCGTTTCGCGGCTGGCTGATGACGCAGGGTCGCCAGGCGTATGCCAGAGCGGTGTCCGATCCTGACTCGCTCGCCGAGCTGCCGGCGGTGCGCAGGGCGGCCGCGACCGGTGAGGAGTTCGAGTGTGAGGCGATGCTCGACATCGCCCGCGAGGCCCATCACAAGGCGACGGGAGTCGAGCTTCCCAAGGAGGCGCCCCGGCAGCCGGAGCTCAACGACTTCTGGGATTTCGACGATGAGGACCAGGTGCGGCGCCACCTTCCGAAGCTTGCGGCGCTGTTCCAAGAGCCACCCGAGTAGCAACCGGCGGCGGCATGGGAGCATAGGAGCCGTCCCTTACAGCGTGACCAGAACGGACGACTGTGCCACCGGTGACCGCGAACAGCCCCGGCGCGACCGACCCCGGACGTATCCGGAACTTCTGCATCATCGCCCACATCGACCACGGCAAGTCGACCCTGGCCGACCGGATGCTGCAGCTCACCGGCGTGGTCGACGCGCGGCAGATGCGCGCTCAGTACCTCGACCGGATGGACATCGAGCGCGAGCGCGGCATCACGATCAAGAGTCAGGCCGTCCGCATGCCGTGGGCGGTCCGCGAGGGCGACCAGGCCGGTGACCAGGCTGTTCTCAACATGATCGACACGCCTGGGCACGTGGACTTCACGTACGAGGTGTCGCGCAGCCTGGCCGCCTGTGAGGGCGCCGTGCTGCTGGTCGACGCGGCGCAGGGGATCGAGGCGCAGACGCTCGCCAACCTGTATCTGGCGTTGGAGAACGACCTGCACGTCATCCCGGTGCTCAACAAGATCGATCTGCCGGCCGCCCAGCCGGAGAAGTACGCCGAGGAGCTGGCGCACCTGATCGGTTGCCAGCCGGAAGACTGCCTGCGGGTGTCGGGCAAGACCGGCGAGGGGGTGCCGCACCTGCTTGACGAGATCGTCCGGCAGTTCCAGCCTCCCACCGGTGATGCCAGCGCACCCGCGCGCGCGATGATCTTCGACTCGGTCTACGACGTCTACCGCGGCGTGGTCACGTACGTCCGGGTCATCGACGGGCGCATCGAGGCCCGCGACCGCATCAAGATGATGTCCACCGGCGCCGTCCACGAGCTGCTGGAGCTGGGCGTCATCTCACCGGAGATGGAGAAGGCGCGGGCGCTGGGCGTCGGCGAGGTCGGCTACCTGATCACCGGGGTGAAAGACGTCCGGCAGTCCCGGGTCGGTGACACGGTCACGATCAACATCCGCCCGGCGAGCGAGGCGCTCGGCGGATACAAGGACCCGAAGCCGATGGTCTACTCCGGCCTGTACCCGATCGACGGCTCCGACTATCCCGGGCTGCGTGACGCGCTCGACAAGCTCAAGCTCAACGACGCCGCCCTCGGCTACGAGCCGGAGACCAGCGCCGCGCTCGGCTTCGGGTTCCGGTGCGGCTTCCTCGGCCTGCTGCACCTGGAGATCATCCAGGAGCGGCTGGAGCGCGAGTTCGGCCTCGACCTGATCTCCACCGCGCCCAACGTGGTCTACCGGGTGATCATGGAAGACGGCTCGGAGCACACGGTCACCAACCCGAGCGAGTACCCGACGGGCAAGGTCGGCGAGGTTTGGGAGCCGGTGGTGCGCGCGACCGTGCTGACGCCCAACGACTACGTCGGCGCCGTGATGGAGCTGTGCCAAGGCCGGCGCGGCAACCTGCTCGGCATGGACTACCTCTCGGCCGACCGGGTCGAGCTGCGCTACACGCTGCCGCTCGCCGAGATCATCTACGACTTCTTCGACCAGCTCAAGAGCCGCACGAAGGGGTACGCGAGCCTCGACTACGAGCCCAGCGGCGAGCAGAAGGCCGACCTCGTCAAGGTCGACATCCTGCTGCACGGCGAGGCCGTCGACGCGTTCAGCGCGATCGTGCACAAGGACAAGGCGTACAACTACGGCGTCACGATCGCGGCGAAGCTGCGCAACCTGATCCCGCGGCAGCAGTTCGAGGTGCCCATCCAGGCTGCGATCGGCAACCGGGTGATCGCCCGCGAGACGATCCGCGCGATCCGCAAGGACGTGCTCGCCAAGTGCTACGGCGGTGACATCACCCGTAAGCGCAAGCTGCTGGAGAAGCAGAAGGAAGGCAAGAAGCGGATGAAGATGGTGGGCCGCGTCGAGGTCCCGCAGGAGGCCTTCATCGCGGCGCTGTCCACGTCCGATGGCGCTGAAAACAAGGGCGGCAAGAAGTAATGTTCTGCCCGCGTTGCGGCCGGAAGCTCCAGACCGCGCCGCCGACGACGTGCGCTGCCTGCGGGTACGCCCTGTTCGTCAACGCTCGCCCGACGGGCAGCCTGATCGTGCACGAGGATGGGCGCTTCCTGGCGCTCAAGCGCGCCCGAGAGCCGCAGGCGGGCCTGTGGGAGACGCCCGGCGGGTTCTGCGACGGCTGGGAGGAGCCCGCGGCCGCCGCGGTGCGCGAGGGCCGCGAAGAGCTCGGTGTCGAGGTGACGCTCGGTGACTTCGTCGGGATGTACGTCGGCAGCTACGCCTTCCAGGGCGAGCTTCTGCCGGTACTCGATTGCTTCTACCTGGCGACGCTCGACGGCGCGCGGGTGACGCTCGATCCTGACGAGTCGTCCGAGATGGCGTGGTTCTCCCTGGACCAGCCGCCCAAGCTCGCCTTCGAGACGATGGACAAGGCAGTTCGGGACGCGGCGCTGCGTTTGGGAGCGTGAGCCGGGGGAAACGTTAGGCGGTAACGCTAACCCCCGGAAAAGGAGGCGACCGTGACTGCTAGCGGCATCATCTCCGCTCTGATCATCGGCTTGATCATCGGTGCGCTGGGTCGTCTGGTCGTACCAGGCCGCCAGAACATCCCGATCTGGCTCACCATGCTCATCGGCGTGGGCGCCGCCCTTCTCGGCACCGTCATCGCACGGGCCGCGGGCGTCGCCGACACAGCGGGCCTGGACTGGACCGAAATCCTGCTGCAGGTCGTGCTCGCCGCTGTCGGCGTGGCGCTGGTGGCCGGAGTGGCCGGCCGTCGTGGAGTCAGTAGGTATTGACCGATCCCCAACCGGAAACAAACGGTCCCGGGCCCCCCACACACGGCGGGGGGGGGGTGTTCCGTTTTTTTGA